>JAXMLA010000342.1:0-17208 GCA_034370465.1 Desulfuromonadales bacterium
GTCCTCCCACACCACCGTACGTACGGTTCCGTATACGGCGGTTCACGTTGAATGCTGGAAACGGTGAAACTGGTTCAATAACGATATAAGCCCCAGTTTCCTGAAGTAAGATTGCGTAAAGGCTGCGTTCATGTGCGAGGCTCCTGAGTTCCACCAGGGGCCTCGTCCATTTTGAGCACTTCTCCATGCTCTTTCCTCTGTCAATCCCCGTTGCATCAGTTTCCTGGCTCGGGTGAAGGGTCGTTTCCACTGCCGCGAATTTCAGCCTCCTGTCCGATCCTGCGTGTTCAGCCCTTTGCCGGTCAGTGAGCCCTGCCGGGCGCACCAAAGAAAAGTGCCTGACAGGAGAGATTCCTGTCAGGCACTTTTTATTCAGAATAACATTGGCGTCAAGCGGATCGATTAATCTCGACCTCCCCGCCCGCGATCATCATCCCTGCGGTCTTCACGGCCGCGGTCATCATCCCTGCGGTCTTGTCGCTTGTCGTCTTTTTTCCCCTGGGATTTTCCATTGTCCCGGGATTGATGTTTCTGCTCGTCCTGCCGCCTTCCCGGATCGCGATAATTTTCCTTTTCTTTATAATGCTCCCGCACAATCGTGTTCCGCGGCTGATAGCGATAATTCTGGCTGCGGAGCTTTTGCTGTTGTTCTATCCGCGGATAGCGATCTCCGGAATACTTGCGCTGGTACTCAGGCCGCGGGGCCCGTGCCGGAACCGAACGACGATCCCATTGGTCCCAGCCATGGCGTCTCTGTTCCCATTCATGTCCCCAACGCTGATTCCAGCGGGGGGGCGCATTCGAGTGCCAGCCGCGAAAGGAGGGCGGGCGATTCCGGTAGTAGGCGACGGGGACGCGCAGGACGAAGAGCGGCACATACATCGGCTCGACATAATCCCAGGGGCCGTTGTACCAGGAACTCGCGTACCAGTCATCGTTTTGATAGACCCAGTACAGGCCGTCATAAAAGAAGTAGTTGGCATTCATTTCGGGCGCGTAGTAGACCGGATAGCCCGGCACCGGGACAAGTTGCGGGAAGACCGGCAGGTTGACGCCGATGCGCACACTCGGGAGATTAATGCCGATGCTCACACTGGCAGCGGCGGAAGTCGCCAGACCCGACAGCAGCAACAGCCCGATCAGTCCATAACGTATTTTCTTCATTTGAGGTCCTCCAACGGTAAGGTTTTGCGCTTAGATTCGTTTTTTACTAATCGTGATCGTGATCGTGTTCGTGTTTCTTGTGGTGCTTCTTTTTGCCATGCTTGTGTTTGGCCGGTTTTTCCTTAATGTAAATGCGTTGCTCTCTTTCGACATAGTAAGGGCGGCCGGAATCGAGCAGGACGACCACTCCGGGCGGGGGCGGCAGATAGCCGTTGATACTGACACTGACATTCGGTGTACTGATCTGCGCGGAAACTGCGGCTTTGGCCTGATTGGCGCTGAAGGTGAGAGTGGCGGCAGTCATGAGCAGGATCGGAAGAATCAATTTTTTCTGCATGGTGTCTCCTTTTAAGTGCTAAACCTGTTTGTTACTTAAGTATTAATACACCTATCGTGCCAAGGGGGTATTGATTCACAGACCTAAGATAAGTCTTTGATATTTTTGCAGAAACAAAAAAGGTGGACGCAAGGGAGAGTGTCAAATCCGTCACAGATTATCGCCGGGGGCACAAAGGCTGTCTCATCTGGTGGTTTTTATCGGGACAAAAGCACAAAGCCCGCAACCATTCACTGGCTGCGGGCTTCCTGTTTTGCTTTTTAATAGTCAACGCAACGCCATCGAAAGCGGTGCGGTTCGACGGTTACTCCTCGACGACGATCTCAAAGAGGACGCGCATGTTGGCTTTGGCGGCATCCGAGTAAATATCTCTCGGGGCGGATTCATAAACGGCGGGCTGGGTCGAGCCATAGCCGATCGTGGAGAGGCGGCCCGACTTGACGACCCCTTCGCTGATCAGGAACTCATTGACGGCAGTCGCTCTTTTTTCACTGAGTGTCTGGTTGTAGGCGTCGGTGCCGGAAGCTGAGGTATAGCCGGCAATGCGGATGTGCGCCTTGGGGTTTTCCTGAAGTAGCTGAAGATTCTTTTTCAGCAGGACCTTCGCTTCCGGAGTCAGAGTTGACTGATTGTAGTCAAAGTGGATATCCTCAAAGGCGAGAACTACGACTTCGACCGGTTCTTTGGCGACGACTTTGACCTTCTCTTCGACTTTCGGCTCCGAGACGAGGATAACGACCTTCTTTGCGCAGCCGTCCTTGTCGACAGCCACGCCCGCCGGGGTGTTGGGGCATTTATCCAGAGAATTGGCGACGCCGTCCTTGTCGCTATCGAGGGGACAACCGTCTTTGTCGACGGCGACGCCAGCCGGGGTGTTGGGACATTTGTCACGATAATCGGGGACGCCGTCTTTGTCGGCATCGAGGGGACAGCCGTCCATGTCGACGGCGACGCCAGCCGGGGTGTTGGGGCATTTGTCGCTGGCATCGATGACGCCGTCTTTATCGCTGTCCGTCGCCCGTTCCACCGGAGCGGTCGCTGATTCACCGCCGAAAGCAAAGACAACGCCCGCGGTTGCGGAAAGGTTGTGAAGCTGCTCGTCGAAGGTCATCTTGTCGCTGAGATCGACGCGCAGGGCGATATTGTCAGCCACCCAGTATTTGGCGCCGACGCCGACATTCAGCAGCCGCATATTCTTGCTGTTGATCTCGGGATTATAGTGACTGGCGCCGTAACCGGCGGTGACAAAGGGGTTGAGTCTCTCTGCCGGCAGAAAGTGGTAAAGGAGGTCGAGATGGTAAGAGATAATCTTCACATCGTCGGAGCCGGTGAATTGCCCCTGCTCGGTCCAGGGCTTGCTTTTGTCGTCAACCCGGGTCTTGGCGAATTCCCCGGTCCCTTCCAGGCCGAAATGGTTGGTAAAGTTGTAGCCAATCCGGCCGCCAAAGACCGGACGGTCTTTGAGGTTGTGTTGATTGTCGTAGAAGTTGTAGCCGGCAAAGGGACTGATTTCAACGCTGCCGGCCTTGATCTCGGCTTGCGCCGCCAGGGGCAGGAGAAAAACCGCGGATAACACCACCGGCAGCATCTTTTTGGTGAGCGGTGCCAGGGACAATTTCTTTTTCATATAAACCTCCGTGTATCGTTAAAAGATATTTTTATGTTCATTCTTGGGAGGATCGGGGAGACAGACGGAATACTGATCATGTCTGTCCCCCCGACTTCCTGCCCTTTTCAAGCAGCGAATGCTACATACTTTACGGCGTAGGCACAGTAATGAGGGCGCCGTCCTGTACGGTAACATTGCCATTCCTGGCCAACGCTCTGCCCAGCATCTGGGTGTCCTGGTTAACCGTAAAGTCCTCTAAAGCCAGTACGGTTCCTGCGAAATCGGCGCCTGTTCCACCGATCGTCGCTGAGCTCTTCGCGACCCAAAAAACGTTATTGGCATTAGCCAGGTTGGCCAGAATGATGTGACTGTTGACGTTTGTGATGATGGTGGACTCTGACTGGAAGATGAAGACCGCATTGGGATCATTCATAGCATCAAGTGTGATGGTTCCGCCCACCGGTATCGAAATATTGGTTCCTGACCAATAGAGGCCGGGTTGAAAGGTGCCATTAATTCCGAGGTTACAAGCAGCAGTGGGACCCGTAGTCAGATCATCCGTGGCAAGCGTGCAAACATCTACTGTACGGCCAATTGCATCATCATACGCTGCGACCAATGCGATTTTGGCGGCAGCGGCAACTGCATCAGCGACCGAAATAACGCCGGTTACAGTTGTACTGTCACAGCCATTACATGTGTTACCGGGTGACACTCCGACATCGCCATCAACACGGAAACCGGTCGTACTGGCAGGACCACCTCCCAGTGTGATGGATAGGCCTCCCAGAACGCCAAAGGATTCGATCCCGGTCATGTTGACCGGTGCGAGACCAGTAGCAGCAGGAGTGACGGTAGTGAAATTCCATTCATAAGGACAGGCAATGGCAACGCCGTCTGCGCTCAGGGCGTCAACCGTAATCGACGCGGTATAAGCCGTGTTTTCAACGAGCGCTGTATCGGTGGTAAAGGTTGCAACCGTGTTGGTGAGATCCATGGTGACGGTACCGGACACTTGGTTCAGGGATACTGTCTCCATAATCGTGAAGGTAAGCGGCGCCGTGGCCGACGCGATCGTCGTGGGGTTCATCGCCATGCTGAAGTTGGCGGTGATCAACTTGCCGTTGTTAGCAACGCCCGCGGTGCTGGTCGTTGCCAGCAGGTTGCCGTCAGTGGGGTTAGATTCCGTCACTGTCGGGATGGTCGGTCCGGCTGCTACTGTGCAAGTCGCGCCAGGGATGATTGTCGGAGGTGCTGCGGTGGTAAAGGTCCAGGGATTCGGAACCGGGAGTCCAGCCACGGCCGGCACTACCAGCGCATTGCTGGCCAGGTCTTGTGCCCCATCCGTCACTGTGACCGTATAGCTGGTGCTCGGCGCAAGGTCGGATAGGGGGGTGAAGGTCGCGACGTTGGTTAAAACATCATACACAACCATTCCTGTGACAGGATTGGTAGACAATGTTTCCACCACCGTGAAGTTCGCGGCGATCATGGTTGCCTGACTCATCTCTTCGTTGAACGTTGCTGTGATAGTGCTGTCGACAGGGATATCGATGTCACCATCCACCGGAGAGGTGATGGTGATCTCGGGAGCGACGATATCTGCGGCGGCGCCAGTCGTCCAGCGCCAGGGATTCGGCACCGGTCCGCTGGTTAATGCCAGCCCGGCCAGATCTTTGGCATCTGCCGAGACGGTCGCAATGTATTCCGTCAGAGGCAAGAGGTCGGCGTCCGGGTTAAAAGTTGCCGTATTGCCAAGGTAGGTGACAACGCCATTTACCGGATTGTTACTTACAAACTCATTGACTGTGAAGCTGGTTGCCGGAGAAGCAAGGGTTGCAGGGTCCATCGCTTCATTGAAGGTGGCAGTGATGTCAGTATTGAAAGGCTGGTTAATAGCACCATTAGAAATATTGGTCGCACTCACGAAGGGTGCGCTGGTGTCAACCGTTGCCCCGGTGGTAAAGCGCCAAACATAGTCACTTGCCAGGGCCTTGCCCGCCAAATTCATCGCCCCGGTGGTGATAGTCGCGGCATATTCAGTTAGAGGCAAGAGATCGGCGTCCGGGTTAAAAGTTGCCGTATTGCCACTGGCGGTCACAACGCCGCTTACGGGAGCGTTGCTCAAATACTCTTTCACCGTAAAGCTGGTTGCAGGAGAAGCAAGGGTTGCGGGATCCATCGCTTCATTGAAGGTGACTGTGAGATTATTGCCGATCGGCACACCCAGGGCGGCAGGCGCCGGGGAGGTGGAGAGTATGGTGGGGATTACGGTCGGTTTATCCCAATGGCCGTTGCCGGCATCGCCGCCGCAACCCGGCAGGATGTAAGCAGTCAAAAGTAACGTTAATAATAAATAAGCCTTCATTCTAAATCTTTTCATACGACCTCCTTCAAATCTCTGTGAAATTACGTTTAGTTAGTTCCTGCCCCAAAAATTCGCTACCACTCCTTTGTCATCGTCTTGCCATGGAAAAATCTTCCTGCTCCTCGTTCTCTTTAATCCTTCTTTGCCTGATGCGCGGATGGATGAGTTGGTTCATGGTCTCACCAGCTATAAGGCAAAGAGTCTGCCAATACGGTGAAGAAGCTTCGCGACGAAATTTAGTCTTTATTAACGAATGGTTGGCTTGACAGGGTGGCGAGGAGTCGGGGGGAAAGGGATATGTGCGGCCGCAGTATGTGGTGGAACCTCAGCATGTGGCGGGCTATTTTTAAGGGGCCACAGATATCCTTAGGGCATTACGGCATAAGCTGGTATATTTATACATTATGGAAAAACGACAGAATCCGGCGAAGGGCGTTCATCAAGCGGCCCCCGTAGCGTCGAAAAAAATCCTCCCCCGGCAAAAGAAGACTCTCTCCCCGATTGTCGGCATCGGCGCCTCGGCCGGTGGCCTGGAGGCCTTGGAGATCTTCCTCTCCCATGTGCCGCCGGGATGCGGTCTGGCCTTTGTCATCGTCCAGCATCTCGACCCGACCCACCAGGGGATCATGCCCGAACTCCTGCAGCGCGTCACCGCCATGAAAGTCTTCCAGGTCAAAGACCGGATGAAGGTCGAGCCGGACTGCGTTTATGTTATCCCTCCCAATAAGGATATGTCGATTCTGCACGGCCGGCTCTACCTCTTCGCGCCGGTAGCACCCCGTGGCCTGCGTCTTCCCATCGATTTCTTCTTTCGCTCCCTGGCCGAGGACCGCCAGGAGGGGAGCATCGGCGTCATCCTCTCCGGCATGGGCTCGGATGGGACGCTCGGACTCAAGGCGATCAAGGAGAAGGCGGGCCTCGTCCTGGTGCAGGAACCGGTCTCGGCCAAGTTTGACAGCATGCCGCGCAGCGCCATTGGCGCGGATCTGGCCGATATTGTCGCCACGGTGGAGGAGCTGCCCGGCAAGATCATCGCCTATCTCCACCACGCCTTGATCATCGCCAAGACCGATCTGCCCCTGGAAGAGAAGGATCAAAGCGCTCTGGAGAAAGTTCTCATCTTGCTGCGGGCCAACACCAGCCACGATTTCTCCCTGTACAAAAAGAACACCGTCTACCGCCGCATCGAGCGGCGCATGACAATTCACCAGATCAGCCGGATTGCGGGTTATGTGCGTTATCTTCAGGAGAACCCCCAGGAAACGGAAATCCTTTTCAAGGAACTCTTGATCGGCGTGACGAGCTTTTTCCGTGACCCGGCGGCCTGGGAGCAGTTACGGACGGAGGTTATCCCGAAACTCCTGGCCGACTACCCGACCGGCGGCGTGCTGCGCGCCTGGTCGGCCGGCTGTTCGACCGGTGAGGAAGCTTATTCGTTGGCCATGGTCTTCAAGGAGGCACGGGAGCAGGTCAAGCCGGCCGGGGATTTTACTTTGCAGATCTTTGCCACCGACCTCGACCACGACGCCATCGCCAAGGCCCGCGCCGGGGTCTATCCGATCAACATCAGCACCGACGTCTCACCCGAGCGCTTGCAGCGGTTTTTTATCCAGGAAGGGAACAGCTACCGGGTCGGCAAGGAGATTCGCGAGATGGTGACCTTTGCCACTCAAAACGTCATCATGGACCCGCCCTTTACCAGGCTTGATCTCCTGATCTGTCGCAATCTCTTGATCTATCTGACGCCGGAACTGCAAAAAAAACTCCTGCCCCTCTTTCATTACAGCTTGAAGCCGGGGGGAGTTCTCTTTTTGGGGAGCGCCGAGTCCATCAACGCCGTTGCCGATCTCTTCGAGCCCCTGAGCATCAAATCACGGATCTTCAAACGCCGCGAATCTTTCCTGCCGGCGGCACCGCTGGCATTTCCCGCCGCGTTTGTCCCCGTCCGATCGGGAGATCCCAAGGAGCTAACCATGGTGGAACCGGCTGTTAATCTCCAGACCCTCGCGGATCATCTCCTTTTGCAGCACTTTTCTCCGGCAGCTGTGCTCGTCAACAACAAGGGGGATATCCTTTATGTCAGCGGCAGGACCGGTAAATATCTTGAGCCGGCGGCGGGCAAAGCCAACTGGAATATCTTCGCCATGGCCCGGGAAGAGATTCGATTTGAACTGGGGAGTGCTTTCCAGAAGGCGCTGCGGCAAACAGATGCGGTCACCGTCAAAAATCTTCCGCTCGGGACAGAAGGCAATCCCCGGAGCGTTGATCTCACCGTGCAGGCGATTGCAGAGCCGGCGGCATTACGGGGGATGGTGATGATCGTCTTTACCGACGTGGTCACACCCCAGAAAAAGAAGGTGTCTAACCGCGCGAAGACCGGCAGCGCCACTCTCTCTGAACTGGAGGAGCAACTCCAGCAGGCGCGCGTCGAACTACAAACAACCCGCGAGGAGATGCAGTCCTCGCGGGAAGAACTCACCTCCGCCAACGAGGAGCTGCAGTCGACTAACGAGGAACTCCAGTCGACCAACGAAGAATTGACCACCTCCCGGGAAGAGATGCAGTCGCTCAATGAAGAGCTGCAGACAGTGAACGCCGAGCAACATTCGAAAATGGAGGAGCTGGCGCGGGTGAACAACGATATGCGCAACCTGCTCAACAGCACCGAAATCATTACCGTCTTTCTCGACAATGAACTCCGCGTCCGCCGCTACACCCCCGGCGCGGATAAAATTTTCAAGTTGCTGCCGGGCGATGTCGGTCGTCCCCTTTCCGATATTACCAGCAACCTGCTTTACCCCGAGATAAGCGAAGAGGCGCGGGAAGTGCTACGCAAGCTCGCCTTTTCGGAAAAGCAGGTCACCACCAGCGATGGGCGTTGGTACTCAGTGCGGATCATGCCTTACCGCACCATGGAGGACGTGATTGCCGGAGTGGTGATTACCTTTGCGAATATTACCGGCGCCAAGGTGCTGGAAGCAGAGCTGCGCGCGGAGATCGAGCGGCTTAAAGCCGTGACGGGTGACGGGTGACGGGTGACGGGCAGATATTCGGTTTTTTCATTATTCATAATTTCATAGAGGTCCAATGGCCACCGACAAAGAGAACAATCTGTTAACCTCCGCCAGCGAATTACGCCAGCATGCGGAAGAACGGTTGCGGACAAAAACGGAAGAAGCGCAGCTCCCCCGCAGCAAAGAAGCGACGCAGCGTCTGGTCAATGAACTGGAGATTTACCAGCTCGAAATGGAGGAGCAGAATACCGAGCTGCGCCGCGCCCAGGAAGAGCTGGAGAATCAACAGGTCGAACTGGAGATGCAGAACGAAGAGCTGCAGCGCGTCCAGGGCGATCTCGAGTTGTCGCGGAACAAATATTCCGAACTCTATGACTTTGCCCCGATCGGTTATTTCACCTTTGATGCGGCCGGAGTGATCCAGAATGTCAATCTCACCGGCGCGCAGATGCTGGGAATCGAGAGAAGCTCGCTGGTAGATCGATCCTTTGACGCTTTTATTGCGGAACCAGACGGGCGGGAGATTTTTTCCCAGCACCTTGCGAGCGTTTTGCTGGGATCTGAGATGCAGCGTTGTGAAATCAAGCTGACCGGGAAGAAAGGCGCGGTGATTTACGGTCAACTGCAGAGTGTGACGGTTGATGATAGCGCCAGGAAGAATAGTCATGTCCTTTCCTCCATCGTTGATGGCACCGTTGCCCAGCGACTGGGAGCGGAGGTGCAGGATGCCCGGGAATATGCCGAGAACATCGTCGAAACCGTACGTAAGCCCCTGGTGGTCCTCGATTTCGACCTGAAAATTCTCACCGCCAACCATAGTTTCTACGAAACCTTCAAGGTCACGCACGAAGAGACCATTGGTAATTTCATCTACGATCTTGGGAATCGGCAATGGGACATCCCCCAACTCCGGGCCCTCTTCGAGAATATTCTCCCCCAGAATACCGTGATTAATGACTATGAAGTCGACCATGTTTTCCCCGGCATCGGCCGCAAGATCATCCTCCTCAACGCCCGGCAGATCTTCCGGAAGAATATCGGCTCGCACATCATCCTGCTGGCGATGGAAGACATTACCGACCGCAAGCAGGCGGAAGAGGAACTGCTCAAAGCCGGCGCTCTGCAGCGGGCGATTTTTAACAGCGCCAACTTTTCGAGTATCGCCACCGACGCCAAGGGGGTCATCCAGATCTTCAACGTCGGCGCCGAACGGATGCTCGGCTACACTGCCGCCGAGGTGATGAATCAGATCACCCCGGCCGACATTTCCGATCCGCAGGAAGTGATTGCCCGCGCCCAGTCGCTCAGCATCGAGCTCGATACCGAAATTACGCCCGGCTTTGACGCATTGGTCTTCAAGGCCCGGCGCGGGATTGAAGACATTTACGAGCTGACCTACATCCGCAAGGACGGCAGCCGCTTCCCGGCGGTGGTCTCAGTCACCGCCCTGCGCAACGAACATCAGAGCATCATCGGCTACCTGCTCATCGGCACCGATAACACCGCGCGCAAGCAGGCGGATATCGAAAAGGCCCGGCTTGACCAGATGTTAAAGGATAAGAACATCGAGCTGGAGAACGCCCGCTCCGTGGCGGAGAAAGCCAATCAGGCGAAGTCGGAGTTCCTGTCGAGCATGAGCCATGAGCTGCGTACCCCCCTGGGCGCGATTCTCGGCTTTGCCCAACTCCTCGAATCGGGCAAACCGGTGCCGACCGACAGTCAGAAGCGGAGCATCGATCAGATCCTCAAGGCCGGCTGGTACCTGCTGGTGCTGATCAACGAAATCCTTGATCTTGCCCTGATCGAGTCCGGCAAACTGTCGCTGTCGCTCGAACCGGTGGCGCTGCAGGAAGTCATGGAGGAATGCGCGGTCATGGTCGAACCGCAGGCGCAACAGTGCGGCATCAGTGTCACCTTTGCCGAACTCGCCACCCCTTACTATGTCAATGCCGACCGCACCCGGGTCAAACAACTGCTGATCAATCTCCTTTCCAATGCCATCAAGTACAACTCCGGGGGGGGGACAGTGGTTGTGACCTGCACCCTGAGTCCGCCGGATGCGATTCGCATCAGCGTTCGCGATACCGGCGCCGGACTGGCGCCGGAGCAGATTGCCCAGCTCTTCCAGCCCTTTAATCGTTTGGGGCAGGAAGCGCACGGCGAACAAGGGACCGGCATCGGCCTGGTGGTCTGCAAACGGCTGGTCGAATTGATGGATGGCGTCATCGGCGTCGAGAGTAGCGTCGGTGAAGGGAGTGTCTTCTGGCTCGAGCTGAAACAGACGACAGAACCGCAGGCCGCCGCCCGCACCGCGGAATTAGCGAAAGTCCGCGAGGTGCAATCGCCCGTCGGCGGGGAGTTGTACACGGTCCTTTATGTCGAGGACAACCCGGCGAATCTGATGCTGGTCGAGGATATCCTGGCGCGCCGCAGCGATATCCGCCTGCTCAGTGCCCGTGACGCCGTGACCGGTATCAAGATGGCGCTCGCTTCTCTGCCGGATGTTGTCCTCATGGACATCAATCTCCCCGGCATCAGCGGCATCGAAGCCCTGAAAATTCTCGCGGAAAGCCCGACCACCGCGCACATCCCGGTCGTCGCCCTCAGTGCCAATGCCATCCCCAGAGATATCGAGAAAGGGCTGGAGGCGGGCTTTTTCCGTTATCTCACCAAACCGATCAAGGTCAACCAGTTCCTGGAGACGCTCGACATGGTCCTCAAACATGCCAATACCAAAGCGGCCCGGGCCGCGAAAAAGGAAGAACTATGAAGCAGACGGAATCCGATATTTTCAGCGCCAAAATTCTGATCGTTGACGATCGGGAAGAGAATGTCATACTTCTGGAACAACTGCTGGTCGACACTGGCTACAGCTGTGTGACGACGACGATGAATCCCCGCGAGGTTGGTGCGCTGCATCAGGAAAATCGCTACGACCTTATCCTGCTCGACCTGCAGATGCCGGGCATGGATGGTTTTGCGGTGATGGAAGAGTTGAAGGGGATCGAAGCCAGCGGCTATCTGCCGGTGCTGGTGATCACCGCGCAGCCGGGACACAAAGTGCGGGCCCTGCAAGCCGGCGCCAAGGACTTCATCAGCAAACCCTTCGAACTGGTCGAAGTCAGAACGCGTATCCACAACATGCTCGAAGTGCGTTTACTCTACAAAGCACTGGGAAATTACAGCAAGACCCTTGAACAGGCAGTGCAGGACCGGACGGGAGAGCTGATCCGAATGAATTTGCAGCTTACCCAGGAAATTGCCGAGCGCAAAAAGGTCGAAGGATCACTCCTGGAGACCTATGCGGAGATCAAGCGCTTGAAGGATCAACTCGAAGCGGAAAATATCTATCTGGAGCAGGAGGTGGCCAGACAGGACAACTTTGGCGAGAGCATCGGTCAAAGCCATCTGCTCACCCAGGTCTTTTCTCTGGTCGAACTCGTCGCCCCGATGAATGCGACGGTTTTGCTCCTCGGCGAGACCGGCACCGGCAAGGGCGTGGTCGCTAGAGCCATCCACAGCCGCAGTCCGCGCAAAAACCGGCCCTTGATCACCGTCAACTGTGCGACCCTGCCGGCGGCTTTGATCGAAAGCGAGCTCTTCGGCCGGGAGCGGGGAGCCTTCACCGGCTCGGACTCCAAGCAGATCGGGCGCTTTGAGCTGGCCGATGGCGGTACGGTCTTTCTCGATGAAATCGGCGAACTCCCCCTCGAACTGCAAAACAAGCTGTTGCGGGTGATTCAGGATGGGGAGTTTGAGCGGCTCGGCAGTCCCCGCACCCTGAAGACCGACGTAAGGATTATTGCCGCCACCAACCGGAATCTTACGGAAGAAGTCAAGAACCGCAAGTTCCGCGAAGACCTTTATTACCGCCTCAACGTCTTCCCCATCACCTTGCCCCCCCTGCGCCAGCGTAAGGACGATATCCCCCTCCTGGTCCAGCATTTCGTCACCAAATTCAACGCCAAGATCGGCAGGAAGATCGAGACCGTGGCCAAGGAGACGATGCATGTCTTGCAGGAATATCCCTGGCCCGGCAACATTCGTGAACTGGAAAGTGTCATCGAGCGAGCGGTGATTATCAGTCAGGGGGCAACCCTGCAGATTCTCGACCGCTTTGATACCTTCCGCAAGACGGAGGAATTGGGCGGGCAGGAGATCAAAGCCCTCGTCGAGCTCGAACACGATCACATCCTGCAAGTGCTGCAGAAGACCGGTTGGCGCATCGAAGGGAAGAGCGGCGCCGCCGTTCTTTTAGGTCTCAATGCCAGCACGCTGCGCGCCCGGATGCGGAAATTCGGCATTGTCCGGCAATAAGCAAAGGCTCCAGCCGGCGTTATCGCCAGCTGGAGCCTTTTGGTTTTATTCCTGCCGGTTACTTCTGGTGCTGACCGCTCTCACCTTGTCAGCCTGTGCTTCTGTTCGTTCCCCCCAGACGGAAAAGCTCGCCCCTTTTACCAGCGATGGTTGCAGTCTCTTTCCGGACGGAACGTTCGCTGACCGCAACAAGTGGTGCGGCTGCTGCCAGCAGCATGACCTTGCTTACTGGCAGGGAGGGAGTGCAGACGCGCGCAATCAGGCTGACCTGATTCTGCGTGACTGTGTCCGGCAACGCACCAACGACCAGGCATTGGCAGAGACGATGTACCTGGGCGTGCGGGCGGGCGGACATCCGGCTCTCCCCACCTGGTATCGCTGGGGCTACGGCTGGCCCTACGGTCGCGGCTACCTCCCCCTTTCGGAGAAAGAGCGACGGGAAGCTCAAGAGCAGATCGATCTCTATCGGCAACAGCATCCGGCCGGATACTGCGCAGAAAGGGTGCAAGGAGCGGAAAAATAATCAGAAAGAACGCTCAAAGCGCAGGCCGAGAAAATCCGGGCCGATAACCGGCGCCAGATAGGTCGCGTTCTCCGGGGTCACCGTCATTAAGGCTACCCCGTAGCCTATCGCACTGGCGGCAATGACATCCCGCCAATGATGTTTATCCTCGTCAACGCGAGTGTAAGCAACATAAGCGGCGGCCAGATACGCCGGGGTCCCCCACTTCCAGCCATAGCGTTCACCGAGAAATGCCGCACCGGAGGTGATAAAGGCCTGGTGCCCTGAAGGGAATCCATAAGGGTGACCATTCGGCCGTTCGCCGAGGCTGGTTTCGTTGAAACCGACGCGCAGGGCGGTCACCAGAACCTGGTTTACACCGGTGTTGCGCAGCCACTGCTTCTGTCCCTCCGTGTCATCCTTAAAGTAAGCCACCGCCAGTCCGGTCAGCGGCACCACCGCCGTCAGGATATCGGTTGCGACGACGTTCGCGCCATTGCCGGCGGTTGCCAGGTCCGCTTGCAAAGCAAAGACGGCAACCAGGGCGCAGATTAACAAGTATCTCATCATAAAACTCCTCCTAGAGTCTGTTGTTATCGCGCTCAAGGGCCACCTGCGCTCTTCGGGCGCCAGTCGACGGCGCCAAAACGCGTGTGGCCAAGATAAGTGTAGCCGACACTGACGGTGCCGACGGTTTGATTGGTGTCGTCAAGGTCGGAGTAGTATGCATCCCGGCGTGAGATCGTATATCGGAGGGTCAGCCCGTGCAGGTCGTAAACGCGCACCGTCAGGGTCGCGACCCCGCGCAGAATATTCTCCCATCCGTCACTTTCCGCAGAAGCAAGGCCGCTGATGTAATATTCGCGCAGCTCAAGCTCAAGGGCGGCCCGGTCAGCCAGGATCAGGCGCGTCGCTACCAGCCCTTGCGGGCTGATGCCGTTGTGATAGTCGCGTTCACCGATGCCGTGAATGGTGCCGGCCGAGCCATAACCGACCCCGGCCAGGGCTGTCCCCTGCAGGGCGATGGTCGGTGACAACCACCATTGCCCGGTGTTGCCGAGCCCGAGGCCGGTGGTGGAGACGCGAAAGATCTGCGGAGCAAGGTAGTCGTAAGTGCCGTAAAGACCCCAGACACCGCGGTAGTTGTCACCGAGGGCGTAATCGGTTCCGTAAAGGAGGCCGCGGCTGATGACATTCTCCAGGGCATTGCTGGTGGCGGCGGTGAGTTGGAAGTTGAAGTTGTCAAAAGGACGGGTGTAAGTGTAGCCGGGCTTGCCGGGAAGCCCGTAAGCGATGGTAAAGTCGGCGATCGCCTCACCGTTGTTGTAGCTCTGCGGAATCGCCGCCCCCGCCGGGTCCCGGTTTCGGTTGACGTCTGAGCTCATGTGGGAATTGAGGTTGACACCGAGCTGCAGGCGGGTGAAGACGGCGGGATTGTGACTCCGGAAGACGCTGCGGAAACGTTTACCATAAGCGAAGCGGTTGATGCCGGTGGCTGGCGAGATCGCCGCGGCCGCGAGTTCCCGCCAGAACCCCGGCTTGCCTTCGCTGCTTTCCAGCAACAGACTGGACATGCGAAAGAGGGGCTCGCCGAGGATGATTCCGCCGACACTGGTCGTGTAGAGATCGTTCCCCGAGGGCGGGGTGGTCTCACCGGCCAGCTCCCAAAGGAGGCTACCGCCGACGCTATAGCCGCCGGCGGTCCAGAAATCCTGGCCGGCCGAACGGGCAAAACCGTGGTACATCGATCCTGCATAAGGATGCATAAACTGATTAATATCAAAGGAGTCGCTGTCAGCGACCCATCCCCCGGTCAGGTTCTCCTTGAAGGAGGCAAAATTGGAATGGTATTCATCGGACTCGAGAAAATGCCGGTCATATTGATTCAACAGAAGGAAAAAGCCGGCAATATCGAGGGCAGGGACGAGGTAGCTCTTATTGGCGCCTTCCCCCCAATGCAGCACCGGCGTCGGCTTGTCACCGGCAAAGGCGGTCGGAGCGATCTGTTGTGCCTTGCTATCGAGCTTCGGATCTTCGGCAAAGACGAGGTTCGGAGCCAGCAGGACCAGGACCAAAAGAGCATGGAGCAAGGCAAGGAGATGGAGGCGCCCACCCTGATTACGATTCATGGCGATTCCTGCGCAGCAGTTAAACTCTCATCGAGGCGGGGGTTGGCCGGGTTTATAGAAGTCATGAAACAGCTAAGTGCAACGAACCTGCCAGCGATCATTAGACGAGGTTATTGTAAGTACAACCCAGTGGTATTTCTCCTGAAATAGAAAAAAATCTCCAGTTTTGGCGAAAAAGGACGGGGGCAAATTATCCATTAGCTCCAACCAGGCCGTCATATGTTGTGGATAAATTTAGCGGCTGGCGGCCTCTTATTACGGATAACTGCACAGCGGCCTGAATGTCTGGCGGTATCGCCATCCGCCGCCCCCTTCTCATTACGAGGGAAGGGGGCGATCTTTACCCGGAAGGGATCCTTCATATATAACAGTTATGTTAAAGATGACAGGTTTCCTTGATCCCCATTCCTTGCACCCCACCGGCTCTTCCCTGAATTTCCCTGTATAATCAGCTTATTAGACTGAAATCCTCCAGAGCTCCTCGCTGGCACGTTCGTCGCAGTTCACTTCCCCGACAGAGAACCCCCTCAACGTTCTTTCTGCTCAGCAGAGTCGCTTGCTATTCCACGGGAGACCCATGAATAAACCTGTTTACGCGCTGGACATTCAGACCCTGGGCCGTTTCAGCCTTTCTGCCGAGGGGCAGACGGTCACGACTCAGTGGCCTGATGAACAGCTGAAGATCTTCTTCTGTTCGCTCCTCTCGCCCCTCGATCTCTACTTTACCTGGGATCGGGTCTGTCGCTCTTTTTTGAACGTCGCGGAGACCCGCAGCAACCGGCGGCAGTTGGAGGAGGTTTTAATCCGGCCACTCAACACCTTTCTGATCAAGGCATTGGGATTCAATCCCCTGGTCGTCCGCCCGGAAGGGATCAGAATCGATCCCCGGGGAATCCATATCGACGTCTTTGAATTTCACCACGCCGTGATAGACGGACTCAATTTGATCTCTCTCGGCAATCTTGACAAAGCCCGCGAGAAATTCACCAGGGCCAATTCCCTGTATGTCGGCGATTACCTCCCCGGAGTGCCGGGGAAAATTATTGAACATACCCGGGCCGAACTCGAACTCCTTTACCAAACCACGGTCAAAAACGGCATTTGGCAAACCCGCACGGCCCTCCCTTTCCTTCGCTGACTCCACCAACAATAAAAAATCGCAAAACCGTGCTAGACTTCAATGCAGCGCAGCCTGACTGTTATCACGCTCTCAAAGGAGTAAGAAGTCATGAAAATACTGATGGTACTGACGTCGCATGATGAGCTTGGAGAGACCGGGGAAAAGACCGGCTTCTGGCTGGAGGAGTTTGCCGCGCCTTACTATGTCTTCAAAGATTCCGGAGCGGAAATTACCCTCGCATCGCCGAAAGGGGGACACCCTCCCCTCGATCCGAAGAGTGCCGCGAAAGATTTTCAAACGGCCGCCACCGCCCGTTTCAACGCCGACGAGGAAGCCCAGAAAGCCTTGGCCTCGACCATCCGTCTGAAAGATATCCCTCCCGATGACTATGACGCGCTCTTTTATCCGGGGGGACATGGGCCGTTATGGGATCTTGCCGAGGACAAACATTCGATCAACCTGATTGAGATCATGTCTGCCCTGGGTAAGCCGGTTGCGGCGGTTTGTCATGCCCCTGGCGTATTCCGTCATGCCCGCAAAGCGGATGGATCCCCGCTGGTGCAGGGGAAAGAGGTCACCGGCTTTTCCAACTCGGAAGAAGCAGCGGTCGGCCTGACCACGGTCGTCCCGTTCCTGGTCGAAGATGAA
>JAXMLA010000343.1:0-5768 GCA_034370465.1 Desulfuromonadales bacterium
TAAAAGAAGAGCGTGACATCTTAAAAAAGGCAGCGGCGTACTTTGCAAAAAACAGTCAATAAAGTACGCCTGGATGAAACAGCAGACTGAGTTCAGCATCCAAGCCATGTGTCGAGTTCTTCAAGTTTCCCGGAGTGGCTATTATGAGTTTTTGAGCCGGGCTCCCAGTTGTCACCAGATAGAGGATGATGAACTGCGGCCCCAAATCAAGGCCGCCTTCAAAGCAGGGCGAAAAAACTATGGAACCCGGCGTATTAAGCGCGAGCTAAAGAAACAAAAGATCGCTGTCAGTCGCCGTCGCATTGGCCGATTGATGCAGGAAGAACAGCTTCAGGTCCAAACCAAGCGAAAATTTAAAGTAACAACGGATTCGAACCACGACAAACCGATCGCACCGAACCTTCTTGACCGTGAATTTACCGTTGACACACCCAATACCGTTTATGTTGGGGATATTACTTACATCCCGACGCGTGAAGGATGGTTATTCCAAGCAACTGTCATCGATCTATTTTCTCGTGCCGTAGTCGGTTGGGCCATGGATTCACGGATGCAAGCCGACTTGGTCAATAATGCCATGCTGATGGCCATCTGGAAGCGAAAGCCAGCCCAAGGTCTTATCTTCCACAGCGATCGGGGCAGCCAATATGCCTCTGACAGTTATCGGAAAATCCTCGAAATCCATGGTGTGAAGGCCAGCATGAGCAGAAAAGGCGATTGCTGGGACAATGCCGTCGCCGAGAGCTTTTTCCACACCCTCAAAACTGAACTGGTTCATCACTGCGATTTTCAGACTCGCGAGGAAGCCAGGGCTGCAATATTCGAGTACATCGAAGTTTTTTACAATCGTCAGCGGCTGCATTCTGCTAACGGCTATGAGGCTCCGTTTGTCTTTGAAGCCATGAAGGAAGCTGCTTAATCTTGTGTCCGGAAAACTGTTGACACTTCAAACAACAAACCGCCACGCGGCGACTGCCGGCGGCGGTGGAAAAATGGACAAGCCCCGACTCCTTCTCTCTTCTTCATCCCCTCCCAGCAAAAACGCCCCACATTAATACCAGCCCATACCGCCGAAGGCAAGAACTTACCGGCTACAGGGCAACAGCTCGCCACCATTAAAATCTAAACCGGCGGGGTCGCGTCCCGCCAGACGCCATACCCTATTGCTGGATAAAAATTCAGTTACCAACCGTAGAGACCGGAATCAGAATCTCATTCCGCCGCATGAACCAAGGCATAAAGGGGGGATTGTAACGGGCCCAGACCGCTTCCCCGGTAACGGTAAAGCGGTTATCGCTGATCCATTTTTCCAGTTTTTCTTTGTGGATTCGATATTTCTCCTCACTCCAGAACCCGGAATATCGAACAGCAGCCACCCGGCGGGCAGGGACCTGCCGTAGCGTAATGCTCGAATCATTGGGCAACGGCAGGGTTTCCAGCGTATAGGAAGCCGGCATCATAAAACTTACAGCCCATTTTCCCTGGACACTCTGCTGACTGACCGGAGCGGTCATGGATATTTTTTCTCCCTGCTGTTCTTGGGATACGGGGGCGGTCATTGCGATCTTGTCGCGTGATTTATTGTCACCGGAAATATAGTTGAACAACGGCCTGAAAGCCTTGCTACCGGCACCTTCCAGGTCCCCGTCCACAATGATTTCGGCGAGAACCTGAGGCGCGTACTCGCGCAGCTCAAAAATATCGTCAGTTTTTATAACCGTGTATGGGGCTTCTTCGGTTGCCATCGCAATGGTCGCTCCTGTGATTATGACTAAAGTGACAGTGACGAGCAATTTGAACCGTGTTATTGCTGTTAATATCGTCATGTTCCTCCCCTTTCAATGAAAATTTAGGGACAAATCCGCTGTTCATTAGTTCACTAGCTATTTTGTTCCCTCCAAAGAACAAACCGCCACGCGGCGACTGCCGGCGGCGGTGGAAAAAACGGACAAGCCCCGACTCCTTCTCTCCCTTTCATCCCCTCCCAGCAAACGCCCCACATCAATACCAGCCCATTCCGCCGAAGGCAAGACATTACCGTCCAGCCGAGGGTCGCTCACGGAACAAACTCCAGCCAGCCGTCTTCTTGACAGAAAATCCTGGCAGGCTATCCTCTTTCTGCGGCGGCGCGAGGACAAGGTTGCCCGCGAAGTGGTGCGCGAGGACGATAATAAGGGAGCTGAACGATGAAAATCCGGGTGGGGACCAGCGGCTATAGCTACAAGGAGTGGAAGGGGAGCTTCTATCCGGAAAAAATCTCGCCGCATGAGATGCTGCATTTCTACAGTGAGCGCCTCAACACGGTGGAGATCAATTATACCTTCTATCATATGCCGACGGTGGCGGGCCTCACTGACTGGGCGGAACAGGTCCCCGATGATTTCACCTTTTCGCTCAAAGCTCCCCAGATCATCACTCACCTGAAGCTGCTGCGCCATGTCGACGAGGAGGCTAAATACTTCTTCCGGACGCTGTCACTCCTGGGCAAGAAGATGGGACCGCCTCTTTTTCAACTGCCGGGAAGTTTTCGCGCCAAACCCGAGGTCCTGGAAGCGTTTCTAGCCCTGATTCCCGAGAACATCCACTGTGCCTTCGAGTTCCGCAGCAAGAGCTGGTTCAAAAAAGCGATCTATGATCTCCTTCGGGCCAAGGGCCACAGCCTGTGCATCGCCGATAGCGACGAGAAGCCGGCGGAGGAGATTCACAGCACCGCCCCCTGGGGTTACCTGCGCCTGCGCCGTGCCGATTACACCGAGGCCGACCTGGCGCAATGGCTGGAGCGCATCCTGGCGCAAAACTGGGAACAGGCCTTTGTCTTTTTCAAGCACGAGGACGAAGCCAAAGGGCCGGAGTTGGCGCGGCGGTTTCGGGCATTGGCTGCAGCAAGCGGACACGCTCTTTGACCTGTTTTACTTCCCAAATCATGGGAAGCAGGTATACTTGATTTCATTTGCAATAAGGGAGGTCTTATGCGCCTGCGTCTCTTGATGATCCTGACCCTGCTATTCTGGGTCGCCCTCGCTTTTGCTGAGCCGGCGACGATCCGGGTGGTCTCCCTTCAGGATCCGATTACGCCGGTGACCGCCCGTTTTCTTCAGCGCAACCTCGATGAAGCCGCCCGGCAGGCAGAACCCCTTATCCTGGTTGAGCTCGATACCCCTGGCGGGCTCGACACGGCGATGCGCGAGATCGTCAAGGAGATCTTCGCCAGTCCGGCGGTAGTGGTCGTTTATGTCGCCCCCTCCGGCGCCCGCGCCGCTTCGGCCGGGGCGATCATCTGCCTGGCCGCGGATATTTGTGCCATGGCTCCGGGAACCAATATCGGCGCCGCCCATCCCGTGACCCTTGGCGAAAAGGTCGACCCGACCATGGAGGCGAAGATGGTCAACGACGCCGAGGCTTATGTCGAGTCGATTGCCCGCCAGCGCGGCCGGGATGCAACCTTGGCACGCAAGATGGTGCGGGAGAGCCTCTCCCTTAGCGCGGATAAGGCTCTGGAAGGGAAGGTGATCGATCTGATCGCCCGGGACCGGGCCGATCTGCTGCAGCAACTGGAAGGACGATCAGTGCTGAAAGGGGGGCGCCAACTCGTCCTGAATCTGCAAGGAGCTCAAGTGACGCCGGCGGAGATGACGAAAGTCGAGAGGATTCGCAATGCAATCAGCAATCCGAATGTCGCTTATGTGCTGATGATGCTCGGCATGCTCGGGATCTTCTTCGAGCTCTCCAATCCCGGCGTCATCCTGCCCGGGGTGATCGGCACCATCTCCCTCGTCCTCGCCCTCTTCGCTTTTCAGACTCTGCCGGTCAATTATGCCGGAGTCTTGCTTATTCTCCTGGCCCTGGTCCTTTTGATTGCCGAGATCAACGTCGTCTCTTACGGCATGCTCACCGTTGGCGGCTTGGTCGCCATGGTCTTTGGATCCATCCTTCTCTTCGATTCGCCGGAACCCTGGCTGCGCCTTTCCTGGAAGGTTATCTTGTCGACTGTCTTGGTCGCGGCCGGATTCTTCGTTCTCATCGTCAAGAAAGCTTTAACCGCCCAGCGTCGACCAAAGAGCACCGGACGGGAAGGGCTTATCGGCGAAGAAGGGACGGCGCTGAGCTCCATCGACCCGGAGGGCAAGGTCTTTACCCACGGCGAATACTGGGATGCGCACAGTGACACACCGATTGCCGCCGGTGACCGGGTGGTGATCGAGGCGGTGGATGGATTGCAGCTCAAGGTCCGCAAGGTGCCGACGGGGGATTGACTTCATCCCTCATCCTTCATAATTCACTACTACATGGAGGTTTATCATGTTCGAACTGATCAATTTTATCCCGCTGATCTTCCCGGTTGTCCTCATCATCATGTTTATCGCCAGCGCGGTACGCATCCTCCCCGAATACGAGCGCGGCGTCCTCTTCCGCCTCGGGCGGATGATCGGGGTGCGGGGGCCGGGACTCTTCTTCATCATCCCCGGTGTCGACCGCCTGGTGCGAGTGAGTCTGCGTACGGTCGCCTTTGAGGTGCCGCCGCAGGATGTTATTACCCATGACAACGTGACCGTCAAGGTCTCGGCGGTCATCTACTTCCGGGTCATCGCGCCGGATAAGGCGATTATCGAAGTCGAAGATTACCTTTACGCCACCAGTCAGCTTTCGCAGACGACCCTGCGCAGCGTCCTTGGCCAGGTCGATCTCGACGAGCTCCTGTCGAACCGCGAGAAGATCAATCAGCAGCTGCAGGAGATCCTCGACCGTCATACCGGGCCGTGGGGAGTAAAGGTCGCCAATGTCGAGGTCAAGAATATCGACCTGCCGCAGGAGATGCAGCGGGCCATCGCCAAGCAGGCCGAGGCAGAGCGGGAGCGGCGCGCCAAGGTCATTTACGCGGAAGGAGAGTTACAAGCCTCGGTCAAGCTCGCCGAAGCCGCCAGGATCCTGGCGGTGGAGCCGATCTCCCTGCAACTGCGCTATCTACAGACATTGACCGAAATTTCCGCCGAGAAGAATTCGACGACGATCTTCCCTGTCCCTATCGATCTGATCAGCATGTTTCTGGAGAAGCGGGCAAAGTAAGTCAGGAAGGCCAGGAAATAAAACCGCCCGACGGCTGTTGCCGTTCGGGCGGTTTTGCTTTGGTGCGCCCGGCAGGGCGCGTGGCGCGCAAGCGCCATCGATTCAGCTATGGTGGCTGAATCGCGACTTGGAGGTGAAAGTCCTCTATCGGCCCGGCAAGGGGAACGATTAGCCGGACGGCAAGGGTGTCCACCGCGAGAGCGGAGGGTAGGGGCCGGAAGTCCCGAGAGTACGATTCTGGTGCATCCGGCGTCACGGCAACGACAGAGACCGACTGGACGGAAGCGTGCGAGCGATTGATGGAAGAGATCGTCAGTCGCCCCAACATGATGAAGGCCTACAACCGGGTCGTTTCCAATAAGGGAGCCGCCGGCGTCGATTGCATGACGACCGGTCAACTCAAAGGATGCTTGCAAACGGAGTGGCCGCGCATCAAAGAAGAACTGCTGATGCAGTGGAAACGACCCTTCACCCGAGCCAGGAAACTGATGCAACGAGGATTGACAGAGGAAAGAGCATGGAGAAGTGCTCAAAATGGACGAGGCCCCTGGTGGAATTCAGGGGCCTCGCACATGAACGCAGCCTTTACGCAATCTTACTTCAGGAAACTGGGGCTTATATCGTTATTGAACCAGTTTCACCGTTTCCAGCATTCAACGTGAACCGCCGTATACGGAACCGTACGTACGGTGGTGTGGGAGGAC
>JAXMLA010000344.1:0-1460 GCA_034370465.1 Desulfuromonadales bacterium
GGCTTGACCATGACCCGACGACTGCGAAACAGTTCTAACTCATTATCGAGATAATAGTCGGAGAAGTCGTTGGCGGTGAGGTTCATATTGCCCCCGGGGTAGTTACTCTCCAACGGTCCGGAGAATAGCGTTCTTTCCTTCGCTTCATAGATAAAACGGGTATTCGATCTGGTGTCACGATTATGAACTCGCGACACGTACACCGGGATGTTCGTTTCATAAGTCAGAAAACGACCATCGCTGAGCCGCTTGAACTGGGAAAATACCGTTGAGGACAATCCTTGATGCTGACCGGTAAAGAACATATTTGCCCGGTAGGTATTTTCTGGGTCGTCACCGACCTTGTCCTCTTGCGTATAGGAGAGATCGCCGGAGACCTTGATCCAGTTGGTCAGGTTAATCCACTGCCGGGTCAGGTTGTGGTCAACGCTGCCGATCAAAACCTGCTTCATCTCGGTATCATTCTCGTGATTGAGATAGTCGGTATGATCGCGCATGCGCAAGTGCACCCAGTTCTCTTTTTTATTGAGCGAGACAAAGGCGAGGTCACGGGACAAAAAATGGGTCTTCTGGAAAGAACTCTGCAGGTCTTTGACCTCATTCTGCTTGTAGTCGATCAGGAGGCGGGGCAATTGCGAAAGAACATCGCGGTAAGCGCCGAGATAGGTGCCATTACGAATGCCGACCAGCAGCGTTGCACCGAGCATCTGGCTCGTACCGTTGTCAACATCGGTATTAATCGAGGGTTGCAGCATCTGATCACCCGAGTACCCGCCCCGGGTCGTCTGAAGACCGGTGGAGAAGGTTTCATAGCGGGCATTGTCGACAAAGGTGGTCCGCTTGGTATCACGCGCGTAGAGCGAGAGGCGGAAAGGGAGACCGCCGGGAGCGAGGAGCAGCGTACCGTCATAGTAAAGCTTGCTGGTGTTGATCGGGACAATTTCGGGATCGCGCACACCGTTACGCTCAAAAGACGCATCGAGAATGGTGATCTCATAACCGGCCATCAAGGTATAAGCACCACCCCGGCCGTTATAAAAGGCATCTTTACGGCTGTAAGTCACCGTATACTGTTGATAGGTCGACTCCGCTTCCTGTTTCACCCCGGCGGATTCACCGGTGTACTGCTGCATCCCCAGCGTGACGTCGCCGCGCAGGTTCTGCTGCAGGGCGTGCGCTGTCCCGGCCGTCAGGCCAAGAATCAGGAGGAGCAATTTAAGGAGAAAGCGCATACGCATGCTGTTATCCAGAGGGTCGCCAGGGGGACTATGTCGCAACACAAGCTAAGGCATACAGACGGTTTGCAATATTCATACCCCCGGCCCTGGTCGACGGCGTCACTTTAAACCGGTCTTTTTTTGCTAAAACCCCCGATCGAACCGGTCTTTAACCCGCGATAAACCGCCGGCGACAGGTCATTTGCCGGCCTGGTCCGCAGCACCAAAAATCCGGCGCCTGCA
>JAXMLA010000345.1:0-7144 GCA_034370465.1 Desulfuromonadales bacterium
ATTCCAAGGGGGCTGACTGGGCAGCTTATTTTGTGCGCGATGGCAACTTGATCACCGGGCAGAATCCGGCATCATCCGAAGGCGCTGCCAAAGCCGTCCTCAGCACGCAGGGCGCTGCCTAAATAATCAAATTTGGAGCGAGCTCCAGCTCGCGATCATTGCAGGCTGGAGCCTGCTCCTACATTCAAAATAAAATTCAGGAGGTTAATCATGAAATTTGCACTGATCGCAGCCATTATCGTTTCGGCGGTGATGGCATATTTTGCCGTAGAAAACTCGCAGCAAACGCAGGTGACCTTTTTGGGCTGGTATTTCGATGCGCCCCTGGTGATCATTCTCCTCCTCTCCTTTGGCGCCGGCGTCGTTGCCACTTTTCTTGCCACCCTGCCCGGTACATTTCGTAAATCAAGGGAAATTTCAAATCTTAAAGCCCAAGCGATTGTCGATGCAGCAAAAATTACAGCGCTTGAGAAAGAGACGCAGTTGCACGCTGCCCAGATAAAGGAGCCGAACAATGTCGTACGTCTTTAGTAAAAAGCTGGCAATGAATTTTGAAGATGTCGTGACCAGGATCACGGACGGACTGAAAAAGGAAGGGTTTGGAATCCTCACCGAAATCGACGTCAAAGCCACCCTGAAAAAGAAATTAGATGTCGATTTTCAAAAATACACCATCCTCGGCGCCTGCAATCCGGCCTTTGCCTACAAAGCATTGCAGGCAGAACCCCATATCGGGACGATGCTCCCCTGCAACGTCATTGTGCAGGAATTAGCGGAGGGCAAGATGGAAGTCGCGGCCGTCGATCCCCTGGCTTCGATGCAAGCGATTCAGAACCAGGAGTTGCAAGCGGTTGCCAAGGAGATTCAGTTGAAGCTGAAAAGAGTCATCGACCAACTGTAATGCTTTCGAAAAGATCTTGTCGCCCTTCGGCGAGCTCAGGGAGAACGGACTTGAGTAGCCGCCCCGCAGCAGAAAAAGATCAACAGCAGAAATACCCGTTCAATCATGCGGGTGAATAAGGAACTGGAATCATGATGAATCAAGGAAGCGGATGGATGGACCATGGCGGTTGGATGGGAGGCGGGATGTGGCTCTGGGCGACGATCAGCGTCCTGGTGATCGTCCTGCTCGTCGTCTTGATAGTCAAGGTCTCCAAAAAATGACGGTGGATCAGAGCGGGTAAGGACGAATCGTAAACCCAGCCCTACGGAGCCCGCGGACGGGTTCCTGTCGGGTAGAGGGCGCCATGATGATGAAGAAAACGGGTTAATTGAGTATGAATATGACCGTTTTTGAGCTGGCCGGGCGGGTTGTCCGCGGCATCCGCAAGGACCACTGCACCGGGCATGCGGCCGAGATCGCTTTTTTCGTCCTCTTTGCCCTCTTCCCTTGCCTTCTCACTTTGACCAGCCTCCTGGCCTACCTGCCGGTGCCGGATCTGGTTCAGGTTATGCTGAAAATTCTCGATAACTTCATCCCTGACTCCGTTCTTTCCCTGGTGGAAAAAAATCTCCAGTCCCTGGTCACAGTGCAGAAGGGAGGACTTCTCTCCTTCGGGGTGCTGTTATCGCTATGGACCGCATCGAGGGCGGTGGTTGCAATCCAGATTTCCCTGAATGACGCCTATGATACGAAAGAACACCGCCCTTATTGGCAGTTGCGCGCTCTTTCCATGCTTCTGGTCATTTGCTTAACCGGTTTTATGATCGTCTCCCTTCTTCTGCTCTTTTTCGGACCGCGTATCGGTGTCTGGATCGCATCTCTGGCCAGCCTCGGCCATACCTTCAATCTGGTCTGGAACCTTCTGCGTTGGCCGGTGATCTTCGCCCTGATGATGATGGCCCTCTACGCGCTCTATCGCTACGCACCGGCGCTAAAACTGTCATGGCGCGAGATCATTCCCGGCGCGATCACGGCCACCGCGGCATGGGTCGTCGTGACCCTGGCCTTTTCATATTATGCAAACAATTTCCGTTCCTATGACCAGACGTACGGCAGTATCGGCGCTGTCATCGCTCTGCTCTTCTGGCTGTACGCCGGCGCTTTCGTGATTCTCCTCGGCGGCGAGATCAACGCGCGTTTGCGGGAAATGCATCGTCAAGGAGCCGGAGAATACTCCGTCTGACTCCCTGGTAATCCTTTGATCTGCCCCTTTCGTATATAACTGTTCTGCTAAACTTGACAGATAATCGCAGTGGATTATCCTTAGCCTGTCCCCCGCATCTTTTTTCTATCTCCCTGTAAAATTAAAGAGTTGAACTGAAGATACGTTGCCGTTCTCCTCCGGCACGTTCGTTGCGATTACCACTGCATGTCTTTTCACTGTCCGGATTAATTTAACCACGTCGCAAGGAGAAATTATGAAAAAAACAACTGTGTTACTTGTGGTTCTCGCCGTCGCCCTGATCGGCTTCATCCCTCAGGCCAATGCCGCGGTGGGTGAGGGGAATTATCTGGCGCTCAAGGGCGGCATCTATTCACCGAGTTCATCGTACGACCTCGACAACTTCAATGCCGGTAACCGGGAGCGCCTCGACAGCAAGACCGGATTTGCCGGCGAGGTCGCTTTCGGCCACTACTTGCTGCCGATTCTGGCCGTTGAATTTGGTGCCGGCTACTTCGAGAGTAAAGGCTCGCCCCTGGCGTCCCCCGGTGAAACCAAATTGACGGTTGTACCCCTTCTCGCGACCGGGAAAGTTTCCTTGCCGCTCGGATCGGTCGAGCCTTATGGGTTGTTCGGAATCGGCGCTTACATCACAGATCTCGACGTGAATAACAACAGTGGTGATCTTGACGGTTCGACAGAGATTACTTACGGCTTGCACGCTGGCGCCGGCGTGAATATTAAAATTCAGAGGAACATGTTTGTCGGTCTGGAAGGGAAATACCTGTGGGCCGAGCCTTCCTTCGGTGGCCAGCATATCCCCCTCGACGGTTTTGTCACGACTGCCGTTATCGGGTTCAGACTTTAATCCTATTACGAACCGCCTGTAACATGTGTGGCCCCGAATGGGGCCACGCTCTTTTTGCTTTGGACTCTGGGCGAGTTCAGGCCCCCTCCCTCGAGTGGCGGAACCTGCCCGACATCCGGGGGGTCATTTATGACGGCACAAGCTACCCCTACGGACCGTCAAATATGATGGTTACGTCAGGGGTGAAGGATAAGTTGCCTTTCCCCTTTGCGCGACTGAATTTAATAATTATTTTTATAATCAAACAGTTGCAATATTATTGTCTGCGCCGCATCGCTGGCATGCAAGTTGTAATCTATCTGTCGTCAGCTTCTGAGCAGTTTGACTCCTCCCCGCAGCACCCACTGAAGGAAAATTGCCAAATGAAAAAATCACTTTTTTTGAAATTCGCCGTTCTGTTGATAATCGTTTCAACATTGTCGGGGTGTATCTGGGTAGAACCGATCGGCTATCGTCCTGGTGGCGGCGATAATGGTCATCATCGCGGAAAGCATGGAAAACATTAAGTAAGCTGATTGCGGCTGGAGAGGGCTTAATGGCTATCGACAAAGAAAAGGGATTACCCGCCGCCGGACTGCATCGCCGCGCCGAAGAACAGCTGCCGGCGTCGAAGGGGGGAACGTCCCAAGCCGGGAATTCAACCGCCCGCCTCCTGCATGAGCTGCAGGTCCACCAGATCGAACTGGAGCTGCAGAACGCCGAGCTCCGTCAGGCGCGCGACGAAGTCGAAACGTTGCTGGGTAACTACGCCGACCTTTACGATTTCGCCCCGGTCGGCTATGTCACTCTCTCGCCGGACGGTGTCGTTCGTGCCGCCAACCTCACCGCGGCCGGCCTTTTTGGGATGGAACGCTCCCGCTTGCCTGGTCGAAATATCGCGCTGTTCGTCGAGAAAGAGACCCGACCGCTCTTCGGGGTATTTCTTGACAAGGTCTTTTCCAGCCAGGGGAAAGAATCTTGTGAGGTGGAACTTACGACCACCGGGAGTGCGACGCTCTTTGTGCAGATCGAAGCGGTGGCGAGCGTTTCGGGGCAGGAGTGCCGGGCGGTCCTTATCGATATCAGCGAGCGCCGACAGCTGGATGAGAAGCTGCGCATTCTCCACGTTGAGCTTGATACCCATGCGGCCAAACTGGCGGCCGCGAACGTTGAGCTCGAAGCGTTCAACTATTCTGTGTCCCACGACCTGCGCCGGCCCTTGACGGTGATTAACGGCTATTGTCAAGTCCTCCGCGACCTGTGTCGCAACCAACTCGGTGCTGAGAGCTTGAATTACATCAATGAAATGTATGAGGGGAGTCAGAAGATGAACCGGCTCATCAACACTCTTCTTGAATTTTCCTGTGTTACCCACGTCGAAATGAGCGCGAAGAAAGTCGATCTGAGCAAAATTGCTGAAGACGTCGCCAAGGGACTGACAACCGGTGAACCCGAACGGTTGGTCACCTTTCAAATTACCCCCGGGGTCGTTGCGGCCGGTGATGCCGACCTGTTATGGGCGCTCTTCAATAATCTGCTCGGCAATGCCTGGAAGTATACCACCAGTGTGGAGAAGGCGATCATCGAGTTCGGGGTCACGGAGCAAGGAGGGGAGCCGGTCTACTTTGTCCGGGACAATGGGCCGGGTTTCGATATGACCATGGCGGAGAAGCTCTTCATTCCCTTCCAGCGCCTGCCCGGGACCGGCGTCGAGGGGCACGGCATCGGCCTGGCCACGGTCGAACGGATTGTCAAACGCCATAACGGCCGGGTCTGGGCCGAGAGTGAAGAGGGCCGGGGCGCGACCTTCTTCTTCACTCTGGAGTGATTCTTTCCTGCATCTCATCCCGTCAAATATAACAGTTTCGTAAGCGGTGACGGTTTCCCTTAACGGCCCCAGCTCCAATCCACCGTTGCTATTCAATTTTTACCCATATAATCAATCGCTTGCGCTTTGGCTAAAGAAGATCCGTCTCCGGCATGTTCGTTGCGATATCACTACCTAGCAGAACAACAGGACTGAACGACCCGAGGCATGAAAAGCATCGGAACAAGAATGACTGCCGACATATCGATGAAGCCATCACCGGCAGTAGAAAGGAGTCAACAATGGGTTTCATTATTGCAGTACTGGTTGTGGTGATTTTGGTGATAGTTATTATGAGAATGACTTGATCGTGGGGTTGCAGCAGAACCTTGTAGTTACGTTGCGCTCCGGAGAGCAGGGCTACTTTTCCACTCTCCGGAGCGTAATCTATTCTGACCTGCTGAAGTGACAGATGGAGAGATCTCGTGCTGATTGAGATTCATAACCTTACCAAAGTTTACGATGAAGGCAGAGGGCTTCAACCGATCAACCTGACGGTCGAAACCGGGGAGTTGATTGCCGTCATTGGCCACAATGGCGCGGGGAAATCGACGTTGTTAAAGATGCTGGCGAGTTGGCATCTTCCTGACAGCGGCGAGGTGATCGTCGACGGGATCGAGCTGAAGGACCGGGTGGCGGTGTCAAGGAAGATCGGTTTTGTTCCTGAAGTTCCGAACCTTTTTGAATTTTTTTCGGTTGAATACAATCTGAAATTATTTGCCCGTCTTTTTGGCGTCCCCTTTGCCCGGATCGAGGAGATCCTGGAGGAATTCGATCTCCGCACTTTTCGTAAAAACAAGGTGCAGATCTTATCCAAAGGGTTACGGCAAAGGGTCAGTATCGGCCGCACTTTGTTAGCCGATCCGCCGATCCTGCTCTTTGATGAACCGACCTCGGGTCTCGATTTTGAGATGACCAAAGAGATCTACCGCATGATTAAAGCGTTTCATGCCGCCGGCAAGACCATCCTCTTTACCTCGCACCGCCCGGAAGAGATCAAGACCCTGGCCACTCGTGTCATCATGCTCCATCAAGGGAATCTAGTCTTTGATGGTCCGCCCCGGGAGTACTTCCAATCGGAAGTTTATGAAAAGTTGTGTCTATTATGATGAAAAATATCATAACCTTAACCTTGAATGATTTAGCCATCGCCTTTAAAAACAAGACGATCTTTCTGATAATTTTTATCCCGCTCTTTGTCTTTTTCTCTTTGCAACTGGTCGACAGCGCCCCGACCGACATCAAAAAAATCAGAATAGGGCTGATTCAAGACGCCACCTATGCCCCGGTCATTCTCCAAACCATTACCTCGGCCGACGGGGTCTTTACCATGTCGCGCGTCTCCAGCGAAGAAGAAGGCAAAAACTGGGTCAAGGAGAAGCGGTTAGACGGACTGCTCCTGCCGGCCGCAAATAATGAGAAAGGTTTGATCCTGATCGTTCTGGAAAAAGGATCGATACAGGCCCTCTCGATTATTGAAAGTTTTTCCGCATTACAGAATATGGTCGAAGGGAAGAACATCAACTGGATTGCCGATATTCAGTCCCTGCAACAAGGGGGGATTCAAAGACAAACCCTGCCGACCTGGATTCTCATGCTCGTTTTGCTCGTCGGATTTATTATCATGCCGGCGCAGGTTGCCGAAGAAAAAGAGAAAAAATTACTGATTGCCCTTTTGCAAACACCGATGCGCGAAGTGGAGTGGCTGATTGCCAAGGTCCTTTCCGGGATGGTGCTGATCCTCACCGCTGTGATTATTCTGCAAGTGATGTGTCACTTCGAGACGGGTAACATCCCGAGTTATATTGCTTTTATCCTGGTTGGCAGTTTCTGTTTCAGCGCATACGGCATCTTTCTCGGTTTTTTGTGCCGCAATCAGGCGAGCGCCCGAACCCTGGGAGTTCTATTCTATCTTCCTCATCTCATCCCTTCGGCTTTATCCGATTTTTCGCAAAAGTTAACCTCGATCGCGACATTTTTACCGTCCTATCAGCTTTACAATCCGATTAAGAATATCCTGCTCAATGATGGGCACATCAGCAACCTGTCCTTTGAATGGATCAGCTTGCTGTGCGTCGGACTCCTCACCTTCTTCTTCTCCTATCTGCTGATGAAAAGACGCTGGCTGATGTAGGGAAGTGCCGAGAAAGGAATCAGATGGCGAGCATCAAACCGATTTTCTTTTCACTTCTGCTGATCTCTTTATTGATCCTCGGCAACGGCTGCACCACCTTGCCGGAGGTTTCAACCATGATTGATGCCTCGCCTGTTGCACAAAAAAACCGGCCGATCACTTCCGCCCAGGGGGAGCTGTCGTCCCGGCAA
>JAXMLA010000346.1:0-1534 GCA_034370465.1 Desulfuromonadales bacterium
GGGTTAAATGACCGCTCCGCCACTAAAAACCCATCCCCCTCCTAACCTCCCCCTTGAAGGGGGAGGAATCTGGCAGTGCCCTTCCTAATGCCCTTCTTGAAGGGGGAGGAATTAAGTAGTGCCCCTCCTAAGGCCCCACCTTGAAGGGGGAGGAACAAAACACGAACCAAAAAGAGTATTTATGGATGACGCTAAAAGCTAACCGGACATTGCTGAATTTCTCGCAAATACTCTCCCTTGATCGTATCGTAAACCTGTTTCAAGGGGATCTTTTTCTCCAGGGCCATCTTGCGGCAATCCTCATATTCCGGGGCAATGTTGCAGATTCGTCCCGACTGACGGGCGATCTTGATTCTCGCGGTCCCCAGAGAGCCGTGGAACGAAACAATCTCAAAGGACGCCATGTATTTGGTCACCGGATAGACCCTGACCCCGAGCGAGGTGGTCTCGTCGAAGATCTTCCGGTAAAAAAAGGAAAGCTGCTCGGGATGGAGCAGGACGCTAAGGGTCGTCGCCGGACGGTTCTTCTTCATCTGAATGGGTTTCAGGAACACGTCCATCGCCCCGGCCGTCAGAAAGGTATCGATGAGGTGATCGTAAAACTCCGGATTCATGTCATCGATGTTGGCCTCCATGACAAGGGCCTCTTCCTGGCGAATTCCCTCCTCTGCCGCGGTCGTAAACATCCCTTCTCCCGGACCATCCTGCTCGCCGATGATCAATCTGAGTACATTGGGCACAGCTAGATCCATCCCGCCGGCGCCATAGCCGACCGCGATCACCTTCATCGCCGGCAGGGGACCGAATCGGCGGCAAAGGGTCGTCAGGATGGCGGCGCCGGTCGGGGTGGTCAATTCCTTCTCTATCCCCGAAGAATAGATCGGCGCCCCCCGGAGAAGTTCCAACGTCGCCGGCGCCGGTACCGGCAGGGAGCCGTGGGCGCACTCCACCAGGCCCTCACCCGTATTGACCGGCGAGGCATAAACCTCCTCCACGCCGAGCAGCCACAGACCAAGGGCCGCTCCGACGATATCCACAATGGCGTCCTGCGCCCCCACCTCATGAAAATGGATCTTTTCCAGGGTGGTATGGTGTATCCTGGCCTCCGCTTCGGCCAGTCGGAGAAATACCTGGATGCTCTTCTCCTTCACCAGGGCGGGCAGAGTGGAAGCGTTGATGATCTTTTGAATATCGGCGAAATGGCGGTGGGGCTGTTTCTCCTCCGTCCGGACCCTTACCCTGGTCGCCCTGATGCCCTTTTTCGTCACCGTCTCGCTGGTCAGCTCATACCCATCCAAAGACAGACCGGCCAGGCCGGATTGAAACTCCCGCCAGTCCACGCCGGCGTCAATGAGGGCGCCCAGGGTCATGTCTCCGCTGATCCCGGAAAAACACTGGAAATATGCTACTTTCATACCTGACTCGCTTGTTAAAAGTCTAAAAACGTTGGTTTGGGAACGGCTTCGTAAAAAGTTCGCTGGCAAGGCGCGCAAATCCCGAGGAATGAGGCGTCGGGGGAGGGGGCTTGTTCCGG
>JAXMLA010000347.1:0-7491 GCA_034370465.1 Desulfuromonadales bacterium
CATCTCTACCTCTTAAATCTGTGAAACAAGCCTGCAACGAGATATCGGAAAAACTCATGGTAATATTTTACAGAAGTTATGCCGGAGGTCGACCGGGGGCGTGACGCTTGCCCTGCTGTTCACCTCCGGGAATTTGCTTGGTCGGCAAGAGAAATCCCCCCCAACCCCCCTTTGGCAAAGGGGGGAGATGAATTATTGCTACACACGAAAGGAGCACAACAATGAAAACAATTCTGGTCACAGGAGCAAGCGGCAACCTGGGGCGGGCCGCAGTGATCGCATTGAAAAACGCGGGATTCACAGTCAGGTCAGCGTCCCGCCATCCCGAGAAGGTGGAAAATTCTGTGCTCTTCGACTATACCGACCACACCACCCACGAACCCGCCATCAATGGGGCGAACGGAGCGCTCCTCATCGCTCCTCCCCTCGACGCCGATGCCCCGGAAAAAGTCATCCCTGCCATTGATGCCTGCAAGTTTCTTGACGTGCGGCACATCGTCTTCATCTCGGCCCTCGGGGTCTATGCCGATGAAAAGTCGCCGCTGCGGATCATCGAGCGTCACCTGATGGATTGCGGCGTCGGTTACACCATCCTTCGCCCCAACTTTTTTGCCGAAAACTTCACCAGCGGTTTTCTCGCCCCGATGGTCGCCAGTGGCAGAATCAGCGTCGCGGCCGGTGACGGCAAGACCAGCTTCATTTCGACCGGCGATATCGCCGCCGTTATCACCGCCGCCTTTATCCATGGCCCGCACAATCGCTCGTATAACCTCACCGGACCTGCCGCCCTCGATTATCACGAGGTTGCATCGATCCTGAGTCAGGGTTTGGGGAAGACGGTCGAATACCAGCCGATCAGCGAAGAAGAGATGGTGCAGGGCGCGATCAAAGACGGTCTACCTGCCTCCATCGCCCAGTATCTGGCCCTCCTTTATAGCGGGGTGCGCAACGGCTGGTTTGAGATTGTCACCGATGACGTGCAGCAGGTCACCGGCAAGGCTCCGCGCAGTCTGGCAGAGGTTGTTGCCAGGCGGCCGTAACTCATAACTTGCTCTGGACCATAACTTTGCAATTTTTATGTGGCGTGGGCTATACTTACTCCCTTACATCCCTTTGCGAGGTTTGAACCATGAGCAGTGAACCACTTGAAATCAAAGAACGAGTACGTATTCGCGAGATGACGATTGACGATCTTTCCGAGGTCTTTCATCTCGGCGAAAGGCTCTTTACCTCCGAGTATTCGCCGAGTATGTATCGCACCTGGGACGAGTATGAAATCACCACCCTCTTCAATTCTGACAATGAACTTTGTCTGGTCGCCGAGCTGGAGGACGAAATCATCGGCTTCGCCCTCGGCACGACGGTGAAGAAGTCGCATTCTGCCTGGAAGTACGGCTACTTCGTCTGGCTCGGGGTGAAGCGGGGGATTCAGAAGACTGGCGCCGGTGCCAAGCTTTTCCGCGAGATCAAGCGGCGGATGATCGAGCAGGGGGTGCGGATGATGCTCGTCGACACCGATGCCGACAACGAGGCCGGTATCAACTTCTTTAAAAAGCAGGGTTTCGGCAATATTCAGGAGCATGTCTACATGAGTCTCAATCTTTCGAAAAAGAGCAAACCGAAGAAGGAGAAGCCGGAATGAGCGGCGACCCCCGTCTCGATCTGGTCTGGAGTGCGATCAACCCGCAGCGGCTGCGCGAACGCCTGCTGGAGATGATCGATATCTATTCCCCGTCCGGCAAGGAGGAGGATATCCAGCTTTATCTCGAAGGGATCCTGCAGAATGCCGGGCTGAGCGTGCAGCGCCAACTCGTTGAAGATGATCGCTATAATCTCATCGCCACCATGGGGAGTACACCGCCGCAGTTGTATCTGGTCGGGCATGTCGATACCGTGCCGGCCTGGGATCTCGACGATTACGGAGCGCAGGAGGAGTGGGGGATTGTGCGGGGGCTGGGGAGCGCCGATATGAAGGGGGGGTGCGCGGCCATGCTCGAAGCGTGGCTGGCGCTGGCGACCCTGCCTTTAGAGCAGCAGCCGGCGGTCGGTCTGTTGCTGGTGGTCGGCGAAGAAGAGAATGGCGATGGCAGTGAGCGTTTTCTCGAGAGTTGCACCCCGGCCTGGGTAGTGATCGGCGAGCCGACGTCCCTCTCCCCCTGTTTCGGCCATTACGGCTATGTCGAGGCGCAGCTCGTCACCAAAGGGCGGCGCAGCCATTCCTCGCTGCCGGAGCTCGGGCATAACGCCGTCGAGTCGATGCTGCAGATCCTGCTGCAGCTCGGCAAGGCCCCCCTCTTTAGCCGTGAGAATCTTCAGGTCTTCTATTCGATCCGCGAACTGAGCTCGTCCCGCGCCGGCTTTGTTGTCCCGGATCGCTGCGAAGCTCTCATCGATCTCCATCTCGCCCCGGAGATTTCGCCGGAGCAGGTGAAAGCCGCGATCAGCGAGCAGTTGGCCGGCGCCGGCGATGCGATCCCCGATCTCCATCTTGATGTCACTTTTGATTTTTCCGCCAGTGGTTACCAGTTAGCGGCGCAGCAATGGCTGGAGCAGGTACTGGAAAAGATTTACCCCAAACTCAATCTCCCCCTGCAACTCACTCCGTTCCGTTCTCATTCTGACGGCAATCTCTTCTTTGCTGCCGGCGTGCAGCCGTTGATCCTTGGACCGGGGTCACTGGAGACCGCCCATACCAATGAAGAGCAGACCGCCCTGGCTGAAGTCGAGGCGGCGGCGCGGATTTACGCCGCCCTTTGTTTGGGCGTCCCCCCGGTTTAACGTTTTTTCCCCCCACCGAACAATGAACCGAGCACCCCGCGGATAATCTGCCGGCCGAGAGAGCTGCCGATGGCGTGGGCAGCGCTCTTGGCTGCGGCAGCGAGGAGATCGCCGCCGGGAACAGCCGGGGCCGCTTTGCGGCCGCGCGGTTCCGGAGTGACGGCGGCACTTTCCGCCTCGGCGCGGGCTTTGAGTTTTTCGTAGGCAGATTCGCGGTCAACGGATTTTTCATAATGGCCGGCCAAGGGTGAGGTACGGATGATAGTGGCCATTTCCGCCGGGGTGAGGGGGGGCAAGCGACTGCGCGGCGGGAAGATCAGGGCGCGCTCGACCGGAGTCGGCGCCCCTTTGCGATCGAGGATCGAGACCAGCGCTTCACCGGTCTCCAACTCCATGATGGCGGTGGCGACATCGAGACCGGGGCGGGCGCGGAAGGTCTCGGCGGCGGCGCGCACGGCGCGTTGGTCCTTGGGGGTAAAGGCGCGCAGGGCGTGCTGGACGCGGTTGCCGAGCTGGCCGAGGATCGCTTCAGGGATGTCGAGGGGGTTCTGGGTGACAAAATAGACGCCGACCCCCTTGGAGCGGATCAGCCGCACCACCTGCTCGATCTTGTCGAGGAGGGCTTGCGGCGGATTGTCGAAGAGGAGGTGGGCTTCGTCGAAGAAGAAGACGAGCTTCGGCTTCTCCGGATCACCGACTTCGGGGAGGCGTTCGAAGAGTTCCGCCAGCAGCCAGAGGAGGAAGGTGGCGTAGAGTTTCGGGCTCTGCATCAGGCGGCTGGCCGAGAGGATATTGATGACGCCGCGGCCGTCGCCGTCGCACTGGATCAGGTCTTCGAGATCGAGAGCCGGTTCGCCGAAGAAACGATCGCCCCCGGCTTCCTCCAGAGTCATCAGACTGCGCTGGATGGCGCCGATGCTCGCCGCCGAGATATTGCCGTAGCTGGTGCGAAACTCTGCGGCGTTATCGCCGACATAGCGAACCATCTCTTGAAAGTCTTTGAGGTCGAGCAGGAGGAGGCCCTGATCATCGGCGATCTTGAAGACCAGGCTCAAGACGCCGGACTGGGTGTCGTTGAGATTGAAGAGGCGGGCAAAGAGGAGAGGGCCCATCTCCGAGACTGTCGTCCTTACCGGGTGGCCCTGCTCACCGTAAAGATCCCAGAGTACGGTGGGAAATCCTTCCGGGCTGTAATCGTCGAGCTGCAGTGTTGCCACCCGCTCCTGAACTTTCGGATGCTCGCCGCCGGCTTCGGCGATGCCGCTCAGATCCCCCTTGACGTCGGCCATAAAGACCGGAACGCCGGCGCGGCTGAACTCTTCGGCGAGGACGCGCAGGGTTACGGTCTTGCCGGTGCCGGTCGCTCCGGCGATCAGTCCGTGGCGGTTGGCCATCTTGGGCAGAATGGCAATCTCTTCAGTCCCTTTGGCGATGGTCAGCAATTCGCTCATGATTGGCCTCGTATGGGTGGTTTTAAGTCGTCTTTTTCAGTTGCTCCGCAATCGCCGCCATAACCCGTTCGACGATGAGTTGATGCGTCTCTTTGTGGTCGTCGAGGAGATAAAGATCGCTCAGATCAAGGGGCGGGCCGAAGCGTGCTACGCCGTGCTGCCCAAGGCCGGGGAAGCGCCAGTGATTCAAGCCGTTGAGAGCGACCGGGATGACGATCGGCCGGGCATCGTAAATCAGCTTGCCGACCCCGCGATTCCCTTTCCCCAGCGTGCCATCCGGCCGACGCGTCCCTTCCGGGAAGAGCATGACTTTCTCGGTCTCCAGCAGCTTGCTGAGGACGGCGGTCGCCCGTACATCGCGCCCCCGTTTGACCGGGAAAGCGCCAAGGGAAAGGAAGAACCAGCGCAGGAAGGGATGGGCAAAGAGCTCTTCTTTGGCCGGCGCCCAGATCATCTGCCACGGCTGTTTTTTGAGGATGGCCCAGGGGAGGAGGACGGTTTCGTAACCGGAGATGTGATTGGCGGCAAAGAGGACCCCCCCCGAGCGCGGGATATGCTCGCTCCCCTGAGTGCGAAAGCGATTACAGCCGGAAGCGTAGAGGCCGATGGTGGTGGCGACGAAGGTCACCCAGAATCGCCGCAGAAGGGAATCTTTCATTTCAAGCCCTTTACGGGAGGAGGTGCAATAGTTAACGGAATTTCAGGAGGTGCAGGACTTTGCCGGCAACAATATTGAGAATGTTCGTCCGCGCCAGGGTATCAAAGGGGGGGGATTTGCGAATGCCGATCTTCTGAAGTTCAGTGATCAGTCGTTGGTCTTTACGAATTTTCAGCCCCTTGCGAAAAGTGGCAATGGCGCGGGATTTGTGTCCGGCAAGGAGATGAACACGTCCGAGGTGGAGGTAGTGTTCAGTATTGAGCGCATCCAGAGCAATCGCTCTTTCGCAGAGTGCCACCCCCTTTTTGAACTGTCGGGAGTTTTTGGCTAAACCAAATCCGCATAAAGAGAGCATGTCCGGGGTTTCACCGCTGAGACTCTGCCCTGCATTCTTTTCCTCGATAGCCATCTATTTCCCTCTTCCGTTGGTATTTTTGCTGACGACGGAAGAGATTACCGCAGGAAGAATCTCCCTGCAATCGGAAAATGGTTACATGATATAGCCGATGCGGAAAGCGCCCCAGTGCTGTCCCTGAATATAGATCGGGGAGGAAATATCCCAGATCCGTTCTCCGGTATCGCGATTATAAACCTGCACCAGAACCTCTTTTTCGTTTTGCGCCGCGGCCAACCCGACTTTGTCATTAAAGAGGCGCTTGGTGCGGTTTCCTTTCAGGTCTTTATCGTAATCGCCGGTCAAGGGCTGAGTATAGCGGCTGTTGTGAGTCGGCAGGTAGCCGTTACGATCGATAAGAATGGCAAAAGCGACCTGACTGTCCTTGAGAAATTCATCCTGCTTACTTGTCAGCGTCGCATCACAGAAGCTGTCGAAGCGGGTGTGGTATTTCTGCGGATTGGTGCCGGGAATCGGCTGGTAATCTTCGTCAAAGAGATCGGCCCGCGTCAGTTTGCCGCTGCTGATCGCCTGTCCGAGAATACGCTCCATCATCCGCGCCCCGGACTGAGTCTTGGCTCTCCCTTTTTCCTGAAGCTCGTCTTCCATCATCTCTTTCAACCGTTCGGCCAAAGAGGTCAACTCGACAATCGCCTGAGAGGTCTCCTGAGCGCTCGATGCCACCTGGGCAGCGACATCGCGCACTTCGACGATGGTCGAGGCGAGCTCTTCGCTGGCGCTGGTCTGCTGCTGCGTCGAATATTTGATCTCCCGCGCTGCAGTCGTCGTCTCCTTGATCAGGGTGAGGATCTCCTGCAATTCATCGGCGACCCGTGTCACCAGGAGATTGGCGGCATCGACTCCTTTGGTCCCCTCTTCGGTGAGGATAATGGTGGTATTGGTGGCGCGCTGAATCTGCTCGATGAGAGTCTTGATCTGTTTGGTCGCCTCGGCGGTCCGCTCGGCGAGGCGTTTGACTTCGTTGGCGACGATGCTGAAGCGTTTTCCCGCTTCGCCGGCGCCGGCCGCTTCGATGGCGGCATTCAGGGAGAGCAGGTTGGTCTGCGCGGAAATTTCATCGATGATGTTGACGATGCCGCCGATCTGCTGCGAGTTTTCACCGAGTCCGACCATCGCTTCAGCGACAGTCATGATCTGCACCTTGAGTGTCCCCATCCCCTGCAAAGCGTTTTCGACGGCGATACTGCTGCTATTCCCGGCGGTATTGGCGTTTTCAGCCTGGGTTTCAACTTGAATCGCGTTTTTTGCTACCTGCCGGGCGGTGACGGCAATCTCTTCGGCGGTCGTCATCGCTTGCTGCACCGCGCTGGCCTGTTGGGTGGCGCCGGCCGACTGTTGGGCCGAGATCGCCATGATCTCGCTGCCGCTGCTGGAGAGTTGCTGGATCGCCTCTTTGATATTTGACACCATGCGATTGGTCTTGGCGAGTTCAAATTGCATCCCTTTGAAGACGACCGAGGTCATGGTGTTAAAGGTCGCCGCCAAGCGGCCGATTTCGTCCTGACTCTCCACCGGCACTTCGACATCGAGATCGCCGTCGGCAACGCTTTGTGCCGCCGCTGTCAAACGATTGAGGGTGCGCAGAGCCCGACTGACCAAAAAGAAGGATAAGAGCGCAAAGATCGTCACATTGACGGTGGCGACGGTGATTAATTTGTTGCGAAGGGTGGTGTAGGCCGTAAAGAATTCACTCTTTTTCACCCCGATATACAGGGCGCCGATCGTTGCTCCCTGTTGGTTGCGGATCGGGTCGTAGGCGGTGAAGTAGGGAATTCCGAGGATTTCAGTTTCACCGCGATAAGGCCGGCCTTCGATGAAGAGAGCGTTATAAGCGCTCCCTTGCAGTTTGCTGCCAAGCGCCCGGATGCCGTTCTCGTTAAGGACGTTGGTGCTGACTAGAACGTCCTTCATAAAGATGGCGGCGGTTCCGCCGAAGAGTTCCTGGATCTTGTCGGGGAGCTCAAAATTATTATTGACGACATACTCTCCCGCCAGAAGTTTGTCGTCGACAATCGCGAAATCCTGCCCTTGGCTGCGCATCAGGTGCCAGAAGGTCTTGATTCGGCTTTCCCGTGCGGCGTTTGCCGAGCGCACGGCTTCGTCATTGACCTGCTTTAAAACAAAGATCGTCGCCAGCAGCGCCGCCGATAAACAGACAGCCAGGAGGAGGATAAATTTATGACTTAACT
>JAXMLA010000348.1:0-2069 GCA_034370465.1 Desulfuromonadales bacterium
TCCCGCGAAGGCGGGAATCCAGAACCTGCGAGCGTCCTGGGCTCCCGCCGTCGCGGGAGTGACGATAAATGACATTTCAGAACATCCCGAAAGCATCGTGGCGTTGCCGCGATGCTCTGGTTCTTTAGTGTTGGAGCACCAATCAAACGCCCCGTCAGGAGGCCGAGTGGAATCGTTGTGTAAGGGGTTGAGCGGCATGGATGCCGCGAGAGCCGCGATGGGCCAGGGATGGCCCTTCGTCGGTGGGCCGCATCCGGTCGGGCCCCTGGAACGACGATGGAGCGAGGGAACCCGACGAAATCGGGCCGGATGGTAGGGGCAAGCCCTCTTGGTTATTTTTGGCGGGGCCGGCCATCCGGGCGTTTGCCAGAAGTGACCCGCCGTAAGGGCGGAACCGGTATTCAAGTAACCACATCAGCAGCGGTATCACACCAATTACCGCGCCGACGCCCAAGAGCTCTAGGACGCTGCCATGGTTGTTGATAGAAAAACACTGCAGCACACTGCACCATCATCGTAAGGAGACGACACCAAATGCCAGAGATGCCCAGCCCAATCCCCTTGATCATCCTCGACGTTCAGGACGCCATTGATCAGCCCGTCTGGAATGACAAAAGTCATCCCGATTACCTGGCCGTCATCCAACGTCTCCTGCAATTCTGGCGATCAAACGGCTGGCCTGTCCTTCACGTAAAGCACGATGAAAAGAGGCCCACCTCCAGCTATTACCTTCACGCCCCCTGGAATGGCATCAAACAGGAAGTCGCGCCGATAGAGGGCGAAGCCATCATCATCAAGAATGAAAACTGCGCGTTCATAGGTACCCAACTGGATGCCACGCTGAAGGGAATGAACGCAAATCGCATCGTCCTGACGGGCGTTGTGATTCACAACAGCATGGATGCAACCATCCGCGCAGGCAAAGCGCTCGGGTACAGCATCATCCTCCCTTCTGATGCCACGACTGCCGTACCTGTAACAGGACTGGGTGGAACCCGCTGGGATGCCTCGACCGTATACGAGCTAACCCTGGCCATACTGGGCGCCGAATATGCAGAGGTCATGTCATCAGAAGATGTGATTGCACGGTTTAGTAAGTAGCCCGGACAACCGCTGACGGTGGATGAAAAAAGCGTCATCCACCCTACTGGGTTTTGCCTTTCTTCTTGGCAATCGACTTCATCCGCGCTGCGGCCTTCTGCACGGTAGCCATCTTCTCGGGCCGTTTCATGCCCCGCCATTTGCGGATTTCCTCGCGCGTGCGCCCGCAACTGACGCACAACTCGCTGTTGAGCTGGCACAGCGACACGCAGGGGTTCTCAATGTCCTTGGCCACGCTTGCCCCTCGCCGGCTGCTCGACCGAGAACGCTACGTGTTCAGCGATGTTGGAAACGCTGATGCCCACTTCATCGAAAGCGCCTAACGTCAGCGCCAGCATTCGCGCCTTGTCCGAACTGGCGAGTGCGCGCGCCCTGCTCGCCTCGCTGTCGAACATCCAGATCACGCGCAAGCTCTGCGGAAACCGCTCGTAGTCGACTTCATGAGTAAGCCACTGGAAGCCGACGATTTCGCTTTTTGCCGTTTCACAGGCAAGGGTCAGGGTGCGGATCAGCTCGCGCTCGATGCCTAAGTGTTTTCGTTTCGGCGATGGCATAAGGCGCGTCCGGGTCGGCGTTCAGGGCGCGCCATGTTACCCGAGACGCGCCAAGCCCGGTTGCAGCACTGGAGTTGCTCAAGCCACAGGTAAAGCGCCCAACGCCGATGTTGCTCGACCGTCAGCCCTTGGAAAATCATCACTACCCCTTAAACTCTGCTCCCCAAAGACCGCCGGTGTGATGCCCACCGTGCGCTCGTCATCGATCCATACAGGCCCTGCAGAACATGGCGTTCGACGCCCCCACCATGCTGACCCTCACCGTCGCCCTCGCCGTGGCCGCTGCGCTGTACCTGGCGGTAGAGTGGCGCAACGTAAGGGAGTCGCCCTTGCTGTTCTGGAGTGCGGGCTTCGCGACCATCGCCATCGGCTCGACCCTTGCCCTGCTGCGCGGCAGCGGCCTGATCCTGATCG
>JAXMLA010000349.1:0-9320 GCA_034370465.1 Desulfuromonadales bacterium
TCGACGACGATCGCGGCAACCGTGATGCCCTCAGCCTCCTTTTGCGCCAGGAGGGCTACCGGATCACCGCCTCCGACAGCGGTGAAGGGGCACTGCAACACCTCGCCGAGACGACCTTTGCAATCGTCCTGACCGACCTCCGTTTGCCGGGGATCAGCGGCCTCGACATCCTCCGTTATATCAAAGAGCGAACGCCGCAGACCCATGTCATCCTCATGACCGGAAACGCTTCGACCGAAACAGCGGTCGAGGCGATGAAGGAGGGGGCCTTCGATTACCTCACCAAACCGATCAACGTCAAAGAGCTGAAGATCCTCCTCGACAACGCCCTGGAAAAGAGCCGCCTGGTAGCGGAGAACCAGTATCTGCGCCAGCAGCTGCGGGGCAAATACCACTTTGCCAACATGATCGGCAGCAGTCCGACGATGCAGACAATCTTCAAGCAGATGGAGAAGATCATCCAGACCGATTCGACGGTCCTTATCCTTGGCGAATCCGGGACGGGAAAGGAACTGGTCGCCCGGGCCGTGCACTTCAACAGCGCCCGCAAAGAAAAACCCTTTATTGCCATCAACTGCGGTGCCATTCCGGGAGAACTTCTCGAAAGCGAACTCTTTGGTCATGTCAAAGGGGCATTTACCGGGGCCGGGAATGACAAGGCGGGGAAATTCGAAGCGGCGGAAGGGGGGACGATCTTTCTCGATGAAATCGGCACCATGCCGATGCAGCTGCAGATGAAGCTGCTGCGGGTTTTGCAGGAACGGGAAGTGGAACGGGTCGGTTCCAGTCGCAAGATCCGCCTGAATGTCCGGATCATCTCGGCCACCAACGCCGACCTGGCGGAACTGGTTAAAACCCGCGAGTTTCGCGAAGACCTTTACTATCGGCTCAACGTCATCCCGGTCCATCTCCCCCCTTTGCGCGAGCGCCGGGAGGATATTCCGCTGCTGGTCAAACACTTTCTGAAAAAATCGTGCGAAGCGCAGAACCATCTGCCCTGTACCCTGAACGGGGAGGCAGCGGCGGCGCTGCAACAATATGACTGGCCGGGAAATGTCCGGGAACTGGAAAATGTCATTGAGCGGGCTGTTGCCCTGGTCGACGGGGAGATGATCGAAATGGACGATCTGCCGGCGCAGATCAGTCAACAAGGGGAGAGCGCCAGCAGTGTTTGTTTCCCCCACTTCAATGAAAATGGCGTCGACCTCCCCGCTCTGGTGGCGGAACTCGAATGCCGGATGATTCAGGCCGCCCTGGAACGATGCGCCGGGGTCAAGACCAGGGCGGCTGAACTCCTCCACCTCAACCGCACCACTCTGGTTGAAAAGATCCGCCGCTACAATTTACCGACGCTGCCGCCGGGCCTCAAAGAGGAGTAACGTCAGGGCCTGGGCAACATTGAGAGAATTGACGGCGCCACACATCGGCACCGTCACCCGTGCATCCGCCCCCTCCATCCACAAGGGAGACAATCCTTCCTTCTCTGTTCCAACCGCAATCGCCACGCTCCCCTGCAGATCGACATCCCAATAAGTGATCGTCCCGGCCGGCGTTGCCGCCGCGATGAAGATCCCCCGCTGTTGCAAAAACTCCAGGGTCGCGGCCGAGGTCGCTTCGACGACCGGCACGCGAAAGATCGTCCCTTTGCTCGCTCGCACCACATTCGGGTTATAGAGATCGGTGGCGCGGTCACAAAGAATCAACGCATCCGCGCCGGCAGCATCGGCCGAACGCAGAATCGCCCCGAGATTTCCCGGCTTCTCGATCGATTCGGCGACCACGATCAAGGCCTTCTCCGGCAACTCCAGCTCGCTCAGGCTCCGCTTCGGGATCGGCGCAACCGCCAGCCAGGCATCAGGATGCTCCCGGTAAGCCAGCTTGGCCAGCACCGCCATCGTCACCTCTAAGAGCGGGGTACGGATGCTGCGAAAGTGCTCCAGAAGCTCGGTTTCTTCCCCGCGGAGCCGCTCCGGGCAGTAAAAGACCGTGGTCGGAACCATGTGCGCCCGCACCGCCAGGGCGAGTTCGTGGTAGCCCTCAACCAGCATCAAACCACTCTTCTCCCGCGCACGGCGTTCGCGCAGCGCCACCGCTTCCTTGACCCGGGGATTTTGCAGACTAGTGATCAACATACCCTGACCTCAGTAAATATTTAACGCAATAGTCCTTGACCATAACGACACTGATTTCTATAATCCGCTCGCATCATTGATCACAAACCTAAAACATTCGCACTAAAAGGAGCCCAGCCAATGAGCAATCCGCTCGTCCAGATGGAAACAAGCAAGGGGGAGATCGTCCTCGAACTCGACGCCGAAAAAGCCCCGATCTCGGTCGCCAACTTCCTCGACTACGCCCGCGCCGGCCATTATGACGGCACGATCTTTCATCGCGTCATCAAGGGCTTCATGCTGCAGGGCGGCGGGTTCACTGCCGAGATGAGCCAGAAACCGGTAAACACGCCGATCAAGAATGAAGCGACCAACGGCTTGAAGAACAAGGCCGGGACCATCGCCATGGCCCGCACCTCGGTCGTCGACAGCGCCACCAGCCAGTTCTTCATCAACACCGTCGACAACAAATTCCTCGACAACGCCGGCCTCAACCCCGACAAATACGGCTATGCAGTCTTTGGCAAAGTCATCGACGGCATGGATATCGTCTACGCCATCGAGCAGGCCAAGACCGGCAACAAAAGCGGCCATTCTGATGTCCCGGTCGAAACGATCAGCATCACCAAAGTGACGATTATCGAATAATTCCGTTAACAGACCTCCGAGGCCTTAGAAACCTCGGAGGTCTTGTTCCCGCCAGCACCACCCCTTCTAATTCCGCACCGCAATCACATATTTGAGATAACGCCCCTCGGGAAAGGTCACCGGAAAAGGAAAATCCTCCGGCTGACCCAAGGTCTGAATCACCCGCAGCTCGCTCCCCGCCTGCAACGCTCCCCGCCGCAACTCCTTGAGATAATCGGCGAGATCGACCTTCTGATGATTGGAACAGGTAATCAGCAGCCCGCCCGGTGCCAAAAGGGGGAGCGCTGCCGCCACCACCTCGGCGGTCCCCTGCCGGGTGGTGAAGCGACTCTTGCTCGTCGTCGAAAAACTCGGGGGATCGGTGATGATGATATCGAAGGTGCGGCGCGTTTTGCGCAGAGTGGCGAGGACGGCAAAACAGTCGCCGGTCAAAAACTCATGCCGCTTCGGATCGAGACGGTTGGCGCGAAAGTTCTCTTGCGCCCAATCGAGATAAAGGGCAGAGACGTCGACACTGCTGACCTGGGTTGCGCCGGAGGCGGCGGCCGCCACCGAAAAGGCGCCGGTATAGGCAAAGAGGTTGAGAACCTTCTTCCCCCGCACCCGCTCCATCAAATCGGATCGGTTGCGGCGCTGATCAAGGAAGAGGCCGGTATTCAACCCTTCTTCAAGATCGACCAGAAAATTCAGGCCATTCTCCTGCACAACACTCCGTCCCGGCGCCGGCCGGCCACCCAGGAGGCGACTATACTTCTTCCCCCCCTGGGCACCGAGCTCCCGGGTTTCCCGCGGGCGGGTCTTTTCGTAGATTCCTGCGGGTGCAAGGCGCGCCTGCAACTCGGAACTCAGCAGGGAAAGGTACGGCCGCCAGGCTTCACTGTAAAGCTGCAACAGAAGGTGGTCATTATAGCGATCGACCGTCACCCCCGGCAAACCGTCCCCCTCTGCATTGATCAGCCGATAAGCACTCGTTCCCTCCAGCCGGGCATGCTGCGCCCGCAGAGTTACAGCCTTGTCGATCTGCTGCCCCAGCCAGGTCCGTTCGAGGACTATCGGCTTCCGCGCCAGAATCCGCGCAACGATCCGGTCGTGCGGATCAAGAAGAGCGGTCGCGACAAAATCTCCGGCGCCGGTCACCAAGTTTGCAACCGTACCAGCCGGGAGCGACGGCCAGCTCTTGGTAAAGCGATCGGCAATGACCCAGGGATGGCCGAGTTCAAGCATCCGCACCGTCTCCGCGCCGACGATCAACTTGGGCAGTTCTTTACCTTCCTTCTTCTGCATAGACACGACCTCTAAAAAATCCACATATTAAATATCGTTTCCCGGATTGAAGCGCCCGCCAAATTACTTGAAGGGAGCGCGACAGTCAAGCATCGCGCACCCCGCTCCTTGACACTTCGTTGTTAAATCTGCTATTGTTTACCCATATTTGAACTGAATCAGACATCACCGCAGGGCCCGGTATACCGCCAGGCCCTTTTTTGCGGTCAGTAGAATCGGACAAAAAATGTCCGGACATTTGAAAGGATCACATGGATTTCACCAGCTTCAATCTTCACCCGAAAGTCGCCGCCGGGGTCACCGCCGCCGGTTACGACACCCCCACCCCCATCCAGAAACAGGCTATTCCCAAGGTCATGGCCGGCAGTGACGTCATGGGCCTCGCCCAGACCGGCACCGGCAAGACCGCGGCCTTTGCCCTGCCGATCCTCCACCGCCTGGTCAACAGCGGCAATCGCGGGCATGTCCGCGCCCTGATCGTCGCCCCGACCCGCGAGCTTGCTGAACAGATTCACGAATCGTTCGTCTCTCTCGGGGAAAAGACCGGCCTGCACAGCACCACGGTTTACGGCGGAGTCAGCATCAATCCACAGATTCAGAAGTTGAAGAAGGGGAGCGAGATCGTCGTCGCCTGCCCGGGTCGCCTCCTTGATCACATCCAGCAAAAGACCATCGACCTTTCCCGTCTTGAGGTCCTCGTCCTTGATGAAGCCGACCAGATGTTCGACATGGGCTTTCTGCCGGCGATCCGCCGTCTCCTCACCCATCTACCGAAAGAACGCCAGACCCTCCTCTTCTCGGCAACGATGCCGATCGAGATTCGCAGCCTGGCAAACGATGTGCTGAAGAATCCGCAAACCGTGCAGGTCGATACCGTCGCGCCGGCCGCAACCGTCAGTCATGCCCTTTACCCGGTCGAACCACACCTGAAGACGGCGCTGGTGATCGAACTGCTGAAACATACCGATACCGAATCGGTCCTGATCTTCACCCGCACCAAACATCGCGCCAAGCGTCTCGACGAGCAGCTCACCAAGCTCGGCTACAAGGCGGCTTCGTTGCAGGGGAACCTGTCCCAGAACCGCCGCCAGGCAGCTCTTGACGGCTTTCGCGACGGTTCAGTCCAGGTCCTGGTGGCGACCGATATTGCCGCCCGCGGCATCGACGTCTCGAAGATCTCACACGTCATCAATTACGATATCCCGTCCACGACTGACGCTTATATCCACCGCATCGGCCGCACCGGCCGCGCCGCCCGCAGCGGCGATGCTTTCACCCTGGTGGCGCGCGAGGACATGATCATGGTTCGCTCCATCGAACGCGTCCTCGGCAATCCGATTGAACGCCGGCTGATCGAAGGTTTCGATTACAACGTCGCCGCCCCGAAAAAGGATATCGAGTTTGCAAGGCCGCCGCGCCCGCCGCAGCAGCGCCGCAAACCTGCGGATGGTGCACCCAGGAGTGCAGCGAAACCGGCCCAGACGGCAAAACCGCCAGTGGCCAAAGAAAAGGTCGCACCGACCGGCAATCAACCGCCCAAACATCGCAACAATCGCTCGCAGCGCGGGCACTGATTAGCTTGATTCAGGGGCACCCACAAAGGGTGCCCCTACACTTCTAATTCATCCCGTCCAGCAGCTTCGTCTTCTCCCGCAGATAGACCTCTTCCGATAGGTCCTTCCGCTCAAAACGCTTCTTCAGCACCCGCAATTCTTCTTCGATCCCGGCGGTTTTCGTGACCGGACCTTTCTCAGTAGGCGCCGCCTTGTCACCGAGCAGCCGCGCTGCTTCGGAGCGGATATCGATCAAATCCATCTTCAGCTCGGCATTGCCGTACCAATGGGCATAAGCGGGATTCTGATGATAAGCGCCCTTCACCGCTTTCGCCCAATCGTACTTCTTCATCTTGAAGAGGAGGCGCTCAATCGCCGAGGTGTCTTCATACAGAAGCTGACTGTCGGTCACCAGGGTCGGCCCGCTCAGCGGATGCGGGGGGCGATCGGCCGGCATCGGCTGCAACTTGCCACGGTCGTATAGATCCCAGACGATCTTGTCCGCGGTTACCGTCAGCGCCGTACTCTGAACCCGCACCGCGTCCGCGGCGGTCAACTCCCGCTGCGCCAACCCTTTTGCATGACATTCGCTGCAGATAGTCAACATCTGCTGGCGCTTCTCACTGTATACCGGTTCCGGAAAGGGGACGCCGCCGGGGGTGGCGGTGATGCCGAAAGAGACATTATGCGTCCCCTTGCTCATATGGCAGCGCTGGCAGTCCGGAGCCCGCTCGGCTCCGATCACCGGATAAAGGGTGCCGTGTTGCGAGGTCTGCCACATCTCCCACTGCGGATGATCCGGCCCCATGTGACACTTGGCGCAGACGCCGGGGTCGCGGACGATCTTCGCGTCGGTCATGTGGCCGGTGTGACAGGAAGCACAACTCGTCTCGACGCGGTGACAGCGATTACAGCCGATCTCGCGCATCTCAACGCTCTGCATCTGGAACCGGGCACACTGGACCGTCGTCTTCGGCAGGGTGCTCCCCTCTTCGTGACAGAAGCGACACTCGGCGGGATTACGACTGGTGAGATTACGCGTGCAGCCCCAACCGGAATGGAGCCCCATGCCGTGCCGGCTGGCAGAATGCTCATGAAAGGCCTGCTCATGGCATTTGCCGCAAACGGTTGCGGGCACCATCCCTTCACCGCGCAGCATGGCATCGTGATCGCTGCCATGGCATTCAACACAAGTGACTTTGCCTCCATGCGCGCTACCCTGCCAAAGGGCCACGGTTGCCGGCGTCTTGCCCTGGTGACAACTCAAACAGTCATCCGCAGCAATCGCGATATTTACGCTCAGAAAGAGCGCCAGTATCACGCCCAAAAAACAACTTATCTGCAAAGATTTCATCTTAATCATCCTTTCGTTTCCCGACTTGCTCGGTATATTCCCGAACATCAATCAACCCCTCGGCACGCCATTTTCGTAACAACAAAAGTCGATCAGCAGCAGACGCCGGTGGTTCTGCTGACCCGGCGGGGAGACCGCTCAGCAACAAAAGTCGCTGCTTATCGCGCAGCAGCAAGCGGCCGTCCGTCAGAAAAGCGACCGGTTGCGCCGACAAAGCAAAGCTCGTCACTATTTGGCCATCGCGCCGGAGCAAGGCATTATCCACCCAGAGGATTTCTCCGGAGGAGGAGGCCGCCAATTGCTCACCGGGGCTCGATAGTCGCTGCAGCTCTTTATCACTCCAGGGCTCAACAATTCTGACCATGACCCCGTCGCCATAAGCGATTAACTCCCCGGCAGCGAGATAACTGGCCGCACCGCTCAACTTTGGAAGTTTGGCGACAAGACGTTCATTCCTCGTATCGAGATGACGGAGACCAACCGCGATCGAAGGATCAAAAGCCGGGGGATCGTGCAGCCGTAAAAACAGGATTTCATCGCCATGCGGAGAAAGTTGCGGGCGCAGCGTTGCCAGCAAAGCATCTTTGTCTGCCAGGGTCGAGCGATCGAGGGTGACATCGTTCAACAACTCTTCCACCGGCGTCTGCACCCCATCCCAGCGCAGCAGGCGACTGCGCAGATTCCCACCGAAACGAAAGGATTCGATGGTGGTGACAAAGGCGAGCCACTCGTTTTGCCGGCTTAAGAGCGCTTCGCAGCGGCCGGGAAAAGAGAGCTCTCCCAATATTTCTCCATGACTCGTTGCAAAGCGCTGCAAACGACTGCCGTCGGCAGTGAGAAAGGCGGCTGCCACCTCGGTCCCGCCCGGATTAAAAGCGACAGCGACCGGATGTTCGGCGCTCAGCTTCTTTTCGCCACCACTCTGCAAAGAGCGGAGGAAAAGGCCGTCCCGACGGACCACCGCCAGCAACGATCCGTCCGGACTGACTGAAATCGGGCTCTGTGGTAGCACTTTTTCCGCGACGGTTGCGATGCTCAGGCCGGGGGGTAGTGGTGAATCAAGCGTTGATGTTGCGGTGCAACCCGTAAAAAGGGAGAGCAGGAGAAGGGCGCTGACGGTGCAGCGGCAGAACGCAAATTTCGCCATATGTGGGTTACCGGTTCAGGGAAAGAAGAAGGCTCTAAATCAACCGACGAAGCGCTCAGCGAGATCGCTGAGGCGTTCGGCATCGAGGATGACGATGATCTTGCCTTCGACGCGAATCAACCCTTCGTCACTGAACTTGCGGAAGGTGCGGGACAGGGTCTCACTGACGGTGCCGAGACGGGAAGCGATGGCCGACTTGGAGGTCGGCAGTTCGACCGCGCCGTTGCGCTCGTTATTGAGATCAAGGAGGTAGCGGGCCAAACGCGAAGGGACGTCACGAAAGGTGAGTTCTTCGATCTGACCGGCAAAGAGACGGAGAAAACGGGACAAACCACCGATCATATTGATGGCAATTCGCCCCTGCGCCGTGAGGAGATCGAGGAAATCGCGCTTGGGGAAGAAGATCAGCGTCGATTTCTCCAGAGGTTCGGCACTCGCCGGATAAAGGCCATCGGCAAAGATCGCCGCTTCGGCAAAGTTGCCGCCCGGCTGTACGACGTGCAGGATGCGCTCTTTCCCTTCCGGAGAGAGTTTGTAGACTTTTACCCGGCCGGCGGCGACGATATAAAAACCCTGCGCTATATCCCCTTCGTCAAAGAGGACCTCGCCACGCTCGTACTCCCTGACCCTGCAGATACGCAGGATGGCGGCGATATCCTCATCGGTGGTACCGGCAAAGAGCGGAGATTGACGGAGAATTTTGGGCAGATCCATTTTCAGACGTCCTTCGTGGTAGGAGCGAGCTCCAGCTCGCGATAATATTTTTAGTTCCTGAGCGAATCGCGGGCTGGAGCCCGCTCCTACGTGGAATTGCGTCGATATAAGGTCACCAGTGTTGCACCCCAACCGCCAGCACTGCCATCGGCCAGACCAAAATGCGCCACAAGCGGCAGACGAGCGAGAATGGCGTGCACCGAGCGTTGCAGAATCCCATGCCCTTTCCCGTGAATAATCCGCACCTCAAAGATGCCGCGTTCAGCGCAGAGGTCAAGATAATCGGGAATCAAACTTTTGCAATCTTTCGGCGAAAAAGCATGGAGATCGAGACAGCCATCGATCGGCAGTTCGATACTCTCCGGAATCTGGTCTTCCCCGGAAGTCATGACTGCTTCTCGCTATAGGGCTGTGTTCTGCTGACATTGATCATTGCCGGCGGCACCACGCCGCCGGAGACGATAATCTTCATCGCTTCCTCAACCCCGAAGGGTGCGGGAAAGACCTTC
>JAXMLA010000350.1:0-11534 GCA_034370465.1 Desulfuromonadales bacterium
GGAAGCCGCTGTTCAAACCCCGGCGCACACAGCTTGGCCCAGTCTCCTGGGAAGAGCGTCATCGCAGTCAGCAGCTCCTCTACGAGGCAGTCACCGAATACGTCCGCGAAGGCTACAACCAGGCCATACGGGAGAAGCGGAGCTACATCGGCTTTCTGCTGATCCTGATGCAGCGATTGGTGGTCTCCAGCACAAGCGCCATCAAGACGACGCTGGAGCGCCGTCTTGCAGTGCTGAGGACTGAGGACTCAGGACTGAGGCAAACATCGTTTTTCGACGATGATTCCTTTACTCAGCCCTCAGTCCTCAGTCCTGATGACTTCTACGACATGGACGGCCAGGAGCAGATCGACGTGCTGCTTCGCATCCGCCTCAAGGCGCTCAAGAACGAGCGCGCCGAGGTCAAGCTGCTCTTGGAAGCCGCGGCCCGTTGCGAGCAGATCGGACCGGATGCCAAGGCCGAGGCGCTGCTCTACTGGCTCTACCGCCTCCAGTCCGAAGAGGGCGACCCGGAACTCAAGGCGCTGGTGTTTACCGAGTTCGTGCCCACCCAGGAGATGCTGCGACGATTCCTGACTGAGCGCGGGTTCTCGGTCGTCTGCCTGAACGGCTCCATGGACATGGAAGAGCGCAAGCGGGTTCAGGAATCATTCGCCCGCGAGACCCGCATCCTCATCTCCACAGACGCCGGCGGAGAGGGCTTGAACCTCCAGTTCTGCCACGTGGTAATCAACTACGACATCCCCTGGAATCCGATGAAATTGGAACAGCGCATCGGCCGGGTGGATCGCATCGGCCAGGCCCATGCGGTTCGCGCGGTCAACTTCGTCTTCGAGGGCTCAGTCGAGTACCGGGTCCGGGAGGTATTGGAGCAGAAACTCGCCATCATCTTTGAGGAGTTCGGCATCGACAAGACCGGCGACGTCCTCGACTCGGGGCAGGCGGGCCGGATGTTCGACGATCTATACGTCAAGGCGATCCTCAACCCCGAAAAGGTGGAGGGCTCCGTGGAGAGCGTGGTTGCCAGCTTGCAGGAGCAGGCCCGCGAGGCGCGCACGACCGCATCCGTTCTCGGAGCGACCGAGGACCTGGAGCCTGGCGAAGCCCAGCGGCTGCTGACCCACCCCTTGCCCCATTGGGTCGAGCGCATGACCGTGAGCTACCTGAAGGCGCACGGTGGCCAGGCCGAGAGGAAAAGTCAGAGCTGGAACCTCACCTGGCCCGACGGCGAAACCTACGAGAACGTGGTTTTCACAGGCAAGGAAGCCGAGAGGCTCCCGGCCGCCCGGCACCTGACCCTGGAAGAGCCGAAGGTCCGCGGTCTGGCCATGCGGCTTCCTCGCTTTGCGCCGGGTCAGCCGGTCCCCATCGTGTCGATCCCAGGTCTCTCCAAGGAAGTCCAGGGCGTCTGGTCCCTGTGGCGGATCGCGATTGCCAGCATGGAGTGGAACCGTCGAAGGATCATGCCTCTCTTCCTGGCCGACAACGGCATGGTCTATATGCCGACGGCCAGACACGTGTGGGACCAGCTCCTCGCGGCAAGTACACAAGTCCGGTCTATTCTTGACGCGGCGGTCTCCCAAGCCGCCTTCGCAAAGCTGCAGAGCGCCGCGGAAGAACACGGGAAGCCCATCTACGAAGCGCTCGTGCAGGAGCACAGGGGCCGCATCGCACGCGAGCGCGAGAAGGCCAACTACGCCTTTGCCGCCCGCCGCAGGACCGTCGAGCGGATCGGCCTGCCCCAGGTCCGCAACTATCGCCTGAACCTCCTCGCGCAGGAGGAACAGCACTTCCAGGAGCAGCTCGACCAGAAGGCCCAAACCTATCCCGAAATGGTGCCACTACTCGTGATTCGGGTGGAGGGCGGTGGCCATGAGTAGCTGGCGCGATCAAATCCTGAAGGAATTCACCCCGAGGGTCGCTCGACTCACACTGGTGGCCGACCCGGACGGACTTCTCCTCGAAGAAGGGATTCTTGAAGGAATTCGCGAGCGAGGATTCGAGCTGATCCCGTTTGAAGACCACATCGCGTTCCGGTACGCCTACGAATTCAAGTTCCGCTCCCGCTGGGACCGGGGCGAGCACACGGACCTCGTTGTCGTATTGCGCTACCCTGCCAGCGACCTCAACTGGTTGCCCTATGATCTCCTCCAGGCTGGCCACAGGCTCTCGTTCAATCTCGGCGATATCTTCCCGAATCTCAGTTACCCGGTCGTGACCGCTTTGGACCGTGGAGACCTCGATGCCTTATACGAGGCGCAAAAAAGACATGCACCCGGCCGGTTGGGCGACAACGCCACCAAGGAGTTTGTCCTCCGGCACGTCTTTGAAATTGCGCCCGAGCTGGTCAAACAGCCATCGGACCTCTTGCGGGTGCTGCTCCGCCGTCACTACTGCGGCCAGAGAATCCCGGCTGACCTCGACAACCGGTTCATCCAGCTTCTACGCCAGAACAACGTCTTCGACGACTGGCCGCTCGAGACGCTTGTTTCAGACCGGGAGGCGTTCTTCGCATTCCTCCAGGAGCGCTGGCCGATCTTCCTCGATCGTGAAGCAGCCAAAGGACCATCCGGTATTCGTGAAGACGAGAAGCCCTACGATCTGGCCATTGAGGGACCTGTCGAACTGCCATTCGACCACCAGGACATCCGGGTCTACATCGACAACCTGTTCGTCGATGGTTTGCTGCGCTCTGTGTCACACGACCATGCAGGAACCCTGTCCAAGACCTGGGTAGGCATCGGCGTTCGAACCGCCCCAAGCGAGGACAGGGCCCGTCGCCTGGGCAAGCTCATCGACAGCCTGCAGACATCCATTCCGGCCGATGACGCAAAGCACACGGACTGGTTCCACTTTGCCCGTGGATGGGCGGAGCTGGTTCTGCTCATGAACGAGCAACCCGATGCCGTCCCCGGGGAAACGAAGGAGTACGCAAAGAGCCTGCAGGCACAGGTGGACGCTGGTTTTGCAGCCTGGCTCTTCAAGCGGTACGCCGGGCTTGTCAACCTGCCGCCGGCGCCTCCGGTCATGCTGCATCACCTGCCGCGGTTTCTTGCCCGTCAGGTGGGAGAAGATCGTAACGCGAAGATCGCACTGATCGTCGTGGATGGCCTTGCCATGGACCAATGGCTGGTGGTCCGTAGCGCGCTCGCCTCAAGGCAGCCCGGTTTCCGATTCCGGGAGCAGGCTGTCTTCGCCTGGGTTCCTTCTCTCACATCCATTTCGCGCCAAGCTGCCTTCGCCGGCAAGGCTCCCATCTTTTTCCCGAACAGTATCCAGACCACAGACAAGGAACCTGCACTATGGGCGCAGTTCTGGGCGGATCAGGGCTTCACGCCAAACGAGGTCGTGTATATCAAGGGGCTGGGCGACGGCAGTCTGGAGACCGTTTCCGAAGCGCTTTCTCATCCCAAGGCAAGGGTCGCCGGGCTGGTCGTGGACAAGGTCGACAAGATCATGCACGGGATGGAAATGGGCATTGCCGGGATGCATAACCAGGTGTGCCAGTGGGCCAAGCAGCCGTACCTGAACACACTCCTCGATCTGCTTCTGGATCGGGGCTTCCGTGTCTATCTGACTTCTGATCATGGCAATATTGAGGCGGAAGGTTGTGGTCGTCCGGCGGAAGGGGCGGTTGCAGACGTGCGCGGTGAGCGCGTCCGTGTTTATCCCGATGCGGCCCTTCGCGGCAAGGTGAAGGAACGATTTCCGGCCGCGCTGGAATGGAGCCCCGTTGGTCTCCCGGAGGACTACCTCGCCCTCCTGGCTCCTGCTCGGCAGTCGTTCGTCCAAGAAAAGCGGCGCTCCGTGAGCCATGGCGGCATTTCAGTCGAGGAGATTATCGTCCCTTTGGTTCAAATCGAGAGGGGGGGCGAATGACCGGACGGACAGACCAGATCGGATTCAGCCAGCGCGTGCGTCTGGAATGGCTTGAGCAGACAGCTAACTTGGTCCTGGCTGGGAACGACAAGGCTGCGGTCAACGATGCCTTACAGGAGCTTCTGAAGGACAAGGTGTCCGTCGGCGGCCAAGCCGAGCGAGGTAACCGCGAAAAGATCATTACGATCCTTTTGAAAACCTGGCTGACGGTTCCGAGGAAACTCGAGTTGCTGCGCGTAGAAGGCTTGGAACTGCTCAAGTGTGTTCCTCGGCACGATCATCTGGCCATTCATTGGGGCATGGTGATGGCCGTCTATCCGTTTTGGTCGGGTGTGGCGGTGCAAGTGGGGCGACTCTTGAGGCTTCAGGGGTCTGCTGCCGCGGCCCATGTCCAGCGGCGGGTCCGTGAACAATATGGCGAGCGGGAGACTGTTTCCCGAGCAGCCCGCCGCGTGCTGCGTTCTTACCTGGACTGGGGCGTGCTTAAAGAAAGCGGCACAAAGGGAATCTACATGGCCGGGACGACACTGGCAGTTGATGATTCCCGACTGATTGCCTGGCTGGCCGAAGCATCCCTCCATGCCCGCGCCAACGGCTCGGCCCCGTTGAAAGATCTGATTGACAACCCCAATTTCTTCCCGCTTCGGATCAAACCGATTCACGCCCAAAGTCTTATCGCCATGTCATCCAGACTTGACATGCTTCGCCACGGGTTGGACGACGACCTGGTCATGCTACGGCAGTCTCCAACCAGAGAGATACCTGCATAACTTCAGGCAACTGTGCTTCGCATTAGGATTGGCATATCCCCTCTCCCTAACTGTCACCTCATATCCCATCCATGAATGTTGCTCAAGATGGGTGGATCATGGGAGGCTGTTTTTACTTGTCAAGGGATATTTGACCTTGAAAAGCATGGGCTTGTGATGCGCTATTGGTGAAAGGGAAGTGGTGCAGCCAATGCTTTTTTTAGAGATCAGCTCATCTTGTCCAAGATCGATGCCGAAGTCATTGAATGCTTTCCCGCCGTAAACGATGGTCAGGTCAATGAGACGCGACATCGAGTAACGAAGAGGAGGCCAAACGGGTTATCGACGCCATCCCGAAACGCCACCCCTTTGAGATGCGCTACGACCGGATTGAAAGTGTGATTGGGAATCATGCAGTCGAGTTCTGGATTCGGCCAGCCAGTTGGAGGCGCTGCGGGAGGGGTGGTAAATACTCACTTCCCCCACGGCAAGGCTTCATAGTAATTCTTGACGATACTGTAGACCTCTTCAAACGGGGGCAGTTCCCCGTCGATTTCATCGGCCAAGGTTGCGTACTCGGCCTTCGACCGCTCGATGATCTCCTCATCGCCCAGGGAGTTTTTATTGACAGTTAGCTTTCTGGACTCCGCTTTCATGAGCAAAGAACGATGAACTCGGACCGTCAAGCCGCTATCTTCCAGATAACCGCTCTTCAGAAGCCAGTAGATATCAAAGGCGTCCTGTCTTCTCCTTCTGTTACGCGATTTTTGCTGGATCATCGCCCGATATTTTTCGCCCACGAGATCGGGAAGACTATAGGCCAGGATATTGCCGCCCTCGACCAGTTGGATGGTGTCGATCTGTTGATTGATCTCGTTAAAACTGTAGTCAATCTCGATCACTGTCGGAGATTCCCCTTTCAGCAACCTCCGATGCCCGGAGGCGCCTTTGTAGGCATATCCCATCCCGATTTTCAAGCTTTGAAAGTTGCGATTATCTCCGGGTGGCTTGAGGCGATAAGATTGGATCCGACAATCCAGGCCATAGGGAAGGTTTTCGCCTGCGATGACGAGTTCCTCATTCAAAGACGCGACAAAACACTCCTCGTCGAGTTGATTGCGTTTGTCCGACGTCACAAAATCGATATCTTTGGTGTGCCGGATTCCCTGAAAACGGATCGCCAGAAGCAGGCCACCGTGAAAGATCATGTGGGCCCGCAAAGAATCGGCCCGAGAAATGGCAAACATTAAAGTATGGACAGCTTGCCGGAATGCAGCATCGGCGGAATTTGCACTTCGCTTTACCCAATCTCCAAAATCCAGTTCTTCCATCATCAGTCCACGTTGAGAGATAAAGACCAGCGTTCGGAAAAGGTTTCCCGGTACGGCCCCTCCGGATCCAGTTTCCGGGAACCGCCTCGCTGGACGTGCTTCACCCACTCGTTGATCTTTTCATCCTGGATATGGCTGTAATCCTCCAAGAGGTAGCCTGCCCTGGCCTTCTCAATGGAATTTCCGTGACGGTCCAGTTCATCGATGATCAGCCGCTTATATTGCACCGCGGACGAGCTAAAAATCTCCATGATGTGCCTCATGCCGCCGCAATAGTCCGGCCTTCGCAGCATGTCAAGAAATGTCCTGCCGATCGTTGAAACCCTTAGCTTCCGCCCCTCAATGTGCTTGAACGCCCCCCGATGGACGCTGGCATAGTGGGTAATCCGGGTTTTGTAGATCCTGTCGAATTGAATATTGGCCAGCTTCGGCAACTGGCCCTTCAGATAGTCCGTGACAAATCCTTGACAATCCTTTTCCATTTTCTGGGCGGCAAATTCCCCCCACTCTTTGCGAGGCGGCGAGGAAATAAACAGCAGCTTGGGAAGCCGGTTGGTCAGACCGTGATACTCCATTGCGCTGAGGTGGGACAGATACGCAAACGGATCCACGGAGCAGGCGATATCCCCGGCTTCCTGATAACGGTTACCGATGTTTTCAAACACCCGCTCATCCGGGAAATCTTTGTGCGGACTGATGATGCCAATATCTATCAATGGTCGGATAACATCTGTGTTTGTTTCATTCCATAGAAGGAATTGGCTCGTTAGCGCTAATGGTTCGCCTCGGTACTTCTTGGACTGATGCAAATTGAACAGGATCATGCAGAGGTCATAGTCGGTAATGACCGGTTGGGCCAATTCCCTTAAATGACGACTCATTGCAGCTTTAATATCCATAAGGTCCTCATACTATTTTCGTAGCTGCTGTGTGTTATGCGTCCTTAGGACGCATAACACACAGCAGCTTAACGTGTCAACGGTTTTTTTGTAGATACTTCCTGAGAAAATTGAAGGCCAACAGAGAAACGTAGATGCCTTTTGAAAGAAAATTGCGAGTTTGACATGGCCGCACCTGACGAACACATGGCGGGCATGCTTAAAAAAGGCTTTTCAGTTGACTGACGAGGGGGGTGGTTACAGGCGGTCCCAAAATGGTCAAAAATAAAAAGGGGCTATTTTTATAGCCCCCGAAATCTGGAGCGTTGGGCGGATTCTAACCGCTGGCCTGCTGCTTACGAATAACCAACGCCTCGTAATCCTCCTTTATGAGGAGGCTTTCGTGTTGTGGATAGGCGAAATTTAGCCTTGGGCCGCTCTCGTTGTTCTTCATGGATTGCTTGGGTTCGCGCCGCTTTAGATTGCCATACGGTCAGCCTGTGCCGCCGTGGCCGATGGTCATTGACCACCGCGAGAAGTCACCTTCCCGATTCGCCCCCAGATTTTACAGCGTGGGACTGTTCGCCGCTGCTACCCTTTGCAACATGCGCCGGTCTGGATAGGACCTGAACAGATTTACCATTAAGGTCGGCTCTGTGGGCCAGCCCGTGTGTCTAAAAGACAAAGCGTCACGGTACGCTGGATATGGTGGGTTGATAGCTCATGAGGCGTCTAATGTCAATTCTTTTTCCTCTTTTCCCGCTTGACATTCTTCTTCCGTCTTTTCCTTCTTCAGGCGGCTGATTTTCTCCACCAGTTTTCTGATGGTTTCCTTGGCCCTGAGCAGTTCTCGCCTGTTTTTTTCTGCTTCGCCTAGTTTTTCCTCATATATTCGGATTTGCTCATCAGCGTTTGCTCGGACAGAGCGACATTCCTCCAGTTCCTTCATCAGCCTTTTGAACATTTGCAAAGTATCCTCTTTCTGACGTTCAGCCTGTAAAAGCTTACTTTCCGCCTGATTATTCAGGTTATTTGCCTCAGCCATTATATGACTAGCGCGATTGACAGCTTCCTCAGAAGCCACCTCGATCGCAAGTTTTCGTCTGGCAAGTTCACCGAGGACATATCCGATTGTTAATCCCAGGATAACCCCAAACAGCACATAAGGCCATGCAGCCAGAACACCAGGCAAACCAAATTGTATGTCCTCGATGACGCGAAATCTGAGTCTTATGTAATCTTCCTGTTCCAGAAGCAGATATCCGGTCGGCGGCATGGGGCTTCCCTTACCCTCAACAAACCGAACAACGGCCAAATATGGAGACACCCACCAGATCAGCCAGCAGAATAATATAAAAATCACTATGACTATAAAAATCCGGACTATCCTCATCTTAAGTATGCCCCCGTGGTTTTCCTGTCGAAATGCCCAAGTTCCTGGGCGACCGTGCCCTTGGCATCATTATAGAACATACCGTCGCGCTGCAGCTCATCCATCCGCTCCTGGGCATAGCTGTGGCGCAGGCCGTGCGCCCCGTTGGAAAATCCGAGTTCCCGCTGGCTCGCCGCCGAAAAGCTCTGGCTCCATGCCCGGCCGCCGCCTATGTCGTAATGCCGGATGTAGTTCACCCCCCGGTCGGTCACCTGGCGTGGCTCGGCAAGGCGTACTGCCTCCAGCTGTGCCGCCAGCTTCCTCGACAGCAGGACCTCTCGCACCAGGCCCCCTTTTCCCTCCACCGTGTAGCGCTCACCCTCCCGGCCGGCGAAGCGGTCCGCGCTCCACTCCCGGTGAGTGGCGGCCTGGCGCTCATTCACCGGCCGGATCGTCAACAGCTCGTGCGCCCTTAATCCTGCATTATGAGCAATCTGCGTTGCCAGACTGTTCCGTTTGGACTGGGCGGATGCGATCCGCACGACCTGTGTATTGGTGTAGCTCCGGGTGGATAGGAGGGTTTCCCTTTCGCTCTTCACGACATCGAGCCGTACCCCCAAGTGCATCTGGATCGCCTGACGGTCAATATCGAGGGTTTTCTGCACGACTAGGGCAGCTCTGTCGGAGAGGTATTGTCTTGCAATCTCGGCGGTCGCGCTGAGAAGATCGCCCAGCCGGTGATCCTGAATGTATTCCGCGAACCCCTTGAGGGCCTGTTCGTAGCCCCGTGCCGTTCCGACACTGTGGATCTGGCCGTCGTCCCGGTGTTTATATCTCCCTTTTCCCAAGGCTATCTTCCGGGTGACGGCGTGCTTGGCCTGTGCTTTTGCGGATCGGAATCTTGGCATGGTCTGTTCCTCTTTAGCTGTCCTTCTCTGACAAGGTCGGTTGTTGTTCTGTCGCGACTTCCTGCGCCGCGTGTATCTCAGGAAGTTTTTTCAAGAAACGATCTATAGAGCTGCGGTTGACCTTGCAGCGGCGGCTCACCCGGAGCCATTCGGCAAGGTCGGCGCAGGAAGCGCCTGCCTGTTTCATCGCGACCAACTCAGCACGATATTTGTCGAGGCGGCTTTTGCGGTAGAGCTTGCGCCGTGCCTCGGCGCGGCGGGCGCGAATGCGCTCGACCTCCACCATCGGATAAAATGTCTCATCTCTCTTTCTCATATGGCTGTCCTCTATAAATTGTTGCGTCAATCTTCCCAAACCTGCGAATCTACTGTTCCCGCGCTGCGTTTGCCTGTACAGACACAGCGCGGGAACTTAGGGGGGAGTACAAGCGCCGTAAGATAATGCGCCAGCCGCGCAGAGCATTAAACTGATTCGACGACAATATGGATCATCCATCAGTTCCCGCTCCGTGCGGCAGCGCGAACATCTGCGTGTTGTTTTGCCAAGCACATCAACCCCATGTAACGACAGGATGTGGAGATTGTATGCTTTGATCATCTGACTCAATCGTGGTGCAATCTGCAGATTTCCAGGCTAGTAATTTAGCCATTGCCATTACCGCTACAGGCGGCGCCATATCTTTGGGCATCTGTGCAAGCGCTGCTGTGCGGTATTTTTCGTGCTGCTCTTCGGATAATGAAGTCCACAGCTCGTTACGAGCCACGATCTGCGCTTCCTCTTGCACCTTCTGTGCGGCCTCTTCAGTCTTTACCTCCACCTTGCGTCGGTGTAATGACTCGGTCAGTGCCTTTCGTTCTCCAAACGGAACATACCAGTCCGGCACGACAAGGGAAGAGCACAGAGATTGAAGATAACCGCCGGGGTTGTGCCTTTCTTCTGGGCTGCGCCGCCATGTTTCGGCGGCGACATCGGCGGCATTCGCCAGCCGTTCAATTCCGTGTCGCTTAGCCAAGCCCTGCAACTCCACGTCTGAGACTTTCGACAAGGGAGTTCCGGACAACAACGGCCGGATTTCGTCTGTTGTTGTCTTCTCTTTTCTGTTCTTCTCTCCTCTGTTCTCCAGCGTGACGTCACGTGACATGGTAACGTGACTATCGCGTGACACCTGATCCGGGGAAGGGGAAGGCAGGGCACGTATTTTATCCCGTTCATTTTGCCGATGTCGCTGCTGTCGTATCCGCTCTTTTTCACGCCGGGCTTCAAGCTTGTCTTCACTCTGGTACTTTCGCCAGTTTGTGATGAAGATCGCGCCGTCCTGCTGGTCGATCATGTCCATATCGTTAAAAACTGCGAGTCCCAGTTGGACGATGGGAAGCGGTATGTCTGTCACCATGCTCAAGGTCGCCGCCGAGTACGGAATAGTGTCCGATACCATCAGGTAACCGCCCCGCTTGCACTTCCCCGCTTCTGTCAGCATCAGTAGCCAAAGCAGGACCATGGTGTTTCCCTCCGGCCCCTTGCGGATCATCTTGATTTTGCGATGATCAAGAAGATTACACATGATTTTTATCCAGTCCATCGGTGCCCCCTGCCCTCCAATTCCGTCCAATGAGTTCCCTTATATCCTCGGCCCGCCAGCATGTCGTACGGGGACCGAGCTTTATCGGCTTTGGATACCGGCCGGACTTGACTCCGGCCCACCAACAACTTTTTGATATAGGGATTATCGGCAGAATGGGTGGGTCGGCCTTGGCATCACCCAGTATACTGCGCAACCGTAGAAAACCGGTTTCGGGCAAATAACTTCCTTTCATATAGGTTTTCATGCATAACCCCCTTGTATATAATTGGACTTATTCGTGTTATTGGCTGTCTGATGGATTCCAGTATCAACATCGGAGATGTTTTCATCAGGGCAGATCTGTTGATATTGGCATTGACTTTTATCCAGTCTTTCCAACATTTCCTTAACCTGATCTAACTGGTTCCGAAACCACACATCAAAATCACACCCAAAATCGACAACGACCATACGCTCACTAGCGCGTGCCAGTATTTCCTGATAAGTTTCATGCAGTTCGCGTTCCATGGTGAACTGCACCCGATACCGACGGTTATTCTTGTGCTTTATTGCTGCCATATGCTGGTCTCCTTTTTGTTTGCGGCGTATAAACGCACGGTCAAGAAACGAAAGCTGACTAATTTCCGCAAAGGGGGAATTCTCGCAGAAGTTGCGAGGGTCGAAGGCATGAGCGGCTTCAAGGGCCGCCGATTCGGCTTTTCGAAAAAAAAAGGCCATTACATTTAAGTATGGCCTCTTCTTGCGAAGTAATTATTAACTTTTGTCAGGATATCTAATCCTGATCAAACGTTCAAACTCCCGCTCTAAAACACCAGCGGTTAATTCCCGCGCTGC
>JAXMLA010000351.1:0-1070 GCA_034370465.1 Desulfuromonadales bacterium
GGCAACATCATTATCGGCAATCCTGTCGAAGCCAAGTACGGCGTTGCCCATGAGCAGCTGGTTGACGCTTATCGTCAGGCGCAGAAGCGCGGAGCGTCGCGTTTTGGCCTGCACACCATGGTTGCCTCGAATGAGCGCGACTACACTTACATGGTCGAGACGGCGCGGATGCTCCTCGAATTGACGGCGCTGCTGAAGAGCGAACTCGGGATAAAGCTCGAATTCGTCAACATCGGCGGCGGCCTCGGTATCCCGTATCGTCCCGAACAGGAAGGGCTTAACCTCGAAGCGATGGCTGCGGAGATTACCGAACTCTTTAGCACTTTCCGGCAGGCGAACGGATTTGCTCCAAAGATGCTGATGGAGAGCGGCCGCTTTATTACCGGCCCGCACGGCGCCCTGGTGACGACGGCGATCAATGCCAAGGAGACCTATCGTCACTACGTCGGCGTCGATGCCTGTATGTCGGCGCTGATGCGGCCGGCTCTTTACGAGGCGTATCACCACATCGATGTCCTGGGGAAAGAGGATCTCGCCAAGAATGAGGTCTACGACGTTGTCGGTTCCCTTTGTGAAAATAACGACAAGTTTGCCGTGCAGCGCGAGTTGCCAACCATTGTCGACGGCGATCTCCTCGTCATTCACGACACCGGTGCACACGGGCACGCCATGGGCTTTCAGTATAATGGCCGGCTCCGTCCCAAGGAACTTCTGCTGCGGACTGACGGCAGCGTTGCCTTGATCCGCCGCGCCGAGACGGTGGAGGATTATTTTACCACCTACAACTTTGCCCCGGATGTCTTCACTGCCCAGGGGTATGTTATCACCGAGGACGAGCCGTACTATGGCATGACCACGCGCGAAGGGGTCTTTGCCGCCGGCGACGTCGTCCACCAACCGAAGACCGTCATCCTCGCCATGCGCGAAGGCCGGCGCGTCGCCGAAGCCCTCGACAACTGGCTGCAAAGCAAGAATCTCGTGATTGGCGAGATCGTTCCGCTTTAAATCAATTTTGCCCCCTGAAATTAAAAGAGGGACGGCCGCTGGCCGTCCCTCTTTTAATTTCTACC
>JAXMLA010000352.1:0-1045 GCA_034370465.1 Desulfuromonadales bacterium
CGTGATCCCCACACTCCCGAATAAACTATCCCGGTTCAGCGTAGCCGAGGCCGGATACTGATCGGCCCCGGCATAGGCTACCGAAAGATTTAGATTGGGCCAATACTGGGATTTCGCCAGTTTGACCTGGTCCTGAACGATCCTCTTCTGGCGGTCGAAGCTTTTTATCTCCGCACGCAGAGAAAGCGCCCGTTCCTTGATGGTCTGCAGAGTGGGTAGTTCCTCTCCGGGGGGGTCCGGCTCTTTCAGTTTGAAATCATCATTCAGACCGACCAGTCTCATCAGGGACTGCCTGGACAGTTCCGTGGCGTTACTCGCCCTGATGAAGTCCGACTGGACGCCGGAAAGTTCTCCCTCGGCGCGGAGCAAACCGGTTTTCGTTATCTCTCCCAAACGGAGGCGTTTTTCCGCGGCGTCGCGGTGTTTTTTCAGACGTTCCAGATTCGTCCGGGCTATTTCCAGGGATTTTTGCGTACGCAATACCTCAAAGTAGGATTGAGATACCGCCAGGAGATACTCCTCCTTCAGGGCGCGCAAGTCTTCCTTGCTTTTGGCAATATTCTCCTCCGAGAGGTTAAGGGCGGTAAATTCCCTCCCCCCCAGGGACAGGGACTGCTCAACCTTCACACCCCAGTTGCCGGCGGACTCAGGCTGTATCAGCGAGCCAGAGGATGTTCTTTTATCTTCGCTGAAACGACTTACACTACCCCCGGCGGAGAAACGCGGCAGGAGGGCGGCATGGGCCTTGTCTTTTCCGGTTTGACTTATTTTCACCTGCTCCTCGGCGAGCTTTATCCTCTCCGCGGTGGCACTCGCCCTGGCATAGAGGTCTGCAAGGGTCAGTTCCCCGAATACGGGGTTTACGCCGCAGGCAGCGCAAATCACCAGGGAAGTGACAAAAACAAAGACTGGATTGATTTTTCTCTTGAGCATGGCCTTTCCTCGCTTGTTTGATTCTCTCATGTTTCTGGCTTCGCCCTAATAAGAAACGATGCGCTGGGCAAGGGTTATCCCCTCCCCCATTCCATAATTGCCGGTAACCACA
>JAXMLA010000353.1:0-5065 GCA_034370465.1 Desulfuromonadales bacterium
CTGCGCTCTAGCCGTGGAAGTACAGAAGATTTTTGCCGAAGAGGAGATCCTGGCACAGCTGCCGGCAAAGATGGCCCGATTCGACGCCGCAGCTTCTCATTTTTCAGCATTAGAAAATGTCGGAGAATTCCGCCGCTGCGGCATGGTGGCGGCGATTGAAATAGTGCAGGATAAGGCAACAAAAAGGGGATATCCCTGGCAGGAGCGGCGCGGCTATCAGGTTTACCAGCAGGCCTTGCAACGCGGCGCCCTTTTACGGCCGCTGGGGAATGTCATTTACTTCATGCCGCCCTTGACGATTGAAGGAGAAGAGCTGGATTTGTTGCTGGAAATCGCCTATGATGCGCTCCTTGCAGTCACCCACTCATAAATGATCCCGAAGGACAAGACAAAGACCATGGCAACCAAAGCTCTTACAGGCAAACAGTCCCGCTTTTTGCGCGGTCTCGGACATCATCTCAACCCCATCGTTATGATCGGTCGCGGCGAACTCAGCGATGCCGTACTGCGCAGCACTGATGAAGCTCTCAAAGTCCATGAACTGATCAAGGTCAGACTACAGGAAGGGTGCGAACTCGACCGCCGCGAGGTTGCCGCCGAACTCGCTGAGAAGAGTGGCGCGCAAATCGCGCAAATTCTCGGCAAGACCTTTCTCCTGTATCGTGAGGCCGAAGAAAAAAAGATCATCCTGCCATAAGTTGTTTTTCCCAAAGTAGAATGCAAAAAGGTCGTCCAATTGGACGGCCTTTTTGCATTGTGTCGCATCGTTATCCGCGTTCGTAGGGATCGAAAAGACGCTGGTATTCATCGAGAGCAAACCGATCGGTCATGCCGGCGATATAATCGCAGATGACCCGCTCCCGGCCGTAAAGGTCAAATTTCTGTTGGTATGGGCGCGGCAGTAATGTCGGGTTTTGACAATACGTTTGAAAGAGCTGGGTTAAGAAGCGATCGGCCTTAATCCGCATCCGCTCAACTTTGTGGTGACGATACAGATGCTGGAAAAGGAACTGTTTGAGCTCACGGTTTTTTTTCTCGAGATCACTGCTGAAGCAGACAAGATTTTTAGGCTGACGCCGCACCTGGCCAAGGGTGATGATATCGAGATCGGCGAGACAGGTGCACGTCGTTGCAACCAGATCATCGATAAAGACGCCGATGAGATGACTGATGGTTTGATAGATTTTACGTTCCTGTTGTAAGCCGGGGTATTTGCTGTCGACAATTTCCGAGGTTTCCCGCCACAAGGTAATGTCGTCAAGTTCAGCGGGACAGATGAGACCGGCCTTGATCCCGTCGTCGATGTCGTGATTATTGTAGGCAATTTCATCAGCAAGATCGATAATTTGCGCCTCCAGGGTCGGCCGCCATTCCGGGTGATAATCCTGCAACTCCGGGGAACGGCCACCGTCATATTCCGACGAGTGCTTGATGATCCCTTCGCGGGTCTCCCAGGAAAGATTGAGTCCGTTGAAGGCGGGGTAGCGCTCTTCGAGGATCTCGACTATCCGCAGTGACTGACGATTGTGTTCGAAGCCGCCATGATCGACCATCAAGCGATTCAAGGTCTCTTCACCGGTATGACCGAAGGGGGTGTGGCCAACGTCGTGCGCCAAAGCCAGCGCCTCGACGAGATCTTCGTTCAACTGCAGGCGCCGGGCAGTACCGCGGGCGATCTGTGCCACCTCCAGCGAGTGGGTGAGACGGGTACGGTAATAATCCCCTTCATGATTGACGAAGACCTGGGTTTTATATTCAAGAAGGCGAAAAGCTGCACAGTGGATAATCCGATCGCGATCCCGTTCAAAGGCCGGACGATCATCTTTGAGCATCTCCGGGTAAGTCCGTCCCAGACTTTCACTGCTGCGGGCTGCGTAGGGGGCAAGATCGGGTCTTTCCATAGAGAAAAAAACGCTCCTTCAATCATAATCAGCTGATACCACAAGAAGTTATAGCCTTAGCAAGGCGGGGAATCAAGCCGGAATCGGCGGTTGACGCCTTCTGGGGGGTGTGTTAATTTTTGTAACAGTGCAAAAAGATTGGAAAGGACTGAGATTGAGAATTATTAGCGGACGGGCACGCGGCAAGAAACTGGTCGAATTCGCTGGCGCACAAGTCAGACCGACGGCAGACCGGGTACGGGAAGCTCTCTTCAGCATCCTGACCAGTCGACTGGGCTCTCTGCAGGGCTGCAAAGTTCTTGACCTTTTTGCCGGAACCGGCGCCCTTGCCCTCGAAGCATTGAGTCGCGGTGCCCAAAGCGCTCTTCTTGTGGAGGCTCATCCGGAATCGATCAAAATCATCCAGACCAATATCGACGGCTGCCGTTTGAGCGAATGTGCCCAAGTGTTGCGCGGTGAACTTCCTGCCGCATTGGCGCTTGCGGTAAAAAGTGGTCCCTTTGATCTGATCTTTCTCGATCCGCCTTACGCTCAGGGCCTGGCGCAAGCAACCTTGACTAACATTGCCGCCCTTGAACTGCTCAGCGCCAAAGGGATCATCATGGTAGAAACGGCAAAAGGTGAGATTCTCCCCGAACAGATCGGTCCCCTGCTCCGTACGGACCAGCGCCATTATGGCGTCAGTACCATCACTATTTTTGAGAGGACGACATCGCCGGCATGAAACACCACATCGCCGTCTATCCGGGATCCTTTGATCCGATCACTTATGGGCACCTCGACATCATCGATCGCGGCCTGGAAGTCTTTGACGAACTGATCGTCGCCATCGCCCGCAACTCCGGCAAGCAGGCCCTCTTCAGCATTGAAGAACGGATTGCCATGATTCAGCGTGTCGTCGGAGACAATCCGCGGGTGCGTGTCGGCAACTTTGACGGTCTCCTTGTCGATTATGTTGTCGAGAATAATGCGCGCGTGATTCTCCGCGGTCTGCGGGCGGTTTCCGACTTTGAGTATGAATTTCAGATCGCCCAGATGAATCACACCGTCAAAAAAGAGGTGGAAACGCTCTTCATGATGACTTCGGTTCCTTATGGCTATCTCAGTTCATCGATCGTCAAAGAAGTGGCCTCCCTGCACGGACCGATCGAAACTTTTGTTCCGGCCCCGGTTCGAGAAGCTCTCGAAGCCAAATTTGCGAAAAAACAGCCGTAAACTTTTCGAGGAGACAGTCCGATGATCAGCAAAGAGATGACAATTGAAGAGATTATTCAGCGATACCCGCAAACGATTGCGGTCTTTACCCGTTTTGGTCTCGAATGTGTCGGTTGCCAGATTGCTTCCTTCGAAGCGCTGGAACACGGCGCGGGTGTGCACCATGTCGATGTGGAACAACTCCTCAAAGAGCTGAACGCCGTCGTGGTGTGATCTCTCCGAATATACTAGACCCCTTCTGGTCCTTCCAGTTGATCGACCAGCCCGCAGAGTGCTGCCACGACTAATTCTTCAATCTTCCTGCCCTTTTCTGCCGTCGCTTTGCCCGGATCCCCCCACACTCCGCCCGGCCAGTATTTTATTTTATCCCGTGTCAGGATACCGACGGGGAAACTCGGAAATTCCCGAGGCGCACACCCCTGCACAAGATGAGGATGGCTGTGTAATATCCGTGAAGTTTCAATCTCCCCGGCATGGGCATCGCCCTCCGTTTCTATAATCCCCCGCCCGGCCCGACTCGCCAGCATATATTCAGTGACCACCGCAATCCGCATTTCCGGAAAAGTTTCGAGCAAAGTTTCACCGGCATCGATGAGGGTCGATGTATGCGTACCGCCGGCGTGTCCAGTGAGCAGGACAAAGTTGCGCAAGCCCTGCTGGTAAAGGGCTGAACAGATGTCTATCGTCAGGGCGCGCAAAGTGGTGGTAGAGATCGAGATGGTGCCGGGATGCTGCCGCGTCGAACGGCAGACGCCGTAGTGGATTGGTGCCGCCACAAAGACCGGGCGCTGTTGTGCTGCCAGTAAAGAGACCTGCCAGGCCTGCATGGTGTCGGTATCCAGGGGGAGATGCCGGCCGTGCTCTTCGATCGATCCGAAGGGGATGATGACACTGCGGGTTCTTAGCAGACCGGCAGAAAAGTCAGTCATGGTCATTTCCGGGATCAACATGACGGCAGCTCCCTACGGTTCAAGGGGCATTGAGAAAGTGGTGGACTTGCGGGATGACACGAATATCACGATGGATGGCGGCAGCAAACGCCTGCATCTCCAGGAGTTGGTGGGCGGCGACACTGACACGGCGCTCAATCGTCTGGGGTTGCAGGATCATCGGCACATCAGGAGCGATTTCGTGAATAAAATGAACGGCCGCAAGGAGTTCATCTAAAGACGTCTGCGGTCCAACGACCAACTTGACCTGACACGGGGTCTGCGCCGCCAGGACAAGAAAACGCTTATGCTCCTCCCAGGGAGTCGTCACCCCGGTCACCGTTGCGAGCTTGAAATCCATGGAGATAAAGTCGATCTCGTTCAGCAGCGGAGCAAGGGCCTCCGGGAGCGTGCCATTGGTTTCAAGATGTATCGGCAGGATTTTGCGCAGTTCCGGCAGCCAGACAGCGAGAGCATCGGCTTGGCAGAGGGGTTCGCCGCCGGTGATGCTGATCGAATGGTGGGCACCGGGGAGGTCCCGATTCCATCCGGCGACAAGCTCGGCAATCTCATAGGCCGGGACCGGATTCTCTCTATCGGTCGAGAAACCACAGCCAGGACGAATCTCGCAGGGGAAGATCGAAACGCGGTGAAACTCCGTGTCGCAGTACGCACAAGATAAGTTGCAGTCAGCAAGGCGAATAAAGATCTGCCGGCGGCCGAGGTGCAGTCCTTCTCCCTGAATCGAGGAGAAGATTTCGACCACCATGGCACTACTCAAGGGAATAACTCGCGCAGGCAAAATCAGATTCCCAGACATTCACCAGGGTGACTGTGACATTCGCGTTATTGAGGGTTTGTCCAAGTTCTTCGAAAAGAAAACGGGCAATATTCTCCGATGAAGGGCTGACCCCTTTAAACATCGGCAGATCGTTGAGATATTTGTGATCCAAAGTTTCCAGAAGGCGGCGGGTCTCCGCCTTGAGTATTTTGAAGTCGATGCCGAGGCCGGATTTATCA
>JAXMLA010000354.1:0-2857 GCA_034370465.1 Desulfuromonadales bacterium
TTCCTATGAATTCTTCCAAATGATTCGATCTATATTTTCATTCTTGATTATCTTACATCAAACATTTTTTCAACGTCTATCGTATAAACTTATTATATTATTATTTTTTAATTATATTATGTCGCTCATTGCTCTTCAACGTCTATCCTTTAAACAATAATTAATATTCCGACTGAATTATCTTTCGTCGAAAATGGTTATTAAACTTCTATCGTATGAGCTTGTAATATTATATTTTCCTAATTATATTACGTCAATCATTGTTTATCAACGTCTATCGTGCAAATCTGATTCACTTGTTTTCCCGAATTATATTACATCGAAAATGGTTCTTCAATGTCTATCGTTTCAATATATTCATTCTTATATATTTATTTGGCTAATATTATGTTCCCCGCCCGTCCTACGTTCCACTCCTTGCCAAGCAATTTTTCCCAACCTTGCCAGAGCATAATGCCGGACGTCGCCACCCGGCATGCCATACAACCAGAATAAAATATTACACCTCGTCGGAGACCACATTGGCGCCGTCGATGATGGCCCGCGATTGGGCTGCGCCTTCGAAGAGCGTCCGAAGGCAAATGCGATTGATACGGCGCGGAAGGCCGAGCGACCGCTGGTGGATTTCCGCCTTGGCGTTGTCGGAGAATACCGGAGAGGGTCTGCCTGCCTGAGCGACGGCATGGTCGATGTATTCGCAGGTATCCTTGAGTGACAGGCTCGAGAATTCCACCCAGTGCCGTATTCTTTGATGCACCGATGCGAGGCGCGAATAGCGCAGGGTTTCCTTGAGCTCGGGCTGGCCGCAGAGAATGAAGGTTATTTTTGATTTCGAGTCCGAGTTGAAGTTGACAAGGTTCTTGACAGACAGGAGCGCCGACTCCTTCATGTCCTGGGCGTCGTCAATGATGACGACGGGCTTGTGGGAGTGCTCGGCGACTGACTTGAAGTACAAGGCCCGCGCCTTGGCGTAATTGTACGGCGGTTCGATGAGGAGCGAGAGCAGGACCGATTTGACGAGATCCGCAGCGGAAAGGCCCAGGCCACGGAGGTAGATCGGAGCGAATCGATTGGGGTCGAGGGCGGTAATGAAGGACCGGATCGCGACGGATTTGCCCGACCCGATTGGCCCTGAGACGAGGAGGATATCTTCGGACTCGACGCCGAAGGCGAGCATGGCGACCGCGTTGGACAGCGACGGTGAGTGGAATGCGTCTGAGCTCTCGAAATCCTTGTCGAAGGGCATGCGGGCAAAGCCGTAGAAGTTCATGACTGGATGGGTGGGCGTGGTGGTCATAGGGAATCCTTTGCCGAGAGCTTTGAGTAGGAAACGGGAGAGGGATTGAAGGTGAGCGCCTTGAGGTGCTGCTCGCGGAGCGCCTGGAAGTATGCCTGGGCATGCGAACTGACCTCGTGGCCTGACGCCTTCGATTCCTCGGGGATGGCGGAAGCACTCCGGTGGACGAGTTTTGAGACGGACGTCATCTCGATGCACTTCCCATCCTTGAAGATGAACACCCTGGCCAGATCAAAGGGATCATAGCGGGCTTCGACGACCGTACCGTAAGGGGCCGAGGTGACAGGGTATTCGTTCGACTCAAGCTTTATCTTGCCGTACTTGGTGACGGTGCGGTTGACGCGCATGAGGAAGAGCGCTTCAAAAAAGGCGATGTCGGCGACGCGGCGGATTTCCTTGTGGAGCGCGTCGGCAAAGCGTTTGTCGGGAGCCTGGCCGGTTTGGGAATGGATGCGGACGTTGTACTCGAGGTCGACCCAGGCGGCGAAGGCGGAGTTGAGCTCTTCGAGGGTCGTGAATCCGGCACGCGCTGCTTCGCCCTGGAAGTCGTTCTTGATTGTTTTGTTGACGGCTTCGACCTTGCCTTTGCAGTAGGCCTGGTAGGGTTTGTGATGGAGCTTGGCCGTCCCGAGCTGGCCGAGTATCCAGGCGAACTGCTTGGCGATGTATACCGATCCGTTGTCCAGGTACACCTTCAGAGGTATGCCCCAGCGGAGCACGAGGCGCTTGAAGGTATCTTCCATGCGGGGAAGCTTTTCGTCGAAGTAGTACCTGCCCGAGAGGATCTTGCGGGAGTAGTCGTCAACCCAGACGAAAAGGTAGGTCTTCTTCTTGCCGTCTTTCGTGTCGAGCCAGATACCGTCACGGGCATCACCCTGGACGAGGTCGAGTGGACGGGCCGACTGGAAGCGGTGGAAGGACATGCGACCATCTTCTGACAGGAGCGCATGCCGGGTCTTCTGCGACAGGCCGTGCTCGAGAAGGAATCGATAGATCGAACGATCGGAAACGTTCCCGATCTTCTGGGTGAATCGCGCATCGACGGTTAGAAGTTGCCTGAGCTTGGGAACGGTGCGGGTTGGTCGTTCCTTGACAAGGGCGAGGATGGCGCCGGCAAGTTCCTGGTCGTGAATCCTCGGGGATGGCTCTCTGACGATAGGCGCGAGGAATGCCTGAGCTCCACCCTTTTTGTAACGGGTGATGTAGTTGCGGATGGTCCGGTCGGAGACAGCGTGGCGGTAACAGTACTCGGCGCGGAGCTCCTTGTATTCCTTCAGGGACAGGGATTCCATGGCGAGGGATTCGACGAGTTCGAGGATGGTGGCGTTTTTCTCGAAACGGGCGTCCGAAAGGCCTTGCCAGTCGGTTTCAATCATGCAGCTGACCTCCTGTGGTCGGGATGCTAGCTGTTTACCACGGCGTTCAGGCGATCGGAATGCATGACCGATTGAAATGTCGAAAGGATTCAAAGCCCGGGCCGAGCCAAAGCATCGGTTTGAAGGCCGCCGCAGCCATGGAGCCCGAAAGCTCCACCGTGGCCTTGAGAAATCCGTCCCACAG
>JAXMLA010000355.1:0-6618 GCA_034370465.1 Desulfuromonadales bacterium
TCGCTATGGATGTCGGACATGGGACGAGGCCTATAGATGCGTAGGGGCGCCGCGTGCTGCCCCCCATTTTGTTGTGTGGGTCACGAGAAAGGGCGCCCCACGCGTCGCCCCCACGGAAGAATCGACTACGACGGTTTTTCGACCCGGTAGTTGGGCGCTTCCTGGGTAATCGTCACATCGTGGACATGCGATTCGCGCAGGCCGGCGTTGGTGATGCGCATGAACTGCGCCTTCTCCTGCAACTCCTTGAGGGTGGCACAGCCGGTGTAGCCCATGCCGGCGCGGAGGCCGCCGAGGAGTTGGTGGATATTGGTCGAGAGGCTGCCGCGCGACGGGACCCGGCCTTCGATCCCTTCCGGGACGAGCTTGACATCACTCTCGACATCCTCCTGGAAGTAGCGATCCTTGCTCCCCTGCTTCATCGCCCCCATGCTCCCCATGCCACGATACGACTTGTAGGTGCGCCCCTGGAAGAGGATCGTCTCACCGGGGGATTCGTCGGTGCCGGCAAAGAGGGAACCGATCATAATGACATTGGCGCCGGCGGCGATCGCCTTGGGGAGTTCACCGGAATATTTGATGCCGCCATCGGCAATCAGCGTCACCCCGGCCTTGCGGGTGGCACGGGCGACATCGGAGATAGCGGTAATCTGCGGCACTCCGACCCCGGCAACGACCCGGGTTGTACAGATCGAACCCGGTCCGATGCCGACCTTGACCGCATCCGCTCCGGCCTTGATCAGGGCGGTGGCAGCATCGCCGGTGGCGATATTGCCGGCAATGATCGAAATCTCGGGGAAACAGGCCTTCAGACGCCGTACCCCCTCGATGACCCCCTGCGAATGGCCGTGCGCGGTATCAATGACCAGGACATCGACCCCGGCACGAATGAGTGCTTCGGCGCGCTCTTCCATGTCCGCGGTCGGACCGACCGCGGCGCCGGTACGCAGGCGGCCAAGGCTGTCTTTACAGGCATTGGGGTACTTCTTGACCTTCTCGATATCCTTGATGGTGATCAGACCTTTGAGATAACGATCTTTATCGACGACCAGCAGCTTCTCGACCCGGGTGTGCTTGAGGTGTTCACGGGCTTCGTCGAGAGTCGTTCCGACCGGAACAGTGACGAGATTGCGCTTGGTCATACGCGCGGAGATCGGCAGGTCAAAATCGGTTTCAAAACGCAGATCGCGATTGGTGAGGATGCCGAGGAGTTTCCCCTTGGCATTGGTGATCGGCACCCCGGAGATCCGGTACTTCGCCATCATTTCGAGCGCGTCGCGAATCTTCTGGGTCGGCCGCATGGTAATCGGATCGACAATCATCCCGGATTCACTCTTCTTGACCTTATCGACCTCATGCGCCTGGTCGAAAATACTGAGATTTTTATGGATAATCCCCAGCCCTCCTTCCCGCGCCATGGTGATGGCGGTGCGCGCTTCGGTGACCGTATCCATGGCCGCCGAAAGGAGGGGGATATTCAATTTGATCTGCGGCGTCAGCCAGGTAGTGAGGTCGGCATCTTTGGGGAGGATCACCGAATGGGCAGGAATGAGCAGGACGTCGTCGAAGGTCAAACCTTCACGAATCTCGGGAAAAATCATGCGGATCTCCTTGTGCTGGGAGGTTGCGGCGGGAGGAAATAATCGGTGACCTTATACCTTGACAACCGCGAGGGTCAAGAAAAAATCTTTTAACGTCATCACTGCGGGATGAGTTCCTGCCGGTCGCCCAACTGCTGAAGGAGGGCCACGACCAAACGGATGGCAGCCTCGAGATCGGTGAGGGAGAGGACTTCGACCGGGGTGTGCATATAACGCAGCGGCACCCGCACCAGGGCGGTGGCGACGCCGCTGCGCGAGAGCTGGACGACATTGGCATCGGTGCCGGTAATTCTCGCTTCGGCGAGAATCTGCACCGGAATCTGCTCCTGCGCCGCCGTCGCTTTCAGACGGGCAAAGAGGGCCGGATTGATATTCGGCCCGCAGGAGAGGATGGGGCCGCCGCCGAGGCGGATCTCCCCCTGCTCCTTCTTGTCAGCATCCGGGATATCAGAGGCAAAGCCGACTTCGAGGATGATCGCCACATCGGGACGGAGTTCAAAAGCGCTGGTGGCGGCGCCGCGCAGGCCGACTTCCTCCTGCACCGTCGAGACCCCGTACAGTTCCACGGTCGGCACGCCGCGCCGCCGTACTTCCTTGAGCACCTGGGAAAGGACAAAGACCCCCATCTTGTCATCAAAGGCGCGACTGGTGACCTTCTCTCCCTGCAACCGCTCCAGGGTCACCGCAAAGGTCACCGGCTGACCGATGGCGACCAGAGCCTCGGCTTCGGTGCGGGAACTGCAGCCGATGTCGATGAACTGATTGCGGAATTTGACGACAATGTCACGGTCCTTGGCCTCGATGAGGTGGATCGGTTTCTTGCCGATCACCCCGAGGATCGGTCCGGATTCGCTCTGCACCGTGACCCGCTGCCCCGGACAGAGGTGGGGATCGACGCCGCCGATCGGCGCGAACCAGAGGAAGCCCTGCTCGTCGATATAGCGGATCATGAAGCCGATTTCGTCACAGTGCGCTGCCAGCATCACCTTGAGGGGCGCAGGGCCGCGGCCATCGATGCGGGCGATGAGATTGCCGAGGACATCGCTGCGCAGCTCGTCGACAAAGGGGGTCAGTTCGCGGCGCAGGATTCGCTGTACCGGCTGTTCAAAACCGGAGGGGCTCGGTGCTTCGACCAACTCCTTGAGAAAGGCGTAATCGGCTTGATTCATGTTCAGTTCCTCCCCAACCTCAATCCCTTTTCCACCAACTCTTCGCTGTTGCGCCGACAGGCGGCAAAACCAACTTCATCGAGACCGGCGCCGAGGGCGATTTTGCGCGCCATCTCCAGAGAGACGAGGTCGCCGGGAGCATGGGCATCGTTGTTGACCACCAGCTTTGCGCCGGCGGATTGCGCCATTCTGACGACATGACCGTTGGTGAGACTGTGCCCCTTGCGGGTGGTCACTTCCAGGAAGATCCCACGCTCTGCGGCCAGCGCTGCTTCCTCGGCACTGAGCAGGCCGGGATGGGACAGGATGTCAATATCGGCGGCCAGGGCGGCGAGGTTGGTGCCGGCGGCGACCGGCTCGACGATCGTCTCGCCGTGGCAAACGATGATCTGCGCCCCGAGTTGCCGGGCCTGCGCGGCTGCAGCAGCGATCTGCGCCGGCGGAATGTGGGTGAGTTCGACGCCGGCGAGGACCGTCAACCCCCAGGCCTGGCCGAGATCAGCGGCGACTTTCAGCAGGCGCGGCAGAATGAAGTCGAGATTGGAGAGATCGACGTGATCGGTCATCGCCAGAGCGCGATAACCGGCAAAGGCGGCACGCCGGGTCAATTCGGCGGGGATCAACTCACCGTCGCTGAAGAGAGTATGGGTATGCAGATCGATCATGGAACCTCCATTGTTAGCTAAAGGATAGTGCCGAACTGGGTATTGGTATTATTGCGAATAATTCTCACCGGCACGATCGACCCGACCAGATGCGGATCGCCGCGAAAATTGACGATCCGGTTCCAGGGGGAGCGGCCAAAGAGGGACTCCTCGCCGTTACGGCGACTCGGTCCTTCGACCAGAATCGGCAGAACCTGCCCGACATCAGCACCCCAGATCCTTTGACTATTCTCTTTCTGGGCGGCCAGGATCGCTTCGAAGCGGACCTGCTTCACCGCGGCCGGGGTGGTATCGACCAGCGCGGCCGCGGCGGTTCCGGGGCGCGGCGAATACAGGAAGAGGTAGATGTCGGCGTAACCGATCTCCCGTACCAGAGCTAAAGAAGCCTCAGCATCCTCCTGGGTTTCACCGGGGAAGCCGACAATGACATCGGAACTCAGGCGAATATCCGGACAAACTGCCCGCAAGCGCTCGACCTTGCCGAGATAATCGGCGACCGTGTAGCCACGGTTCATCGCCGTCAGGATGCGGTCGGAACCGCTCTGTACCGGCAGATGGAGCTGGGGGCAGAGCTTTTTCAGGGAAGCGAAAGAGTCGATGAGGGCATCGGAGAGGTCGCGGGGATGCGAGGTGACAAAACGAATCCGCTCAATCCCCTCAATCGCATGCACCTGCTGCAACAGCCCGGCAAAGTCGGGGGCCATCGCTTCCTGGCGGTTATAGGAGTTGACGTTCTGGCCGATCAGGGTGATCTCCTTGACCCCTTGCCCGGCCAGAGCGCGAACTTCATCAAGGACTTCAGCGCAGGGGCGACTGATCTCGCGGCCGCGCACCAGCGGGACGACGCAGTAGGTGCAGAAGTTGTCACACCCCTGCATGACCGTGACAAAACGGGCCATGCCGCTGCCGGCGGCGCGACGGGGAAAGAGGCGCAGGCGGGTTTCGCGATCAAGGAATTCCGTGGCCAACTGCTGACCGCGGCGCACGGCGACTGCACCGACCAATTCGGCAAAGCGGTGGACATTGTGGGTGCCAAAGACGAGATCGACAAAGGGGAGTTTTTTAAGAATCTTCTCCCCTTCCTGTTGAGCGACACAGCCGCCGACCCCGATGATCAGCCGGGGATTCTCCTTCTTCAGTGCTTTAAAGCGATTGAGATGGCCATAGACCTTGCGCTCGGCCTTGTCGCGTACCGAGCAGGTATTGAGGAGGATGAGATCGCTCGCTTCCGGGTTGTCGACCTGCTGATAATTGAGGTCGTGCAGGGTGGCGACGATCCGCTCCGAATCGACGACATTCATCTGACAGCCGAATGTTTCCAGATAAAAACTCTTTGCCATGATTGTTCCTGAAAGAAAGTGCGGTTATGGTGTGGCGGGGCAGGGAGAAGATCAATTTTTTTGCGCCCTCTCCTCCCCGGTCAGATCGGGGAAAAGGCGCAACAGGAGTTCGGAATGTTCGATCGCCGTAAAGAGGAGGAACTCTCCATCTCTGCCGTCGATACGGACGGTGGCGAGATTCGGCCCGAGGTCTTTTTTGCGGACGCGCGTCACCGCTGCTAGCGGCAACGAGCGCACCCGCGAACGGAAAAATCCGGTGCGCTGATAAAGGCTGCGCTCACTCACGACATAAACGATCTGCTCCCATTCCAGCCGGGCAATCAGCAGTTGACCAAAGGCGAGATAAAGGCAGCCAAGATTGAACGGCAGGGGGAGCCAGGCCACCCAGGCAGGGGCGCCGTTGGCAACCAGCTCAATCCCGACGAGCTGCCAGATCAGGCAAGGAAGGAGGAGCGCCAGTCCCCAAAGACTTTGCCGCCAATTACGAAAGGTATAGGCCCGCGGCGCGGGACGCCCATGCCAGCGGATCGTTTCATCCGCGGTCAAGGGGAGAGGTTCAAACATGGCTCGCCTCCTTACGGATAAACAACACGGCACTTGAACTGAAACGCTTATTCTGGTCACGCATAAATATCTCATCCTCAGGGGAGCAAGAGTGGAAACCGACTCTCGAACGGTGGAGTATAAAGGAGGCCCGCCGTCCAGGCAATGCCGAAAAAGAAAAAAACCTGTTGCCTTTCCCCCTAAAGGATGCTATCAATTCGCGTCTACTCTTTAGGAGGTCGAAGGATCATGTCGAGAATTTGTGCAGTTTGCGGGAAAAAACCTTCCACCGGCAATAATGTCAGTCATGCGAACAACAAAACCAAGAAGACTTGGTACCCGAATCTTCAGCACGTCAAAGCGCTGAACAACGGTACTGTTCGCACCATGAAAGTCTGCACCCGTTGCATCCGCTCCGGGTCGGTCACTAAAGTGGTCTGATCAACAAAACGCCGCCAGGAATATCCGCCAGTTAAACCGGGGGATGGACATTTTGTCCATCCCCCGGTTTTCTTTTCTCTCTTCTCTTTTTATCAAGAACCGCAATAAACGACCAACTCGACCTCGACCGCCACGCCCCGGGGGAGAGCTGCGACCTGCACCGTCGACCGCGCCGGCGGATTTGTCGGGAAATGCCGACCATAAACGGCATTCACCACTGCGAAATCCGCCATATCGACGAGAAAGATGGTCGTCTTGACCACCCGCTCGAAGCCGACCCCGGTCGCGGCCAGCATCGCTGCGCAATTCGCCATCACCTGTTCAATCTGGGCCTCTATCCCGCCGGCAACGACCTCGCCGCTGACCGGATCGAGGGGAATCTGTCCGGAAAAAAAGACAAAATCCCCCGCGCGCATTCCTTGCGAATAAGGCCCGATCGCCGCCGGCGCCCCTGCACTACTCACCACCTCAAGTGCCATCTTCCTGCTCCTTCCTGCTTTCGCTTTTTCAACTGCGCAAGCGCTCGACTTTATAGACACCCTTGATCTTCAATAACGCGTTGATCACCCGGTTAAGGTGGGCGAGATCCTGCACATCGAGCTCAAAGTTGTTGAGACCGCGATGGTCGGGGGTCGACATGATGCTGGCGCTGACGATATTCGCATCACAGTTGGTGATCGCTCCGGTAATACTGGCGAGCATCCCCTGTTGATCATAACAGTAGACCCGCACCTTGACCGGCCGTGTCGCCTTCTTTTTAAGGTCCCACTCGACATCGATCCGCCGTTCCGGGTCGGACAGCAAGGCGTGGTTGCAGTCGACGGTGTGCACGGTCACGCCGCGCCCCCGGGTGACAAAA
>JAXMLA010000356.1:0-21235 GCA_034370465.1 Desulfuromonadales bacterium
ATCGATAGAAGTGACCTGCTTGGCGCCCATGGCGTAAGCACCGAGACAGACATCCATGCCAGCGTTGCCAGCACCGAGGACGACGACCCGTTCGCCGATAGCCGGACGCTGGCCATTGTTGATCGCTTTGAGAAAATCGAGACCTTTAACCAGGCGTTCATGGCCGACAAAGGGGATGATCACCGGATTGTGGGCGCCGCTGGCGATAACGACGGCATGATGCTCTTGACGGATTTGCGCAAAGAGCGACGCATCGACCTTGGTTGAAATCTTGACAGTGATGCCACTCTGTTTGATCCGCTTGATCTCCGAACTGAGAATTTCCGCCGGAAGGCGCTCAGAAGGAATGACCTGACGCAGTTTTCCTCCGACCTCTACATCCGATTCATAGACAGTAACGGCGTGTCCGGCCAGACGTAGTTGCCACGCTGCCGAGAGACCGCCAGGACCGCCACCGATGACTGCCACTGACTTACCGGTCGATTCCTTGGCAACCGGGGCGACGGCATCGAGGGAAAGACGACCCAGTTCCTTCATGGCGACGGGATGGTCAATAAAGCGGCGGGTACAGGCATCCATACACAGATTGGGACAGACTTCGCCGCAGACCGAGCCGGGGAACGGAGAATACCTCAGGACATACTCCAAAGCTTCCTGGGTCTTGCCGGCACGCAGCAGATTGATGCGATCCTGGGTCGGGATACCGCTTGGACAGGAGGTCTGACAAGGGGCACCATAACGCTTGTCCTGCCAGTGCGGGATCTTCAGACGATCCTCACCGGTGCCGACCAGGCCACTCACCCGCGCATAATCATCATCGACAATATCGCCGAAAATCCCGCCATCGACCCACTTGTTGAGACGAAATTCGCGCATGGTCACACGGTGGATGTGCTTGCGCTCCTCCAGAGTTTTGGCGACGATCTTGCGCCAACCGGAGAAGTCCGAGAGGGTCGCCAGATGCTGCGGCCGCTCAATCTGTTGCAGGAAGATCGGCAGACCGTTGCGGAGGAAGTCGCGATCGCCATCGTCGAGATCGAGGAGCCAGACATCGTCGGGAATTCCCTTGACCGGGCCCCGCACATAAATCGTCCCCCCGACCATGCCGATACAGGAACGATCACCAAGGATGGAATCCAGATCCTCACAACCGAATCCACAGACAACCGCCGTGCCGCCTCCCATGAATTCGAAGGAGAAGGAGCCGGTATTCTTCAGCACCCAGAATTCCGGGGCAGGATAAGCAGGGTCATGCTTCATCAACGAACCGGAGCGGGTTCCGACCCGGCCACCGATATAAATTTTTCCGCCGGCGGCACAGTGCGCCGTTGTATCGCCACCATCGCCGCGGACAGTCAGGATCGCGCCGGAGTTGAGCCAGCCGGCATCGGCCGGGGCCGAACCTTCGACAATGATCTCGGTGCCGGCCAAGCCGAAGGAACCGACCCGCTGTCCGGGATTTTTGACGGTAAAACGCAGGGTCTGACCATCGGTCGACCACAGCGGGCCGCCGATGTCATGATGGCCGGAGGAGAGGATTTCGAACTCGGTCTGACCGGCATCCAGACCCTGATAAATCTTCTGGAGGAGATCCTGAGTGGAAATTCTTTTATTATTCTGGTCGAAACCTTGAATTTGAGCGGGCATAATTTTCCTCCCGTTAACAGACGTATTGGATTTTCAGACGCTCGGCCACAGCCCGATCGGTGGTAATCAGCGCATCGGAACGGCCGATCGGCAGAGATGAGTTACCGATCGGCGCCATCAACTTCTTCAACTCCTGATCCATCGCCAGGTAATAGTTGACGATATTTTGTGCCGCTTTTTCGGGATCAAGCCTGCGAACCAGTGTCGAATTCTGGGTGGTAATCCCGACCGGACAAAGGCCGGTGTTGCAGGCATTGCACCGCCCCATCTCGTTACCGACACAGCCGGCCATTTGCAGAATCAATTTGCCAGCAAACACACCGTTTGCGCCGAGACACATCATCTTGAAAGCATCTGCGGCGAGATCGCCGGTACGACCAAGACCACCAGCGGCCCAAAGCGGGATCTGTTCCTGACGCCCCTGGGTAACAGCAGCGAGGTAACAATCGCGTAACTTGGAAACGATCGGATGTCCGGTATGATCGAGAGAGACTTCATGAGCGGCGCCGGTACCGCCATCAACACCATCCAGAAAGAAACCGCCGACAATATTGTAAGGGTCACGTACAAGGTTGTTAAAGACCGAGACCGAGGTGGACGAAGCTGCCACCTTGATTGCTACCGGCACCCGGAATTTAAAAGCAGCATTCATGGAAAGGAACATCTTCTGCACGCTCTCTTCGATCGAATACAGCCCCTGATGATTGGGAGGAGACAACAGATCTGTCTTGGGAACGCCGCGAATCGCCTGAATGTGATCGGCGACTTTCTGCGCCATGAGCAGACCACCATCCCCCGGTTTCGCTCCCTGGCCGATTTTGATAATGATCCCGCAAGGATCTTCGATCATGTGCGGTAAGGCATTAGCGATGCGGTTCCACCCAAAGTGACCAGAGGCGATCTGCAGAATCATGTACTTGAGGTACTTGCTCTTGAGCAGGCGCACTGGCACGCCCCCCTCACCGGTACACATCCGTACCGGCATGCCGCATTCCTCATTAAGGTAAGCGACGGCCATAGCGATTGCTTCCCACATCCGCCAGGAAAGGGCACCGATCGACATGTCGCCGATGACAACCGGGTAAATCCAGCGCACTGGTGGTGCCTGACCATCCTTGATCAACTCTCCGTTAATTCCGATATGAAAAGGAAGTTTCCCTGCGGGCAAGATGCGACCAAAGGGAGCAAGCAGGTCAAAGGTATGACGCTGGGCATCGAGACTAGGGTCGGTCATCTGCGAAATGCGACCAACGCGCATTTTGTCAAGAGTCCGTACTGTCGACTCGAGATTTTTACGGCCGCCACGCTTGATCGAATCGCCGGAGAGACAACGGGTGACGATCGGCAAGCGGTTATCGATATTGCGAACCGGACCGATGGCATTATTTGGGCAAACCTTTTCGCAGGCACCACAACCACGGCAGTGACTGACCAGGGTACTGACCTGACGAATCACCGGTACCGCCGAAAAGCGCTGCTGCGGATCAGGAAAATCCCCTTCGGAAAAGACCATGCGCCGGCGTTCAACCTTGGCTTCGATAGCGCGAAAGGAGCAGGTAGCGACACAGGAACCGCAGAGGGTGCAACGGCTGGCGTCGTAACGCAGCTTCCAGGGGAGATCGTTAGGAGTCAGATCCTGGACTTTTTCTGTTTCCATCTCTGCACCTCCAAATTGGCATCGATCGTAATCATTTCGCGCTCGTGTGGGTAGATATCGTCTTCCCAATTGCGATCAGGGAGGAGTTCGTTGATGCCGCAGACCTCGGAAGAGAAGACAACCATCTCCTCGGAACGGCCGATGACAATAGGCCGCAATTTCTTGGCATCGCAACAGGTGAAGAGGGTGCTGTCAGGCATGACGCCGATAATGGTGTTGGGTCCGTTAATCTCAAGATGGGCCAGCGACTGACGAATGGAAAGGAGAACATCGCTGTCCGTCCGACTACTAAGCTCCTCAAAGGGGAGCGGAGTGATGACGTGCTTGTAATAATTAAGCGGCCAGCCGAGAACGCGGTGAATGTAGTGCATGGTGTAAAGAAAACACTGCGAATCCGACTCAAAGCCGATATAGCCGTGATGCAGCTTGGCCTGAAACTCTTTGTTCTTTTGATAAAAGGTATTCTCGCCATTGGCCAGAGCGGTATAGCCCTGGAGAAAGAAAGGGTGGGCCGCATAACGGACGATATCATAGTTGGTATTCTGCCGGCACTGGGCAGTAATGACCTTGGCGGTAAACTTGTTATCCGGCTCCCAAAGGTTGAAATAGGTCCCGATATCCTTGGGATCACCGATCTCCTTGAGGGTGATGACATCCGGCCAGAAAGAGTAAACAAAACCGAGATCATCTTCTTCTAAAGTCTCGCGCAACTTGAGGCGCATCTCCAGCAGCAGATCCTCCTTCTCCTTTTGTGGCGCAGAACGGTAGTTTTTCGGATACTGAAAAGTCTCGAAGACGTAGTTGGGCATGGCGTTAATATCGAGACCGGGGAGATTATTGGTCTCCGGCACCCACTGCAACACCCGGTTGAAACCGGCGGCATGCAGGATATCCTCGGCAAGCTTCAGTCCTTCGTCGGTACAGGCCATGGAGAGGGTCGGGAGGTGCTTGTACCCCTCAAAGAGACCACCGAGGTCTTGCATGACCATGGCAAAGCCGGAATTATCGTGCCCTTTCTGTTGGGATTGCATAAGGAGCAGGGCCAGACTGGGATGAACATAATTGCGACTTTTGATGGCGCCGATACGACACATAGATTTAACCTCCGGTTTGGAGTGGACAACGCATAACTCGTCTCCATTAATATCAAATTTCATGCCAAACAAATTCGCTAGAACCGATGTGCAATTTAATTAAAAAATAGTCGATATTTCAGTATTGTGCATACTTTTAAAGCACATTTTATGGCAGTGATAAAAAAAACGGCAGAGCCAGTTTCAATAAAAGTACTCACTGAGTAACACGAATCCAAAAATGTCCCTCCGAATTTCAAGGCGCTTCACACTCGACAAAATAATCACTTTCTCCTATGCTCTGATGATGCAAACACAAAGATTGGCCCCTGCCCCTAACTTCAAATTCCCGATCAGCCTCACAGACGACCTGGTTATCGAAGCGGTCTATTACGGCTCCGGCACCCTCTGTATTTCATCACAGGCCGGCTGCGCTCTGGCCTGCCCCTTCTGTGCCTCCGGCAACCAGGGTCTTAAGCGACAACTCACCGTTGCAGAACTGGAACTGCAACTACATCAACTTCACCAAAATGGCTTCGCACCCCAGCGACTGACCATCTCGGGAATCGGTGAACCCTTGCAAAACTGGGAGAATGTCCGCAGCTTCATGGTGAGCTGCCAGAAGCAGGGACTCGGGGTCTCGGTCACCACCACCGGCGTTACCCTTCGCCATCTGGAAGAATTGATCACCCTCGCCACCAATGGCGTCATGATCTCCCTGCACGCCGCGGCCGCCGACATCCACCGGCAACTTATCCCGAACGGACCGGACTTTTTGCGGCTTTACCACGAAATTGACCGGATTTACCCCTTGATTTCGCGCCGCAAGCGCCGCAAAATCGGCATCAACTACCTCCTGCTCGCCGGCATCAATGATCGCCACAGCGACCGGCAAGCGTTGCTGACGATGATGCAGCGCTGGCCGGATTTCACCCTGCATCTGTTGCGTTACAACCCGGTCGCTGGCATGAACTTTTCTAGCAACACGGAGAAGATCGATCACTGGCACGACTACCTGCAAGCAGCGGGCATCTCGGTGCGCCGGCCGAATCCCTGGCGCAACAGCGCCGATGGCGGCTGCGGCACCCTTTACCTGCAAAGGAATTCTCCATGAAAGAGATTGCCCTGGCCGCCGCTCGTGCCGGTGGTGCTATCCTGCGTCGCCGCTTCGGCACCCGTCTGCAGATCGAAGAGAAGAGCGCGAAAGATCTCGTCACCGAAGCGGACCGCGAAGCCGAAGCAGCGATTGTCGCCCTTATCCAGACACGCTTTCCCGAGCATAATCTCCTTGCCGAGGAAGGAACTTACCCGCAGACCGCCAGCCCTTTTCGCTGGATCATCGACCCCCTCGACGGTACCACCAACTTTGCCCACGCCTTCCCCTGGTTTGCCGTCTCCATCGCCCTCGAAAAAGCCGGCGAGATCATTCTGGGCATCGTCTATAACCCCATCTATGAAGAGCTCTATGTTGCCGTTAAAGGAGAGGGCGCAACCCTGAACAATCAACCGCTGCAGGTCTCCGCGATCAACCGTCTCGATCGCGCCCTCCTCGCCACCGGCTTTGCGCCGGCCAGTTCTGCCACCGCCGCCAATAATTTCGACCATTTCATGCACTTCCAGGAAAAGGCCCAGGCCTGCCGCCGCCCCGGCGCTGCCAGTCTCGATCTGGCCTGCGTGGCCGCCGGACGCTTCGACGGTTTTTGGGAGATGAAGCTCAAGCCCTGGGATACCGCCGCCGGCATGCTGCTGGTCACCGAAGCTGGCGGGCGGATCAGCAACTTTGACGGCGCACCCTTTACTCCGAATCAACTCGAATGCCTGGCCAGCAACGGACGGATCCACGACGCCATGCTTCCCATTCTCCAGCAAGGGAAGCGGCCATGAGAATTCTCCTGATTTTCCTCCTCTTCCTCCTCTTCCTCTCTTCCCCGGCGTGGGCGACGCAGCGACAGACCTTGCAGGACGGGATCGACCTCCTCCATCAGGGGAAGGTTAAAGACGCACTGCCCATCATCACAGAGATTGCCGAAAAGCATCCGCAAGACGGCAACGCCCAGATGGCTCTCGGTTATGTACTGCTGCGCAGCGGTGATTATCAGCGCGCCGGCAAAGTGTTGCGGTCAGCGCTGACAACCGTCGGAGAACGGGCGGAGATCCATCGCCTTCTCGCCGAGATTGCCGCACAACAAGGCGATTTCCCAGCTGCCTTTGAAGAAATCGACAAGGCCCTACACCTGGCGCCGCAGGATAAAGAAATTCTCGGTTACAAAGAGAAGTTAACTAAAGAGTGGCAGATCGAAGAGAAGATGGACAAAAACTATGGAGGGAATTTTACCGTCACCTTTGAAGGCGGCGGCGATGAACTCGGCAAATCGGCCCTGGCCACGCTGGAGGACGCTTATGTCGATCTCGGCAGCCGTTTTCAGCTCTGGCCGCGGCAGAAGACCGAAGTCATCCTCTATGGCAACCGTGACTTCAAGAGTCTCACCAACGCCCCGGATTGGAGCGGCGGCCTGTACGATGGCAAGATCCGCATCCCGGTCGGCGGCCTCACCGGTATGAACGAAAATCTGCGGCGCATCCTTTATCACGAATATGCACACGTGCTCATCCGCGCCCTGGCCCGCAATCATGTCCCCCTTTGGCTCAATGAAGGTTTGGCACAGTGGGCGGCAGGTGAAACAACGATCCACTTCGAAGCACGTCTGGCCCAGGGAGAAAAGATGATTCCGTTTTCCCGCTTTGAAAAATCCTTTGCCGGTCTGAGTCCGGCAGAAGTCTCCCTTGCCTACGGGCAGAGTCTGAGTCTCACCAACTTTCTCATCGAGCATTTTGGCGAAGCGCCGATCATCGAGCTGCTTAAAGATCTCGGTGAAGGTGTCCCCTTCGACAAGGCCGGAGAAAGGATATTGGCGACATGGGGAGGGAATATGAATGGGTTAGTGCAAGCGTGGCAGGATGGAGGCATGCAATGAATCGCTTCAAGTCACGGGAAAATTTATACGCCGCTCCCCTGCAGAGAGCCGAAGAGATTCTGGCCGGAGGGAGGGGGGTGGATCCGTCTGTCGATCTCCCCGCCGAATACAGCGCTCTGACCGAAAGCTACCGTGCTCTCCTGCACCAACGCGACAAAACCTTGCAGATCAGCGACAGCTACCAAAGTCAGCTCCTTGAACTCAACGCCAGACTCTCCCAGCAGGTGGAGGAGGAGACCGAAAAGCGGCTCCTGCATGATCGGAATTTCGCCCAGAATGCCAAAGTCGCCGCCATGGGCGAAATGCTCGGGGTCATCGCACACCAATGGCGTCAGCCCCTGGCAGCCCTGGCGATGATCATCCAGCGACTCGTCGTCCTGCAGGAAGAGGGGATGTTGTCCGCCGGCGAGGTATACAGTACCGGACAGAGAGCAATGGAGCAGATTCGCCATATGTCGGAGACGATCGACGAATTCCGCTACTTCTACAGTCCGAATCGACTCTGCGAAGATTTCTCCCCCGGCGACAAGTTACAAGAAACCATCCAGCTGGTTGCCCCCCAGTTTGCCGAGAGGGGGATCGAAATCGAACTGACCGTCACCGCCGCAGAAGATCGGCAGCTATACGGCTATCCCAATCAGTTCAAGCAGGCACTGATCAACCTGCTGGCGAATGCGCGCGAAGCGATCCAGGAGTTGAAAGAGCTGGAAGGGGAAAATTTTGTCGGACGGATTGCAATCGATTTGAGTACAGACGAGCAGCGCTGTTGCATCGCCATCCATGACAATGGCAGTGGTGTCCCCACGGCCCTCGCCACCACTCTCTTCGACCCCTTTGTCACCAGCAAAAACAGCTCAGGAGGGTCGGGGATCGGTCTCTTTATCGTCAGGACGATCGTTACCGATGGTTTCAAAGGCGAATTAAACTATCGCAGTCAACCCGGCGACACGACCTTTTCTATATCCCTCCCTTTACCACAACGAGGACTGAGATGAAGACCAAGCTGAAGAATATCACTCTCCTCTATATCGAAGACGATCTCGCCCTGCGTCAGGCAACCGTCGATTTCCTGACTCTCTACTGCGGCCGGATCATTACCGCCGGCGATGGCTTGCAAGGATTGGAACTCTTCAGCCAGGGTGGTATCGACGTCGTCCTCACTGATATTCGTATGCCGCAGATGGATGGACTGACCTTCGCCGCCGAACTCAAACGCCGCTCGCCCGAGACCCCCCTCCTCTTCTATACAGCCTTTACGGAGATCCCTTATTTACTCAAAGGGATTGAACTCGGGGTCGCCGGTTTTGTGCAAAAACCGACCGACGCAGCGCAGCTTCTGGAAGCTCTCGGACGGGCCGCCCTGCCGATAGTTCAGAGCCGGCAGCTGCAAGATCTCGAACAAGAACTCCTCATCTCGGTCGAGAATCTTCTCGGCAAAGGTCCGCGGTTGAAGATGCTCGCCCGCCAGGTCGAGCGGACCGCTCACACCGATTTTACCGTCCTGATTCAGGGGGAGACCGGCAGCGGGAAATCCCGACTGGCGGCGATCATCCACAGTTTGAGTCCTTTGAGCGCCGGCCCTTTTGTCACTGTCCAACTCGGCGCAATCCCCGAATCGCTCATCGCCGCCGAACTCTTCGGTCATGAAAAGGGCGCCTTTACCGGTGCCGATCGCAAACGGGAAGGTCTGGTCAAAACGGCTGAAGGCGGAACCCTCTTTCTCGATGACATCGATGCTGCGCCACCAGCCATCCAGGCGATGCTGCTGCGCCTGGTCGAAGAGAAGATCTTTTCCCCTCTGGGGAGCAATCAGAAGAGCGTCGCGAAGATCCGGATTATTGCCGCTTGCAACAAACCGCTCCTCCTTGAAGCCGAGGAGGGGCGCTTTCGCCTCGACCTCTACTACCGCCTTGCCGGGATGACCATTGAATTGCCGGCCCTGCGCACGATTCCGGAAGATATTTCCACCTTGACTGATCAGTTTCTCCGCGAAACCTGCCTGGAACTCGGCTGCCCAATCCCCGAGATCACGCCTGAAGTCTATACTATTTTGCAGGCTCAGCCGTGGCCGGGAAATATCCGCGAACTGCGGAACACCATCCGGCGAATCACCCTCTTTGCTGACCACTCTATCGACGAGAAATGTCTGATCGACTGCAACGTAGCGGAGAAATCACCCACGGCGACTCTTTCCGCTACACCGGAACCGACTAACGCCACGTTTCCGCTGGCCATGCACGCGGTGGAACGCTGGGCTCTGCTGCGTGCCCTGGATGCGGCCGCGGGCAAGAAGATGGTTGCGGCGCGGTTGCTGGAGATGAATTATTACACTTTTCGTCGCCGACTCGCCCGTTTCGGCCTCGATAGTGATCACCCCGACAACGGGTAATTCGCTTACCTTCTCAAAAAAACCCAAACGACTATCCATAATGGATAGTCAAAATCGCTACTTTTATATATTTCCGCACAGAATACCTCACTGAATCCGGCTAAACCCTTCCTGTAACGGCTTTTTGTTTCTGGCATGCAAAGTGCTAATAAAAGTTGCTTCTCTTATAAAACAAAGGTATACAGAGATTACAAAATTAGTTTTAGATCTTCCTCTCCGAAAAGAGCAGAACCGGGGTAACCCGGCGACGCAGAGCAACGGGTCCGTTTCAGCAACGGGCAGCCGGGCCGCCGAAGAGAAGGTGGACAAGATCGGATCGCACATTCATTGCGGTTACGGCCTGACGCCCATTTTCGGCATGAAAATGGGCGTTTTGTATTTTTTTCAAAGATTAAGTAAATCTTATCGCGCTATTAGCTCACAAACCGAATCTCCAAGCATGTGGAATCAGGCATGAAGAGCAAAAATACTTTCACGATCATCGCAATCTTGAGCCTGACCCTGCTCGTGGTGTGGCCTGCGTCGCTCGCCTATGCTGTGCTCCTTTGCGGAACGCCCGGCGCGACGGGTAACGGGTTCCCCAATGGCGTCATCAACGATTACTGGCCGGGCAGCGGCTCACCGTCGGCGGGTAACAGCTCGTTGACTCTCGGTGCACGTCGTGCCGGAAGTGCCGGTAATAGCATCGTCGCCGGGGATCTGGTGCTGATCATCCAGATGCAGGACGCCGATATTAACAGTACTAATACTGCCAACTACGGTGCTAACGCCGGCACCGGCAGCGGTGCGACAAATATCCAGAGTGCCGGCCTGTACGAATACGTCCTTGCCACCAATACAGTCACCGCCGCGGGTGGAACTCTTAGCTTTACTCCGGCTCTCACCAACAGTTACCGCACCCGGAACTACGCTGCTAGCAGCAACGGCCAGAGCCGCTGGCAAGCCGTACGGGTTCCGCAGTATGGCAACGCAACGACGACCGGGGCGGTGACGACTCCTGCCTGGGATGGCACTACCGGTGGCATCGTCGCCATGGACGTTGAAAACACCTTGGACCTTTCAGCCAACCCTTCTGTCAATGTCGCCGGACGCGGCTTCCGTGGCGGCGCCGGTCGCACCCTCGGCGGAGCAACCGGATTTCTTAACAGTGATTTTCGGACAATGTCCACCAGCACAACTAATGCCTCCAAGGGTGAAGGGATTGCCGGCCGACCCCGTTATCTTAATAATACCGCCACTTACAATGCCGCCCCGACGGTGCTCGACACCAATGCCAGCAACGGCGAAGGTTACCCTAACGGTTCTTACGCACGCGGCGCTCCTGGTAACGCCGGTGGTGGCGGTACTGATGGTCGTCCCACCGCGAATGATGAGAATACCGGCGGCGGTGGCGGCAGTAACTACGGTTATGGTGGTCAAGGGGGTAACTCCTGGAACTCCAATGTTGCCAGTGGCGGTCGTGGTGGCGCCAGCTTCTCCAGCCTCCTGGCTTTTAACCGAATCTTTCTGGGTGGCGGGGGTGGTGCCGGTACCACCAATGACGGAACAGCCGACCCCGCCACTTATGCGTCACCGCCAGGTGTCTCCTGTTCGGCAGGGGCTGGTGCCTGCTCCTCGGGTGCTGCCGGTGGCGGCATCGTCCTCATCCGCGCCGGGAGCATCACCGGTTCCGGGCTGATCGACGCTCGCGGTGCGGATGGCTACAATGTTCAGAATGACGGTGCTGGCGGCGGGGGCGGCGGCGGTTCAGTCGTTTTACAATCCTATTTTAACGGTAATGCCACCGTGAACGTCTCCGGAGGTAACGGAGGAAATGCATGGCGAGAACGGACAGTCCCCGCGATTGATCGTCATGGTCCCGGTGGTGGTGGTGGCGGCGGATTCATTGCTTACAGCCCTTCGACCGGGTTCAACGTAACGGCTGCTTATAATGCCGGGCTGCCGGGACTTTCGAGCGGTGGAGATACTTTTGGCTCAACGTCCGGTAATGGCGGGATCACCACCTACGACCTCCCCAACGTTCCGGGCATTCAACCGGGCACTTTCTGCCCACCGGCGATCAAGGGGGCGACCCTGGCGATTGATAACGGTGTTCCCGGTAAAGTTGACCCCGGCGATACCATCGAATATACGGTCGTTTACCGCAACGGATCGAGCGGCGCGATCTCCGGCTTTAATATCACCGACACCCTCCCCGCCGGGATCGATTATGTCGGAGGATCCCTCTCCATCAGCACCGCCGGTGGCGCCATCGGGAGCGCCAACAGTGCGTATGATGGATCAGCATCAACCACACTCCTTGCTTCGAATATCACCATCCCGGCGGGCGGCATCGTCACGGCTCGTATCCGTGCCGAGGCCAACGCACCGGTCTGCAGCAATGTCTACAATCAAGCTAATTCTGTGCAGAGCAGCGGGGCCGATATCCTTGGGCTGACGGACAACGCCGACAGTACCCAAAACGAAGGGGGCCTGCCGAGCGGCACCTATATTCTGCAATCGCCCTACGGAACCAGCGGATCGACCGATCGCACCGGCTTCACCATGGGCTGCCCCAACCTGATCACATCGACGAAAAGTTGGGTCGATCTCAACGGCGGCGACCCGGAACCAGGGGATGTGTTGCGTTATACCATCACCATCACTGATAGCGGCGGCGGCAATGTCAGCGGCGTTACGGTGACGGACGATATCCCGGCGGATGTCAATGCGATCACCGCCGCCAGCATCATCAGTCTCCCCCCAGGAGCAACGAACAGCTCAACCTACAGCGGCACCGGCAGCAACCTCAACGGCTATTTGAACATCACCAACATCTCCGTCCCGGCCGCCGGCAGCGTCACGGTCGTCTTTGATGTCACCATTAATAGTGGCGCCACGAACGGTACCGTTATCAATAACAGCGCCGTTGTCACCAACCCGCTCGGTCCGGGAGGAACGCCAACAGCCCCACCGGTAACAGTCGTCGATTCCTTTGCGCCGATCAACGGCATCAAGCGGTTGTATCTCTATCCGAACTCAAACACCGCCGGCAACCTGAGCAGGACGGTGCAAACAAACGGCACGAGCTATTACATCAATCGCGGCAACGGCACTGGCTATTACATGCAGTTGACTCTGAACCCCGCGCTGAGTGCGGCGTTCAACGTCGATGGCGATATCGGCATACGTTTGTGCATGCGGCGCACAACCGATGGCTCTGGCTCCAAAACAGTGCGTGTCGAACTGCTAGATAATGCAACCGCCATAGGTACTAATGGGGAAGTGACCTGGAATGCCAATGGATGGGGCTGGCGCACCTTTACCATACCCAATAGCGGCACCACTACGCTAGATCCCGGAGATCCCCTGCGGTTGCGCATCAGCAACAGGGGAAACAACAGCACCAGTACCAGCAATAGAGTCGACCTTGATCCTGACGGCTCCTCCTGTGGCAGCACGAATCCGCCTTCCTATGTCGAGATCAATTCCTCAACGGTCATCAACGTCGACAGCATCGAATACTACAATGCTCCCTGGCCTGGCGGGAGCATTATTACTTCGGCCACTCTCGGTTCCCCACTCTCCATCCGCGCCACGGTCAGCGACCCTTTCGGCTATGCCGATATTTTCAGCGCCGCCATCACCTTGATCGATCCCAGTGGAACGACAATCGGCCCTCTCTCCATGACGGAGTTGGCCGGCGCTTCCGGCGCGTTGAAACGCTATGAATTTTTGATCGATCCCGTCCCCCTGAACACCCTCTCTGGCAACTGGACAGTTCGGGTCGATGCCGTCGAAGGGACGGAGGGGACGGTCAGTGATTTCGGAAACAAGGCGCTTCTGGTCCCGGCACCGATGCCGAGCCTCTTGGTGGTTAAATCTTCACAGGTCTATTCCGATCCAATCAATGGCACAACGGCTCCCAAGGCAATTCCCGGTGCCTTTGTCAATTACACCATCCTGGTCACCAATACCGGCCCAGGCCCAGTTGACAACAATACCACTGTCATTACTGATCCGATTCCCGCCAACACCGAACTCTTTGTCGGCGATTTCGACGGCGCCGGACCGGGTCTTGGCCCGATCCTCTTTACCAACGGCGCCACCGCAAGCGGCCTCAGTTACACCTTTACCAATCTGGCCAGCACCACCGACAATCTCGCTTTCTCCGGAAATAACGGCAGCGACTACGACAAAAGCAATACGACGCCGGACAGCAATGAATGCGACTCGACGGTTACCAATATCAAGATTCCCTTAAACGGTATCTTCAATGGTTCAGATGGAACCAATCACCCCTCATTCAACGTCAAATTCAGAGTCAGGATTAAATAACCCGGAAGGAGCAATGGATGGACAATCGTATTTTTTCGAACATAACGTTCCACAACGCTCAATTTCATAACGAAAAAGGAGGTCAAGCATGACAAGAAAAATTGGCACCATCGCCCTGTTCCTGGCGCTCTGCTATCCCGCAAGCCAGTCGGCTTACGCCATCGGCACCCCCTCGGGCACGGTGATCACCAACACGGCAACCGCCACCTATAACGACGGCGCTACCCCGGTCACCAGGACCGCATCGGCACCGAATGTCGTTGTCGACAACAAGGTCAATCTGACCGTGACCAAGAATGCCGATGTGACAGTCGTGCCCGGTTCAAGCGATCAATCCCTCGTCTTTGAAGTCAAAAATGACGGGAACACCACCCAACGCTATGCCCTCACCGCCACTAACAGTGCCGGCATTGTCATGGAGAATGTCCGTATTTACCTCGACAACGGCACTAATCCCGGTGTCTGGGATGCCGGCGACACCCTTTACCTCGATGCCGCCACCTTTGGCGATGTCCTTGCCGACGGGACCCTTGAGGTCTTGATCGTTGCCGACACTCCGGCCGCGGCGAACAGTGGTGACACCGCCGATTATCAACTCGTCGCCACAACCGTCGATGCCGGCACCACTACCGTGACGACTGCGACCGTCGGTGTCAACACCGCCGGAGTTGATGTCGTCTTTGCCGACATTGCCGGGAGTGCCGCCGGTGATGTTGCTCGCGACGGAACACATTCAGCAACGGGACTCTACACCGTTAATCTCCTTTCCCTGATTTTGAACAAATCAGTGAACATCACCTGGGACCCGACCAACCTCTTTGTCACTCCCAAGGCAATCCCCGGAGCGATCCTTACCTACACCATCACTGCCTCTGTCGTCGGGGTCGGTACGGCCGCAAACGTAGTGATCACTGATCCGATCCCTGCCAATTCGAGCTACGCTGCCAATTCTCTCCAGCTGAACAGCGTCGCCTTGACAGATGCCGCTGATGGCGATGTCGGCAGTATCGGCGGGACGCCAACGGAAGTCACTGTCGACCTCGGCGATTTGACCAGTGCTTCCCCGGAACAAGTGATTACTTTCGATGTCACCATCGATTAGGAAAAAAACCACGATTGAATTAGTTAAGAACAAACGAAAGGAGTACCACATGACAAAAAAATTGTTAGCGACCTTATCTCTCTTGCTCCTTGCTGCCCTCCCCGCCAGCGCTGTAGAGAAAAAAGGGATCGAGCTCAAGTCAACAGCCGAGGTCGATATCATCATCAAGAATGACAAAGGGGTTGATGAAGTGGTTCGCGTCGCTGCCGCCGACGCCAATGTCACCCCTGGAGATACGGTCATCTTCACAACCGGCTATCACTACCAGGGAGAGAAGCCGGCCACAAATGTCGTCATCAACAATCCGCTGCCGGAGCACATGCTCTACCTTGACGGTACAGCCGAAGGACAAGGGACGCGCATCGAGTTTTCTGTCGACAAAGGGCAGACGTTCGCCGCTGCCGACAAATTGATGGTCAAGGATGCCGAAGGGAAGGAGCAGCCTGCCAGCGCGGCTGACTACACCCACATCCGCTGGACAATCGAAGGAGCCCTGCAAGACGGCGCCAAGGGCAGCGTTTTATTCAAAGCTAAAGTGAAGTAGGGAATAAGTTTAACCGAAGAAGAGAATGATTTTATCACTTGGGAATAGTCCCGCAACAACAATCACCAAGAACAAAAAAGGAGAGCACCATGAAAAAGACAAGTTTAAAAGCACTGCTTCTGTCCGTTGCCTTTGCCGCCCTGATGGCGCAATCGGCACTGGCAGCAGGAACCCCGGCCTGTACCTCCATCGCTAACACCGCCACCGTGAATTTCAGCGTTGGCAATGTCCCCGACCCAACTGGCGCGAGTGCTTCAGCCCTACCATTTATCGTCGGCAACAAGATCAATTTTACCGTGACCAACGAAGATCTCGGCGATATCACCGTCCTCCCAGGTGTGGCCGGGAACGTGATCAATTTCTTAATTACCAACACCGGCAATGCTGATCAAAGGTTCAGTGTCACCCACGCAGAAATAACGGATGGTTCGACCAATCCCAAATCGGGAAGTGCCGACAATTCCGACATGGACAACCCCAGTACGCCTACAATTATGACGGGGGTCCTTGCTCCTGGTGGCTCTGAAGCCGTCACCATTGTCGCTGATACCCCTGCCCTTCCTAACAATAATGATGTGGCTGTTTACGCTTTGATTGCTCAAGCCTACAAGGTTGATGGGACCACCCCTGAAGCCGAGAATAGCAGCTTAATTACTTACGGGGCCACTACCTGCACAACCGATATCGTCTTTGCCGACTCAGACACTGACACTGACTCGGGAAGCGCCAGAAACGGCAAAGACTCAGCAAGAGGTTCGTTTATTGTTTCGGCCAGCGCCACCGTAAACGTCACCAAAAGCTCAGCCGTCTACTCCGACCCGATCAATGGCATCGGCACAGGAGCCAAAGCGATCCCCGGCGCCGTGGTGACCTACACTATCACTGTCACTAACCCCGGTACCAGCAGCGCCACCGTCACCGGCGTCACCATTGCTGACAGTCTGAATAATGAAATTGCGGTTGTTCAGTCCCTTGCCTTCAATACCCAGTTCGACGATGGCGCTGACACCTGTGCTGCCGGCCAAGGGATCGTCGTCGATAACGCATGCCTGACCAACGCTACAGGCGATGACGCAGCCGACTTCACCGCCAATGTTGTCAATGTTGCCGGCGCTAACCTGGCACCGGGGGCATCAACAGAGATCAAGTTCCAGGTCACGGTTCAGTAATTCCGACGTTGCAACCCATAGTACAGGATTCCTGATTTGAATTTTCTGATGCACATGACAGCAGCAGTACGACGCTTCACCGCCGGGATCATTCCCGACGGCAGCGCTGTGCTGCGCCTGTCTGCTGCCCACTTCAACCTCCCCCGCAGCGGGGTTCGGTCGGTGACACAAAACCACCGTTCCGTCCCCGCTGCGGACTCTTTTTCAGATCGTGCCGCGAGTCCTTCCGCCAGTGAAGGGTTCGCTGAACGCGCTGAACTTCGTCGTCATCATCTCTGCATGACATTCTTGTTGGCCTTCCTTCTCCTCGCACCCCTTGCCAATGCCGCCGTAACTGTCGACAATACCGCCTATGCCAACTATAGCGTCGACTCTTTACCACAAAGCAGCATATCGAATCAGGTGACGACGACCATCCGCACGCCGTCGAACCTCGAATTCTTTTCTTACGCACCGTTGGCCGCCAATGCTGAACTCATGCCGGTGCCGACGACCAGTTACTTTTCGGCCGGCAGCTTTATTCCCCTGTCCGCCCCCGTTCCCATCGGCACGTCAACACCCCTCGATCTCAGTGGACCCTTACCGCTGCTGCGGGCCATGGTCTTCCATGAAAACGAACCGCTCTTTTTACGCCTGAGTGACGGCGATCAGAATCTCGACCCCAACGCTGTTGAAACGGTTGTTGTCACCCTCACCCTGCCGGGAACGAATGAATCCGAGACCCTGCGTCTGACTGAGACCGGTCCGAATACCGGCATTTTCACCGGCTACATCCAGCTAATCGCCACAGGCACCTCTCTCCCGAACAATGGCCTGTTGTTCGTGGCACAGAATGCACAGATCCAGGGTCATTATACCGACGTCGTCGATGGCACCGATAGTTCCGCCGCCTTTGCCCTCGTCGACCCCTACGGCATTGTCTTTGACACCATGACCGGCTTGCCGGTGAATGGCGCGACCATCACTTTATACAATGCAACGACCAATCTGCCGGCGACTGTTTATGGTGATGACGGCGTCAGTACCTACCCGGCATCAGTGATCTCCGGAGGAACGACCACAGACAGCAGTGGTTACGTCTATACCTTCCCTCCCGGTTTTTATCGTTTTCCGTATCTGCAACCGGGGAACTATTTCTTCAGAATAGAGCCCCCGTCAGGTTATCGCGCCCCCTCAACGGTCGCCACCATCGATATTCAGTCCCTCCCCGGCGCCCCCTATGCCATCGTCAATCCCGGTTCCCGTGGTGAAATCTTCACGATCAATGCCGGGCCGGCCATCCACATCGATCTCCCCATCGATCCCCTGCGCACTTCGCTCCATCTGATCAAGACCGCGTCGAAAACGACGGTGGCGATCGGTGATTTCCTGCAATACAAGATCACCGCCGAAAACACCGGGATTATTGCTGTCAACAACGTTGTGGTCAGCGATCGGCTCCCCCTCGGTTTGCGCTACCGCAAAGGCTCGACAAAAATCGATGGTGTCAGGGCTGCCGACCCGACCCTCTTGACCGATGGTAGAACCATCCTCTTTCCCCTCGGCACGCTGGCCGCCGGACAGAGTGCTGCCATCACTTATGTCGTCGAAGTGGCGGTCGCCGCCCCGCTGGGACCGGCAGTCAATATGGCCACCGCCACCGGCAACGGCAGCATCACTTCGAATATCGCCAAGGCCGAAATTATCGTTAAAGAAGATCTCTTTTCCAGCCGAACAACCGTCGTTGGCCGCGTCTTTCCCAACGGTTGCGCAACGGATGGTGATGGTCTGGCCGGCGTCCGGATTTATCTGGAAGATGGAACTTACGTTGTCACCGATCAGCAGGGGATGTATCACTTTGAGGGTCTCCAGGCCGGAACCCATGTGGTGCAGCTCGATCTTGAGACGTTGCCCAAGGACTATGAATTAATCAGTTGTGAAGAGAACAGCCGTTTTGCCGGCACGCCCTTTTCGCAATTTGTCGACCTGCAAGGCGGAACTCTCTGGCGCGCTGATTTTTACACCAGGAAGAAGCCGGAAGCCCCGCCGGTCACAGGCTTTGTCGGCCTTGAGCTGGAAAGCGTTTTGAGCAAGAGTGCCGCCGGAAGTGATGATGTCCTTTATACGGTAACGCTGCACGTCGGTGCAGTGCCGACGGAAAATATGCGCTTGACGATGATCCTCCCGACTGGGGTGATTTATCAACGTAACAGCAGTAGCCGTGATGGTGTTGCCCTGTCCGATCCGGAAGGAATGGAGGGTATCCTCAATTATCGCCTGGGAGACAGTCCGGCCGACTGGACCGGCAAGATCAGCTTTAAGGGGAGCGTTGCTCCGGACCTCAAAAACGATGAATTGATGACAAAGGCGCTGCTGACCTTCAATAGCAGCGAAGAGAAGAACAAACGGACACCGATCGTCGAAAACCTCCTGAAACAAAAAAAGTTTGAAGAACGGAGCAGCAACCCGGAGATTATCCTGCACCCGCTCTTTACCGAGTTTGGCTACGAGCTCCTTGAGACTGACAAGAACGTTCTCGATGGCATTATCGCCGATTTAAAAGATATGAAAGTGACCCATGTCTTTGTCACCGGCCATACCAATTCAACGCGCATTGCCCCGCGCAGCCAGCACCTTATAGCTGACAACTATGAGCTCTCGCAGGCCCGGGCGAAATCGGTTGCCGAATATCTGCAAGCCGGCCTCAACCTGTTGCCGGAGCAGATGACCATTGACGGCAAGGGGCCGGATGAGCCGATCGCCAGCAACAAGACGGCACAGGGCCGCGCCCTCAATCGCCGGGTTGAACTGAAGATTTCGTCCGAAAAGATTATCAATCAATGGACCGAACTCAAAAATGTCAAAGAATACAGCGGCCTCAAGTCGATCGAAATCACTGCCTTGAAGCTGGCCGAAGTTTCTGCCGATGAACAAGCCAGAAAAGAGCGGAAAATCGCCCGCACCATGCCGGAATTCGACAATAAGTGGCTCGAAACAGCTCAACCCGGCTTGAAATTCGTCTGGCCTTACGATGGTTTTTATCCCGCCATCCCCAGTGCCAAGATCGCGGTCACCCATGACCCGCAAAAACGTCTCAAACTGTTGCTCAACGGTCAAGAGGTCGACCCCCTTTATCTTGACGGCACCAAAAAGCGCGGCGACAACCAGGTGGCGGTCAGCCTCTGGACCGGCATTCACCTGCGCGACGGTGACAACCACTTTGAAGCGATCGAAAGTTCCGTTGATGGCCAGGAAGAGCGCCGCCTGCTGCGCACCCTCCATTACTCGACCTCTCCGGTCAAAGCCGTGGTGATCCCGGCGCAATCGCGACTGACAGCGGATGGCAAGCACCCGTCGGTGATCGCTGTTCTCTTGACCGACAAGGAGGGCCATCCGGCCCGCGAGGGACTGATCGGTGAATATCAACTCGACGCCCCCCATCTCCCCTTGCAGTTGGAGAAAGATCTGCAGGAGAACCCGCTGCTCCTTGCCAAGAGTGCGCGTTTGAAATACCTGGTCGGAGAAGACGGTATCGCCCGCATTGAGTTGCAGCCGACCACCCGCACCGGCGAAGCGATTCTGCGCTTCAACTTTGTTCAAGGTGAAAGCGAAGTCCGCACTTGGCTGACTCCCGGTGAACGGGAATGGATCATTGTCGGTTTTGCCGAAGGGACAGCGGGATATAACTCCCTCTCCGGCAATATGGAGAACGTCAAGGCTTCGCAGATCGATGATGAATATTATCATGATGGCCGCCTCGCCTTCTTTGCCAAGGGGATGATCCAGGGCAAATGGCTGCTGACTGCAGCCTATGACAGCGCCAAGGCCGGGATGCGTCAGGCCGGAAGTCTCCACAATACAATTGACCCGCAGCAGTATTACACCCTATACGGCGATGCATCGGCGCAACAGTATGAAGCCGCCAGTGCCCGCCGTCTTTATCTCAAGATTGAACGCGATCAGTTCTATGCCCTCTTTGGTGATTATGAGACCGGACTCTCGGTGACCGAACTTTCCCGCTACAACCGCAATTTCAACGGTCTGAAGTCGGAGATGAAGGGCGAAAGGTTTGATTTCAATCTCTTTGCCAGCGATACCAACCAGGCCTTTGTCAAGGATGAACTGCGCGGCGACGGCACTTCCGGTCTTTACCGTTTATCCAGAAAAAATATCATCATCAACTCGGAGATGATCACCATCGAAAGCCGCGACCGTTTCAAGAGCGAAGCGGTGATCTCCTCACGAAGACTGAACCGGCATATCGATTACGACATCGATTACGAAAAAGGTACCCTCTTCTTCAAGAGCCCTGTTTTCAATCGGGATGAAAACTTCAATCCGATCTACATTGTCATTGACTATGAATCCGCTGATGTCGGCGAT
>JAXMLA010000357.1:0-1109 GCA_034370465.1 Desulfuromonadales bacterium
CAAAGACCGGCGCGACGGCATCCCGGAAGGGACCCTTCCAGTCCAGCGCGCCCCGCTGGGCGGTGGTGCTGCAGTTGGCGTACATCCAGTCCATGCCGTTTTCCCCTACCAGGATGATCAGGCTCTGGGTCAGCTCTTCCACGGTCTCATTGAACGACTCGGAAGGGGAATGGCCTTTTTTCCGGAGCAGGGCATACTGGGCCTCCATTACCCCGGCAAGGCAGCCCATCAACACCCCGCGTTCCCCGGTGAGGTCGCTGTACACCTCCTTCTGGAAGGTGGTGGGGAAGAGATAGATCGAACCGATGGCGAGACCTATCGCGATGGTCCTCTCCTTGGCCCGGCTGGTGTAATCCTGGAAGACGGCAAAACTGGAATTGAGACCGCTTCCCGCCAGGTAGTTCATCCGGAGGGAGCGGCCGGAACCCTTCGGGGCGACCAGAATCACATCTACGTCGGCGGGCGGGATCACCCCCGTCTGCTCTTTGTAAGTAATGGAGAAACCGTGGGAAAAATAAAGGGCGTCGCCGGGTTTCAACTGGGCCTTGATGGCCGGCCACATGGCCTTCTGGCCGGCGTCGGAGAGCAGGTACTGAACGATAGTCCCCCGTGAGGCCGCCTCTTCGGGCGAGAAAAGGGTCTTGCCGGGCGTGAATCCGTCCGCCACCGCCTTATCCCAGGAGGCGGTACCTTCCCGCTGCCCCACAATTACCGCTACCCCGTTATCCCTCATATTAAGGGCCTGTCCTGGTCCCTGAACCCCGTAACCGATAACGGCTACCGTCTCTTTATTGAGAATATCCCGGGCTCGGGCCAGCGGGAATTCCTCCGCGGTGACCACCTCTTCCATCACGCCGCCAAAATTGATTGTTGCCATAAAACCTCCCTTGATAGTTAAACTGTGAATAGTGAATTGTGGATAGCAAACAACTGGGGTCAGCCCGTAGGATGGGCAAAGGCGGCTTCATGCCGTGCCCATCATTGCCGGAATCGCCCGGAAATTGATGGGCACGCTAAATCTTTGCCCATCCTACGCCTTATCCCCCCTTTGGAAAAGGGGGGCAGGGGGGATTTATAATAAAACCAAGAAGTTATTTATCATCCGTCAA
>JAXMLA010000358.1:0-3105 GCA_034370465.1 Desulfuromonadales bacterium
CCCCGCCCCTACCAAAAATAAGACAGTGTTTGTATTCTTGACTTAAGTGGCGATCCGTTGCTATATTCCGCCGGTCATTTTCAGTGAGGATAAATTGATGCGTACTGCCAAGTTGGCCAAAGGATTGGTGCAGATCTATACCGGTAACGGCAAGGGGAAGACGACCGCGTCTCTCGGCCTTGCATTGCGTGCGGTCGGCAACGGTCTGCGTGTCCATATTATGCAGTTCATGAAGGGACAGACGGTTTACGGCGAGCTCGAAGCCGCCAAAGCTCTGGCGCCGCTGTTGACGATTGAGCAGGTCGGCCGCAAGGATTTTGTTATTCCCGGTAAAATTGATCCGATCGATGTCGAAATGGCGCAGGCGGCCTTTGCCCGCGGCAAAGCGCTGGTTTTGAGTGGCGATTACGATCTCGTCATCCTCGATGAGCTCAACTGTGCCGTCGATCTCGGCCTCATCCCGGTAACGGACGTCACCGAGTTGATCGCCCTCAAGCCGCTCACCACCGAACTGGTCCTCACCGGCCGCGGCGCCCACCCCGAGATGATCGCCCTCGCCGATCTCGTCACCGAGATGCGCGAGATCAAGCATTACTACAACGCCGGGCAGCCCGCCCGGGTCGGTATTGAATCATAAGTCGTCAATTTCATAGAGCAAGAGGAGAGAAGATTATGGCAGAGAGAAAATTGCGGCTGCTGGTCGCCAAGCCCGGCCTCGACGGCCATGACCGCGGCGCCAAGATCGTGGCCCGTTCCTTCCGTGACGCCGGTTTTGAAGTCATCTACACCGGCCTGCGCCAGACCCCCGAGCAGATCGTCAGTGCCGCGATTCAGGAAGATGTCGACGCGGTCAGCATGTCGATCCTTTCCGGGGCGCACAACACCCTCTTCCCCCGCGTCATCGAACTCCTCAAAGAGAAGGGTGCCCCCGAGATCCCGGTCTTCGGCGGCGGCATCATCCCCGAAGAGGACATCCCCGGTCTTCTGGCCGCCGGCGTCAAGCAGATCTTCACCCCCGGCACCAGCACCCAGGCGATCAACGAGTGGGTCGTCGCCAATATCCATCCCCGCGCCTGATAAAATCCATGGCATTGGCAGAACGCATACTGCAAGGGGAGATCCGGGCCACCGCCATTCTCCTCCGTGATATCGACGACGGCATGGCCAGTGCCGTCGGTGAACTCAAGCAGCTTTATCCCCATACCGGTCGCGCCTTTATCCTCGGCATCACCGGCCCCCCCGGCGCCGGTAAATCGACCCTCACCGACAAGGTCATCGCCGCTTACCGTGCGCGCGGCCTCAAGGTGGCGGTCGTCGCCATCGATCCGACCAGCCCCTTTACCGGCGGCGCCATCCTCGGTGACCGCATCCGCATGAACCGCCACGCCACCGACGACGGGGTCTTTATCCGCTCTCTCGGCACCCGCGGCCACCTCGGCGGTCTGTCCCGTTCGACCAACGATATTGTCAGCGTCTTTGATGCGGCCGGCTGGGATATCATCATCGTCGAGACTGTTGGCGTCGGCCAGGATGAAGTCGATATCGTCCGCGTCGCCCACACCTCGGTCGTCGTCATGGTGCCGGGATTGGGGGATGATATTCAGGCGATCAAGGCCGGCATCCTCGAGATCGGCGATCTCTTTGTCGTCAACAAGGCCGACCGGCCGGATGCCGACCGGGCGGTGCGCGATCTGGAGATGATGCTGGAGATGAACCATCCCCCGGAGGGCGATTGGTGGCCACCGGTGCTGCGCTGTGTCGCGCAAAAAGGGGAAGGGGTGGCAGAGCTGATCGAAAAGATCGACGAACATCGCACCTTTTTGCAAAGTACCGAGCAGATCGAACGCTTCGAACGCAACAAAAGCACCCTGCGCTTCGAGACGCTGCTGCGTGATCAGCTTTACAGCCGCGTCCATACCCATATCAGCGCCAGCGGCGCCCTGGCAGAGACGATTGCCGCCATCAGCCGCCGCGAACTCGACCCCTACAGCGCTGTCGAGACCATCCTCGCCGCCCATCTGCTGCGGGTCGATCTACCAGAAATTGATTGACAGTCTCACTCTCGACTTGTTATAAACCATGCCGACATCAAGGGCGCATAGCTCAGCGGGAGAGCACTGCCTTCACACGGCAGTGGTCGTAGGTTCGATCCCTACTGCGCCCACCAATAAAACAAGGGCTTAGCCAATTATGGCTAAGCCCTTTTACTTTGTTAAGCGACTATGTCGGGAGGGACCTCGATCTGAGGGCATGGCCCATGGCGCTAGTCCGGCCGTCCGCCGAGCATCGCCCAGGTGCGGCTGCTGCGCTGGCGAATGATTTCCTGGATGGCGCTTAATGTTTCATTGCAGTCATAGTTTCGGGCTATCCCTGCCAATCACGTGTGGTGCGAGGCTGAACAACAATCTCCAGTCCCAAACTTGCGAGCAGGTGAAAAACTTTGCCGATCTCTGCCGTCGGTTTGCCGCGCTCAATTTCGCCGATCAGACGGGGGCCGATGCTGGCGAGGCCGGAGAGATCTTCCTGGGTGATCCCTTGTCTCTTGCGGACCTGCCGGAGCAGGGCGCCAAGTTGCTCCGGGTTGACAATCTTACTATACGGGACGTTTTCGTTTTTCATGATGCCTCCGCCAGCTAATCTTCCTGATCGGGAAGGATATGGTGGTTGTAAAAAAAAGACAACTAAATTATTACCGAGCGGGAAGGTTTGGCTGTTGAACAAGTTCTTGCACGTGCGGAGAAAATAGTTTTAATAACCGCAATATTTGCGGAGAAAATATATGTATATCTGGGAACAAAAGATTGAGACTTAAGCGACGACCAGGCGGAGAAGACTTTTCATCCTTCAAAATTCAACTTTCATAATTGCCCTTTTTGCGGTACAACTTTGACTCTTTTTAATGGCGGGATTTGCAGGTTGAGAGAGAGGGCTCGAATGTATAAACAGAAAAGCAGCGCTAACGCCGCCTTGATCAGCAGATAATAATGCCGATCGGCGGCGTTTTTAATTTGATATTCCAATCTGAAGCTAAGGAAGTCGCAATGCGCGACCACCTCGGCCCGATAAAGGATTATAAGTGTCTGATCTTCTGAAATTCCTCCATCC
>JAXMLA010000359.1:0-17445 GCA_034370465.1 Desulfuromonadales bacterium
CCATTTCCATTTCATTCTGTTTTTGGTAGGGGCACCCCTTGTGGGTGCCCGTCTTTTATGGTGTCGCAAACCGAAACCTGGGCGGGCACAAGACCCGCCCCTACCAGACGGGCATGCCACTTCTCCAGCACATCGGGAATATCGCTCCCCTCCACCGGATTACGCTTGTCATCCAGCGAGAAACCATCGGACTGCATGTCGTAGAACCAGACGTGATCAGTGCCGCCGGAGTTGGTCTTGGTGAAGATCAGAATCCCGGTCGAAACGCCCGCATAAGGACGGAAGACGCCGGAGGGCATGGAGATCATCGCCTCTAGTTTATGGCCGTCGACCAGAATCTTTCGCAGATCGAGGTGGGCCTTACTGGAGCCGAAGAGGACCCCGTCCGGCACGATCACCGCACAACGCCCGCCCGGCTTCAACAGCCGCAGCATCAGGGCGATGAAGAGGAGCTCGGTCTTTTTGGTCTTGACCGTGCGCAGCAGATCCTTGGCCACGGTCTCCTCATCCAGCGACCCCTTGAAGGGCGGATTGGCGAGGATCAAGGTGTAGGCATCGCAGATATCAGCAGCGCTACCAGCCAAAGCATCACGGCGCTCGATGGCCGGATTTTCGACACCGTGCAGCATCATATTCATGCTGGCGATACGGAGCATGGTCGAGTCGAAGTCGAAGCCGTTGAAGAGCTTGCCGTTAAAGTGGCGTTTCTGCGCTTCGTTGTGAAAGAGGTCGGCATGATGCTCGCGCAGGTATTCTCCGGCCGCCACCAGGAAACCGGCGGTGCCGCAGGCCGGATCGCAGATGATGTCGTTGGGCCGGGGCTGCATCAGCTCGACCATCATCTTGATGATATGACGCGGGGTACGGAACTGGCCGTTGGTGCCGGCCGTGGTCAGCTTCGAGAGCATGTACTCGTAAAGATCACCCTTGGTATCGCGATCCTCCATCGGCACGTCGCTGATCTGCTCCACCACCCGTTCCAACAGGCTCGGGGTCGGGATCATGAAGATGGCGTCCTTCATGTGCCGGGCATAAGCGGTATCCTCACCACCGTGCAGATTTTTGATGAAGGGGAAGACCTCCTGGCTGACGGTCTTGAACATCTCTTCGGCCTCGAACTCCCGGAAACGCGACCAGCGGAGATGATCCTGCCCTACCCCGAAGATCGGCTCCTTGATCGGTTTGCCCAGCCGGTTGGCCTGCTTCTCCCGCGCCGTGTGGAGGTCATCGAGACGCTTGATAAAGAGCAGAAAGGAAATCTGCTCGATCACCCGCAGGGGGTCAGAGATCCCCCCGGACCAGAAGGTGTTCCAGACTTTATCGATCTTGCCTTTATTTTCACCGGTCAACATGTAGCAAAGACTCCGATCACTACCAAATCGTAGCGTGCAAAATAAAAAGAACCGCAAACAATAGCCGCTGACAGCCGTTGTTGCGGTTCGTTATAGGGTAAAAAAAATTCCGTGCATCTGCCCGCTCCCTGCTCAAATCATCAATAAAATTAAGTGCTGCAAACTAGCACGGAAAGCTGGCAGCATCAAGGGTTTCCCCTCAGTTAATCATCGTTACTCCTGTCCATTCTCCAAAAGTTCCGAAGGCAGTGCAAACTCCCCCTTTGAACTGAAACGCACAGAGTTGTGCGCCGGTCCGGTGAGTTTTCCATTCATTTCATATTCCAGTTTACCGCGGTATTCGTTATTTATGACGCTCATCGTCTGGCGCGCGATACGGAACATGGAAATACTCACCGGGACGCTAACGATCGTCTCACCAAAACGCGGGACACTACCAACCGCATCGCTGACGCCCGTCGCGAAGGGCTTGCCTTGCACATCCATTCGGACTGATACACCGTTGAAGTCCAGCGGCAAGTCATTGGGATTTTGAATACGTAGCTTGACGAGCATGCGCAACTCCAATCCCTGACCTTGAAGTGGATCAACGCCCACCATGATGACATCTACGGGTTCGGAGTGCTTGAGGCCGGCGCAGCCCCCCGACAGAAGTGCCGCAAAAACAAAGAGTGCGAAGAGCGTGATTCGAGTCATTGACATGTTGATCTCCCACTTAACCTGCGGTTTAGTGACCTATCGAAAAATTTCCCCACTATTCATAATCCCCGGTCAGCACAAACGCCCCCCAGTAACCGGGGTGCGGATAGCGTCCCTTCACATGCAGCATCGCCTTGCGTAACGCCTCGGCCTTGTTCATCCGCCCGTAATCCCGGTAAAACTGCTTCATCTCGATCGCTGTCGCCACGTCGCTGACCCGCCACAAGCTGGAGAGGAGTGCGCGCGTCCCGGCGAAGAGGAAGGCGCGGTTCATGCCGACAACATCGTCGCCGCGCTGCAGGTCGCCAAGGCCGGTCTGGCAGGCACTGAGGACAACGAGATCAGCCTTGAGGTCGAGGCCGAAGATCTCCTCGGCTTCGAGACGACCGTCGTTGGCGCGGTCGCGGACGAGGCGGACGCTGGAGAAGAGGGGATTGATCGGATCGAACTCGCCGTGCGAAGCGATATGGATAATGCCGAACTTGTGAATATTCGACCGCACCCAACTCTCCGTCGCCAACTCGCGGGTGAGGAGGGTGAGTTCCGGATAGTTCCAGCGCAAGGTCGCGGCTTCCCGCTCGGCAAAGGGGAGGTCGAGAGCTGGGTCGCCGAGATCGGGATTGCCGATCGCCAGGACCTTGAGGTTCTTCACCTGCGAGCGGCGCTCCAGGGTGTAGCGCAACACCGACGCGGCCGGGAGGTGGAAGAGCGGATTCTGCTCGATGAGGTAATCGCGGCCGTTGCTGAGGGTGGCAAAGGCGAGGTAATGAAGGGAGCCGTGCGGGATAATGCCGAGGGCGCGGATCTCCCCTGCCCCCTTGAGCGGTTCGGCCAGGAGCTGGGCATAAAGGCTGGTGGAGAGCTTCTCCAGCGGTTCGAGGTTTTGCAGCATCCGCCGGTAGGTGGCGATGCTGGCAGTCAGCTCGGCAGCGCTGACCGGCAGCGTGAAGAGGGTTGCCCCCTGCCGGTCGATCCGCCAGCAAAGGGTGCGATCCGGGAGCTGATAATAGGAGAGGAGAACAATCCCCGGTTCGAGGAGCTCGCGCAGTTGCGGCAGCACCAGGGGATCGACCTTGACCAGGGCGAGGAGTTCGGGCCGCTGTTTCTCGATCTCCAGCAAAAGGTCCTGATAATCGGCGCGTAACTGGTCGAGTCCAGTCTGATACAGGGCCTGTTCAGCCGGAGTCGCGGATAGGAGGAGAAACTGTTCCTGCTCGCGTAGTCCCTCTTTGAGTTGCAGCTGACGGTCATAAAGATCCTGGTCGACGGAGCCGGCGAGGGACAGCCGCTGGCGGCCAAGGATGTCGATGAGATTGCGGGCGCGGGAGCGTTCGGCGACTTCAAAGGCTTCATCACCACGGCCAAGCCCGGCAAGGAGGCCGACCAGGCCGGCGTAGACATCCCCCTTGTCGTTGAGGAAGCCATCCTTGAGCTGATCGAGGCGGATCGTGGCGCGCAACTCTTCGATGGTAGCGATGGCCTGACGATAAAATTCAATGGCCGCGTCATACCTTTTAGCGCGCTCTTCCCCCTGCGCCAGGCCATGCAGGGCGCGCCAGCGCACCTCGGGGAGCAAAAGGCGGTCGGCAATGGCGAGGGCTTGCTGGTAGCTGCGTTGCGCTTCCGCCAAACGCTTCAGTTGCAGCTCGGCATCAGCCCGCGCCAGCAGGATCTTGGCGAGATTAACCTGATCGCCGATCGCCGTCGCCAGTCCTTCGGCTTCGGCAAAATGAGCAAGCGCCGGCTCGGGGCGGCCGAGGCGGAGGAGACATTGGCCGAGGTTGCGGAGATCATAAGCCATGGCCCAGCGCGAACCGATCTTTTTGTCGATGGCGAGGGCCCGTTCCAGGGTCGCAATTGCTCCGTGATAGTCGCCGGTTTCCCGCTGTACCAGGCCGATGTTGTTGAGGGTGGTGGCGACTTCATCCTGCCGATTCGGCAGTTCTTCAGCGAGGACCAGAGCAGCGCGGAGTTCGACCAGGGCACGCTGGTTATCACCGAGGGTCGACCAGATCAGGCCGCCGGTATTCTTCGCCATGACCATTTCACCGCTCCAGCCCCCCGCTTTCGCCGCCTTCTCAACTTCATCCCTCTTCTCAAAGGCTTCCTGATAACGTCCCTGAAACCAGGCGTTATTCGCTTGTTCCAGTGTCACCCGCGCCCGGCTCCTCCCCTCCCCGGCTGTAATCTTTTGCAGCGCTTCCGCATAGAGGGCATCGGCGCCAGCGAAGTCACCAAGGAGACGGCGGGTACGGCCGCGCTCCAGCAGCGCTTCTCCCTGTAACCGTTTCGCCCCTTGCGTGGCGTAAAGATCGACCGCCTTGGCGTAGTAGCGTTCCGCTTCGGCATAGCGGGAAAGGCGCAGGTCATAAAGGCGGCCGAGGTTGCGATACTGATCGGCAAGGGAGAGATCATCTTTGAGGAGTTGGCGCAAGTCAGCGGCTTCACTGTACAGGGTGCCGGCGCGGCTGTAATCGAGGGCATTCTCCTGCACCTGGGCAAAACCGCTGAGCGCGGCAGCCTGTTCCTTGAGCAGACCAAGGTCGGCGAAGGTGGCAACACTCTCCTGCAGGGCTTTATCAGCTTCAATGTAGCGTTCAGCGCGGCCAGAGAGGAGACCGTAACGAAGGAGGGCATCGGCATGCGCCGCCGAATATGGCTCCTTTTTCTCAATCTCGGTCACCAGCGTCGCCGCATGAACAATCGATCGCTCCAACTTTCCGGCGGCAAAAGCACTTTCGCGGGAAAGACTGAGCAGAGGAATAATCTGGGCTGCAAGCTTCGCATCAGTCCCGGCAATTGCCAGGGCATCTTCAAAATAGGCAAGCGCCTGCAGATGCTCTCCTTGCTGTTGGGCAGCAAGCCCCGATTTGCCGAGTTCGACAAAACGGCTGCGCCCCAGCTGTTGAGCAGCAGCGGCATCGAGTCCCCAGTCGCCGAGAAGGAGCCAGCCGCTCGGCAGCTGAGCCGCGGCGTCGCTCAGGGCGGATTGTGCATAACTGGCAGGAAAAGTCGGCCCGGCCGGCGTCCCGTCGCTGATGAGGAGAGAGGGGACGCCAGCCAGGGCGGTGAGGTGACCGAGAGCGTAGGCCTGCTTTCCTCCGGCCTGCGGCGCAACGACCAGGGCGAGGCTGACCGCGGTCGTGAGGTCGAGGGGGTGGCGCTCACCACTTGTGGCGCTGTAGGAAAAACGCGACACTGCGGTTCCGGTAACACCGACCGGCGGTTCGACCAGGAGTCCGGCACTGGCGGGAAGGACCAGGGTATGGGCTTGCGGCAGCGTTTCGATGAGAGAAGTCCCTTGCACCTGCACATAGGGCGGTTTAATGAGCCACCAACCTGCGAGGTCGAGGACATTCTGGCGGAAGGGCTGGCGCGCTTCGAGGGAGCGCCAGAGATGGGTCAGGCTGAGGCTGCGGGTCAGGAAGCTGCCATTTCTGAAAGATTGTTGATCTTCGCTCGCCAGGATCGCTCCCTTGCTGGCGATGACGCGCTGTTGCAGTTGCGGCGTAGTCAAGGTCTCGCTCAACACTTCGCCGTCACTGGTCAGAGTAAAGAGGAGCCAGCGGTCAATCCCGAGAGCGACCGGGCGCAGGACCTCGCGTCCTTCAAGGAGCATGTCGAGCTGGCTTAGTTCAATTGTCTGCGGCAGCAGGAGAGAGCAGAAATATCCCCCCTCCCCGGCCTGACAGCGATTGATAAAGTTGGCGCGTAACGTTTGTACTTCCTCTTTGTTTGCTCCGTTCACCAGCGCGGCAGAAAGATATTCAAGGAGGGACGGCGGCAGCGTGGCATAAATTGGCGGAAGTTTCACCCGCTCCTTGCCGAGGATGCCGACCAGAAGGGTCTCTTCCTGTTGCAGACGCAGTTGCAGATAGTCGCGATCGACCGGACGAGCGCTGCTTAGCTGCCCTTCCAGCTCGCGTTTGAGGCGCAGATGCGGAGCGGCCGCGCGCAGGGTGTCGGCGACTCCCGGTTGGCGCAGGGAAAGAAGAGGCGGCGCCAGGAGCTGGACGCGCTCGATCTCACTCAACTCTTCGGTCAATTGCAAAGCCTGCCGGCTATCGCTGGCAACGAGGCGTTCCAGTTCCGGAGCAAAACGGGCAAAGAGCTCGCCGGCTTGCAGATCAAAATCATCGGGAGCGAGAGCTTGCAAGTGTTGCAACGCCAAGCGGTAATCGCCGCGTCCGGCTTCGGCCCGCCAGCGCAGCGCTGCCAGCTTTCCGGCTTCGGCACTTTGCAGAGCTTGGTTATAAGCGCTGGTCGCAGCGTCAGGAAGATCGAGAGCGTGGTATGCGGCGGCGCGATTGAGGAGGGCGGCACTGTGCAGCGACAACTGTGCCGGTTCATCCCCCTTCCCTTCTCCTTGATTCAGCGCCAAAGCTTGATCGCTGAGAGCTAGAGCCCGGTAAAGGAGGGCGGAACGCACCAGGGGATCTACCTCCGTGTTGGCCAGCCGCAGGATGAGAGCGCTGCTGTCATAGTAAAAACGCGCCTCACTGCCACTTGGCAGGGTGGTCCGCTGCGCCTTCAGAAGGGCGGCCACTTCTGCTTGACGGCTCAGGAAGTCATCAGCCGCGCCGGCTTCCTGAGGATCAAGGAGTGAGCCCCAGTTGCGCAGGTTGATGGCAGCGCTGAGCGGACTCCCTTCGGCGAGGTTAACGAGGAGGGCGCGGCGGAAAGCCGTTGCTGCAACCGCATCGTTCGCCAGGGCATGTTCGAGATGAGCAACACGGTGGCTGAGGAGACCAAGGCCGAAGCGATCGCCAGGGGCGACCTTGGCGATCGCCTGCGGGTAATTCTCCAGCTGGCGGCGCAGCATCGCCAGCGCCGCGGCCGGATCACCGAGTTCGGCGCTGATCCGCGCCAGATAGGTCTCAGCCAGACGGCGCTCCTGCACGGCACTGAAGCCGAAGGCGGCACTCGTCGTATTGGACTGGTCGAGGGCAAAATCGAGATTGAGATTGATCAGCCCGCCCCCCTGCCCCTTGGCTTTTTTCGGCTTGGGCGGATACTTTTTGACCAGTTGCAGAACCTCAAGAAAACCGCTGCGAGCGGTCGACAGTAAGGCAGTGCGTTCCGGGCCCTGTGTCTTCTGCGCCTGCTGATAAGCGGCAATACTGCCGGAACGGCGATTAAGGACGAGATTTTCGGTGCGACCGAGACGGAGGTTAAGATCGAAGGCCGTAGTAAAGTGCTCGGCGGCGGCGGCAACTTCACCGGCTTCGAGGCTGGCGAGGCCGAGGCGATCATGGAGTTCCGCTTTGGTCTCGACCAGACGCGGTACAGCATCGAGCTCTTCATTGACGCGGCGAACCATACTCTTCAATTCCGCCTGATAATTCTTCCCCTCCGGGTGCCAGTTTATGGCGGCGGCGATCAACCTTTCCTCCCGCTGCAGGAGCGCGCGCAGGGCAGCGCTGAATTTTTCCCACTCCGCCGCCGGGGGCGCTAAAGGCGGCGTGGCGCCAAGGGCATCGAGTTCGGCGGCAATGGTCTGCTGTTCCGTCAACGCTGCCAGGGGCGCTTGCGGGGCGCCCTTCTCCGGACTGAAGAGGCGTTCGTTGATGCGCCGCGCCAATTTACCAAAGGCATCGAGGGGACGGCTGGGATCGAGTCGTCCTTCGACGAGTTGCAGGGCAGCGCTGTAGCGGGCGATCGCCTCGTTGCTGGCGCCGAGCTGAAAAGCGACGGCCCCGGCGCGGCGCTGAAAGAGGAGCTCGGTCTCGGGGTTGTCGAAGGGTTGATTGGCGCTGAGCCGCTGCTGGTAATGCTGCTGCGCCGTGGCATTGCGGCCGAGGAGGAAGGCGACATTGCCGAGATTGAGTTCAAGGTTGGCGCGGTTATCCGGATCGAGGTCATCGCGGTTAAGCAGGGTGGCGCGTCGATAATGAGTCAGCGCCCGCTCCAGCCCGCCGACCTCCTTATAAACCGTCTCCTCCACCTCGGCGATGTAGCCGAGCGTCTGGGCCGGATAGGGCGAAGCCGGCAGCCGTTCAAAGGCGCGCTCTAAAACTGTCTTGGCATGGCGCAGGTGATCGCGACCAGAGAGATAGGTTTCACAGAGTCCGGCGCCGTACAGAAGGATCGGGTCATCGGGGTATTGCTGGAGGAGTTTCCGGTAAAGGAGGAGGAGCTCCTCTGCCTGCCCCTGCGCAGCCACCGATTTGATATAACCGCGATGCGCCGGCAGGCTGCGCCCTTCGTAACGAATCAGGTCGAGGAAAGTCGAGCGGGCCGTGGCGATTTCACCGCGCCGATAAAGACTTTCGCCGGCAGAAAGACGCTTGCGGACGTAGGCGGCGCGGGCAAGCTGGTAGATCGCCGTCTCTTCCGGCACCTCACCCATCTGGACTTCGTAGAGCGCCGTGGCTTCGCCATAGCGCTCCTCACGATAAAGGAGCTCGGCCAGGGCAAAGCGCGCCGCAGCGGTCGGGGTGAGGAGGGGCGGAAAGCTGTCGAGGACGGTCCGGTAGGCATCGCGCGCCCGGCCCCACTCCTCTGCCGCATAAGCGAGATCGCCGATGCGATTCCACGCCCCCATCGCCAGACGCGGCAGCTCCAATTGATAGCGTTCCGCCAGTGCGGCAAGTTGGAGGCTCTGTTCAGCGCTGCCGCCGTTTACGGGCGTGCGGCCGAACAGGATGACAGCAACAGCCCGCTCTGCCCAGAACTCCTCCTCGGGAAAATCCTGTACCACCGCGATCAGTGCTGCTTCTCCCCGGGTTCCGCCTGCCAGTTGCGTCAGCAGCAGGGCGCGCCGGAAGTGGGCTTCGGCCTGCAAAGCGCGGCTGAGATCCGGCAGGGCCATGGCCTGCTCGAAACGCTGCAACGCTGCCAATCGATCCGCTGCCCGGCTGGCGAAGTCACTTAGAAGCCGGCCGCCGTCGATCAGGGCGCGCGCCCGCAGCTCCTGACTTGCCCCGGCGGCCTGGGCGTCGATAGCGACCACGGCGGCATCAAGAATTTTTTGCCTTGCTTCGCCGGCAGCGGCGAGGCGATAGCGCAGCTGCGCTTCAAGACGCAGCGCTGCCAGGGCCGCAAGTTGCGACTCCGGCGTCAGGGCGCTATAGCGACGGCTGACTTCCTCCGCCAGATTTAACGCCGCCCGCTCTTCACCCTCTTCTTCGAGGAGTTCGATCAGGGTCAGACTCGCCTGTGCCCCGGAGCGGCTGGCTTCTTCCTCCTGTGCCAAAACCTGGAAAGCAGCGAGGCGGACGTGCGGCAGATCGACTGGACGGCGCCGGCGCAACTGCTGCACCAACTCCCACTGATCCGCAGCATTCTCCAGACGGGGGATCTCGCCGCTCGCCGGCAGGGTCAGGAGCTGCCCACCGCCGGGTTGGGCGCCGACAAAGTAAATCTCCTGTCCGACCGCTAACGGTGCCAGCGCCCCGAGCGCCGGAACCGTCAGGGGAAAGGTGCGTGGATGGCCGGCGGTGTCGCGACGGTTGAGCTGGAGGCGGACAATCTCGCCGCGCCCGCTCTTTGCAAGAATCCGGGTAAAGAGGAGTGACTCTGCGCTCTCCCAGACCGGATAAAGATCAACAGCCGTGCCGAAGGTGAGTTGCTCCGGTTTCTGCTGGCCGTCCCAGAGCCACAGGTCGCCATTGGGATCGCTGTGGCGCGAAACAAAGACCCAGGAGTGCCCATCCGGGGCCGGGTTGGCAAAGGCGGCATCGATGTTGATCGCCAAGGGCGTCGGCGCGCTGCCAAGAAGATCGTAGCGGACAAGGCGGCGCTGCGTAGAACCGGAAGTGAGCTGATGAACCACGATAAAACTGCCGTCACGGCTGAAGACCGGCGCCTGCTCTTCGCTGCGACTGTCACTGAGACGCTGCGCTACAGCACCGGGACGGGTGAGATCGAGGATCCAGAGATCGCCCTTGACATCATCGCGGCTGTCGATCCATGCAAGGGTACGACCATCCCGGCTCAAGGCCGGCATCGCCAGGCGCGCCACCCCCTGCAGCAGCTTTTGCGGCAGAACCTGCGGATATCCGGCCGGATAGAGCCAGAGTTCATCCCCCTGCTCCCCGGTCTCAAGGGTGACGATGCTGCCGTTCTCAGCGCGGGTGGCGTAAAGGATCGAGCGGGCGGTGAAGAGAACCGGCTCGGCGGCAATCTCCGGTCGGGCGCGCGGCGCCGGACGGGGTACACTCGGGGCGAGGAGATCGTCGCTCAGCGGCGTCGCTGCGTCGGCACTGCCGGCCAGGCTCAGGGCGAAGAAGAATATCGCCGCAAACAGCGGCCTGAATCGCCAGCTCACAGCGTCCCCCAGGTGCCGTCGGCCTTTTGTACCTTGCTGCCGGGCGGGCTGTTCTGCTGATTGATTTTGGCAAAGACGCGGCGTATCTCCGGAAGGTCCTGCACGGTAAAGTTCTCGTTGGTCTGGATGACCCGCAGCATCAGCACGTCGCGGGCCTTGTTGACTTGTTCGAGAACCTCCGAGAACTCCCCGTCACTGTAGGTGGCGGCAAAGGTTTGATCACTGCTCCCCCCTTTGGGTTGGATGCGGGGAAAGGGGGCAAGCAGGCCATCACTCCCTTCGCCGACCCAGCCGAGACGCTTAAAGGCCTCGATGTCGTCGGCATGAAATGAGACGGTCTCCAAAGCCCGCACCGCTGTTTCCTGCTCCGGGGTCCGCTGCGGCGCCGGGGTGATCCTGCCGGTTGGCGAGATACCGCGCACCGAGGCGACGAGGAGGAGGTCATCGTTGATGGTGTTGTAGGTGCCGAGGACCTGATTCTCCAGAGAGGTACGCTCGCTGACGACATTGACGTCGACCTTGGCAAGAGTGCAGGCGCAGAGCGGGAGAAGGACAAGAGCGAAGATAAGGCGGTTCGAGATCATTTTTCCTCCTTGCGCAGGGAAATTTGACCCTGCGCATCGATAACGATGGTGTCGGCGCGCAAAAATTCAAGGGGAGGACGTGCGGAGCTAATCGCGGTCAGTAGCGGCGCCAGTTCCTTTTCCAGAGGGAGCTCCGCGAGCCGCAGGCGGTCGATTCTGGGGAGCGCGATGGCAACGCCCTGGACGTTGACAACACCACTCACCGCCAGGGCGCCGTCTACGGCCTGGACCTCGATCCCTTGCAGCTGTCCGCGGCGCAACAGCTTGCGCTGCGCCTGAATCGCTTCATTGCGTTCATAAGGATCGAGGCTGGCAAGGACGCGATCAAAGCTTTTGGCGCCGATCTGACGCAGACGCGTCGACAGGGACAAGCCTTCGAGAAGAGGGCGCTGTTCCTCCAGAAGCGGGAGACGGAGGAATCCTTCGCCGCTGATCGAACTCTCCGCTGATGTCGCCCCCGGCACTGCCAACTCCTGGTTAAGTCGAGACAAATCGAGATTGGTGAAGAGCGCTTCGGCGCTGAGAACCGGTACGATGGGCTGGAGATCAAGGATGGCGCGCGCGCGCAGGGTGCCGCCGAGCAGTTCTGCCTGGAGAAAGTTCATCCCCACTTCTTCCTGTCCGGTGACGATCTCCGCTTCGAGGTCACGGATGGTGAGCGGCTGAACCAGGCCGGGGAGCGTCAGCGATTGAATCGTCAGGGAGCGCTCGCCGCCACTGCTGCCGCGCCGGTCGTCATGCAGGCGCCGCCGTGCCCCTTCCAGCAGCGCCGGCAAAGGCCGGGGCTGCGGCTGTACCAGACTGGTCGAGAGGGGGAGCCAGCGTTCTTTCCGGGTCGTGGCTGTGCTGATTTGCAGAGTTCGATCGAGATTAAAGTGGACTTGCAAGCCTTGCAGTTTTGGTCCGGCGGGGATGGTCAGCGCAAGATCGTTGGCAGCGGCATAAGCATGCAGACTGAGAAACTCACCGCCCCGCAGATCAACTCTTGTGCCGGCGGACGTCGTGCCGTTCAAGATCAGATCCGGAAAGAGCGGCGGCGCAGCAGGACGGAGAGCAAGGTCGACTTCGCTGAAGAGGGTGGCGTCGAGGCGTTGCAGCAGAATGGCTGGAGCCGGCGGCAACGGTTGATCGAGGAGAGTTGCGAGTCCGGTCATAGTCAACTCACCGTGTTGCGCCAGACCCAGCGGCTCGACCTGGACCGATTCGGCGAGGAAGACCCGATCCCAGTCGCGCACCTCACCGCTGAAGCTAAGCCGGGTCTGCTCAACCGGCAGCACCTGACCGTTGATAACACTGCCGTTACGGAGATCAAAGGTCATAGCGCCGCCGAGGTCGATTTTGTCGCCATGATTGCTGCTCTGAAGGGTGAACGGTTGCAGCGTCTGCACGCCGCTGAGATGCAGGTTGCCATTTTCGAGGGGCAAACGGAGTTCAACGTCATCGAACTCCAGGCTGGCGTTCAAACCTCGCAAGTCAGCCAAAGCGTTTTTGGCACTGCGCAAGGGCGGTTGTCCGGTTGGAAGAGGACGCTCCGGGAGGGTGGTAATGAGCTGCAGCGCGCTGCTGATCGACCCGCTCGCGGTCAGCTTCTCCGGCAGAAGCGGCCGTACGAGCGCGATGAAGCGGGGAAGTTCAAGGCGGCCTTGGGTCTTCAAGGTCAACAGTCGCGTTGCCGACAGACTCCCTTCACCCGTTACCTGCACAAGATCAGGCGAACTAATTGAAAAAGCGACACTATCAACAATAGGGATGGTTTCACCACGCCGTAACTCTACCCCCGCCACCTGCAACGTCTGCCGGAGCGGGGTGGGCTGCAAATTTTTCCCGGCGACGGGGGTGGTAAGGGCGGCGATATCAGTAGTAAGTGCCAACTCCTCTACACGGATAGTGCCATCCGGCTCCAGGGCAAAGGAGAGCTGCAGGTCATTGGCAAGGGTGCTGAGACTCGCCAATTTTTCCAGCTCAGCGCCTTTGAGTCCGAGCTTATGGTCGAAACGGCCTTTGGCGCTGAGCGTTTCCTCTCCTTTGGCTTTGCTGATCGCTGCGATCGCCAGATTGCCGACACCGGCAAGACCGTTGAGAGTCAGGGGCTGCGCGCCGCGTAAGTTTATGCTGGCGATCTGCCAGTCGATCCCCGCTGCAACGCTGACAGGGAAGTAGGCGTTGAGCGGGATAATGAGATCATTCGTGGCAAGAGCGATCCCGGTGAGAGAGAGCTCTGTCTGTCGCAAGCTTTGCAGAGCGATCGTCCCCTTGGTCAGTCGCACCTCCCCTGCCCCTTGCGAACCGGATAATTGTAGTTCGAGATTCTGTAACTTCAACTCACCACCGGAGAGTTGCGGCAGGTCGGGGGGGAGAAAGGGAGCAGCCAGGGCCAAAGCCTGATCCAGATCGAGCACGAGATGGTGCAGCTTTGCATTGACCCGGCGTTCCGGGTTGCTGGGCTCTTCGACCCGCGCTTCCCAATTGGCTTCAAGGACGCCGGGAATCATCAGGACGCCGCCTCCCAGAGTCACAAGCTGATGGCGATAATCCGTCGTGAGCTGCTGGCCGAGATCGAAGTCGAGGGGGCCGGCGGTATCGACCTGAAGTTGATGTCCAGCCAGGGTGCAGCTCAGGGCGAGGTTCTTTTCGTTGTCGAACCGGGCCTGAAGAGTCGCCAGCAGGGTGCCATTAATCTCAGGGAGATTTGCCGGGAGGAAGGGGGTGGCGACCTGCTGCAGCAGGGGAAGATCAAGCTTTAATGTACCCTGCAGGCCTTGTTCCTGATCAAGGCGCCCTTCAGCTTTAAGATCGACACCCGGAAATTCGACAAAAGCGGCGAGGTGCGCGCCGGCCGGAATGATCCGCCCGGAAGGTGCCGTCAATCCGGCGATCTCGGTTGCCAGCCGCAGTTCTCCGAGGGGGTGATCGTCGACGGCTACCTGGCCGTTCAGGCTGAAGGTCAGTGGTGACCGCTCCAGTGAAGGCATCCGCAACTGCAAGTCCCCCTCCGTAAAGCGGAAGCGGCGATCACTGAACGGGTCATGATAATTGACCGTAAAGGGAGTCACGGCCATATCGACGCGCAGATCGAGCGGTAAGGGCCAACTGAGCGTGGTGAAACGTTCGAGTTCCTGCGCCAGCGCGGTTAAGGGGTCCGGCGCCTTCTCCTCCACTACGGGGAGTGGCGCTGCTTCCTTGGCGGTCTCGGCAGGGGGCTTTAGCTCAAGATGGAGATCGTGCAGTCGTAAATAGAGCGAAAGGCCGAAAGTATCACCGGGTTGGTTGCCAAAGCCGATACCGGGGCGGAAATCAACATCAGCCAGACGCAACTGATGCAGGGTCCCGGTCGTCGGTCCGACGGTGAAATTTTGCAGCTGCAAGCCCCTCGTCCAGGAGAGTTGCAGACTGTCCCAGTTGACCGGTCCCTGCAGGGAGGCACTCAAGGTCGACTTGAGACGATTTTGTATGGAGTGACTGGAAAGGATTTGCGGAGCGGCAAAGACAAGGAGCGCAAAGAGGAGTAAAAAGAATGTAAGGAGGGCTATCAACTGACGCCAGCGGGAAGCAACGCATTGGCCTAAGAATTTCGGGAGTCGCAACGCCATAATGTCCGTCCAATGCAGTCCAATGATTCTGGAAGTCTAAACCAAAACAACGCCTTTGGCAAAAGAACTCCGGAAAGTTTGCCGATTTGCATTCCGATTGAAAGGAGTCGCCCTTTCTGCTAAATTCCCTCCCCCTGCCCTTCAACCGCTACCGGAAAGAATTAATCGCGTGTGCAAAGAAGAAGTTTTAGAGAAGATCATTGCGACCTTGACCGCTGACCTCGCCCTCTTCACCCGGGCGGCGCAAACCGCTCATGCTGCGGCGACGCACGCCGAGTGTCTGCCGGATAACAAATATGATACCACAGCCCTGGAAGCTTCCTATGTCGCTCAGGGGCAGGCGAATCGTGCTCAGGATATCCGCCGTGTCCTGGAGAGCTACCGGAACCTGGAGTTGCGTCCTTTTGGCGACGCAGACCCGCTCCGGCTCACGGCCCTGATCACCATTGAAGCGGAGGATAGCAGCTGCCGACACTTCTTTCTCGGCCCTGCCGCCGGCGGCTTGAAATTGATGGTGGAAGCTGAAGAATGCATTGTCATCACTCCCGAGTCGACTCTGGGCCGCGCTCTTCTTGGCAAATATTGCGGAGACGAACTGCAGATCGGCAGCGGCCCCGCCCGGAAGACCTTCTCAATTATCGCCGTCTCCTGAGGATTGCGCACCGCTTGCAACAAAGAATTCTACTTGTTGCAGGGTCACTTCGTTGGGTTTGCGACAGGAATGGTTCGAGGGGCAAGTTGAATTAGATCGAGAATCGAGAAAATCTAGACGTACTGCCCGGCGCACCAACCGGAAGACCAGGCCCACTGTAAATTGTATCCCCCCAGCCAACCAGTGACATCGAGAACCTCCCCGACAAAATAGAGGCCGGACACTTTCCGGCTCTCCATGGTCTTCGAAGAAACTTCATCCGTATTGATCCCTCCCATTGTCACCTCCGCACTTTTGTACCCCTCGGTCCCGGCCGGCCTGAGGACCCACTGCTGCAACTGGCGCTGTACAAAAGCAAAATCCGCATAGGAGATGCTTTGCAACGGACGGCTGATGAGCTCATCGCTGAGGAGCGCCAGCACCACTCTTTTCGGTACGCGGTCTTGCAGGACAGATTTCAGCTGTCGCTGCGGATGAGCTTTCTGCGCGGCCTTGAGCTCTTCCAGGAGATTACGCTCCGGCAGGAGGTCAATTGTGATCGCGTCGCCCGGTTGCCAGTAGTTGGAGATTTGGAGAATCACCGGCCCGCTCAAGCCGCGGTGGGTAAAGAGCAGGTTTTCGGTAAAAGATTTCTTGCGGCAGCTCACGGTAGCCGGGATGGCGATACCGCTGAGCGGGGTGAGGATTTCCTTGTCTTGTGTGTTGAAAGTCAGGGGGACGAGGCCGGGGCGGGTCGGGATAATCGTATGTCCGAACGTCTTTGCCAATTGATAGCCGAAATCGGAAGCGCCGAGGTCGCTCATGGCGAGACCACCGCTGGCGATCACCAGGGATGTCGCGCCATAGCTAATCTGGTTGGCAGTGACAACGAAATCTCCCTCCCCGTCCCTTTTGACCTCCGTGATCGTTTGGCGGGTGAGGATGCGGACACCACTTTTTTCGCACTGATCAAGGAGCATCGCCAGGATCTCGCTGGCGCTCTGCTCGCAAAAGAGCTGACCGTGCTCCCGCTCCACAAAGCGGATCTTGTACTCTTTGACCAGTTCGAGGAAGTTCCACTGGTTGTAGCGGCTGAGGGCGGATTTGCAGAAGTGGGGATTGGCCCCCAGGAAATGGCCGGGGGCGAGCTGATAATTGCTGAAATTGCAACGCCCTCCGCCCGAAGCGAGAATTTTTCGGCCGGGAGTGGCAGCATGATCAAGGACGACAACCTGCCGTCCCCGCCGGGCCGCTTCCATGGCACAGAAAAGGCCGGAGGCCCCGGCACCGATAATGATGACATCAACTTTGCTCATAAATCCCGATTTAAACTCGCATCTGCTTAACCGATACTGGCCAATTCCAGCCGACTCCCCCAGCGCGTCCGTAATTCCTGCCGGGTCATGGCATAGGCCTCACTGCTCAAAAAATCCGGCTGCTCTGCCAGGGAAAACGCCGCCGAGCGCGCTTCTTCAAGAATATGGCCGTCGCGGAGAAGGTCGGCCACGCGCAGGTCCGGGATGCCGGATTGTTTGGTCCCGAGAAATTCGCCAGGGCCGCGGATCTTGAGATCCGCTTCGGCGACCTGAAAACCATCGTTGGTGCGCGCCAGGACCGCCAAACGCTCCTCACCCTCCTGCCCGCATTGACTCCCTTTCAACAAAATACAATGACTCTCGGCGGCACCGCGTCCGACCCGGCCGCGTAATTGATGGAGTTGTGCCAATCCGAAACGTTCGGCATGTTCAATCACCATAATCGACGCGTTGGGGACATCGATACCGACTTCAATCACCGTCGTGGCAACCAACAGATGAATCTCGCCGCCAGCAAAGGCGGTCATGACTGATTCCTTCTCTTCACTTCGCAACCGACCGTGCAGAAGGCCGACTTTGAAATCCGGAAAAATTGCACTTTGCAGGCGTCCCGCCCCACTCTCGGCATCAAGGAGATCGACCTTTTCCGACTCTTCGACCAAAGGATAGACAATATACGCCTGCCTCCCCCGGCTCAATTCGCGGCGGATCATCTCGTATACCCGTCCCCGCCCCATATCGGAAAAGACCTGGGTCACAATCGGCGTCCGTCCCGGCGGCAGTTCATCGATCACGGAAAGAGCGAGGTCGCCATAAAGGGTCAGAGAGAGAGTACGGGGTATCGGCGTGGCGGTCATGACGAGAATATGCGGGGAGACCCCCTTGCGGCGCAATTGACTGCGTTGCCGGACGCCAAAACGATGCTGCTCGTCGACAATACCGAGGCCAAGACGCTGGAACTCGACCCCTTCCTGCAGAACCGCGTGCGTCCCCACCAGGAGATG
>JAXMLA010000360.1:0-3124 GCA_034370465.1 Desulfuromonadales bacterium
ACTGCTGGACCTGCCTGGCGGCCCGCGGACCCTGCGCCTGCCCTGGAGTGCCTTCGAGGCCCAGAGTACCCTGCGCAAGACCATCCAGCCGGACAGGCTTAAAAATGTGGCCCTGGTGGCAGCCTTCAAGGACTTCGAGCCGGACTTGAAGATCTACCGGGTAAGTCTGTACCGTTGAGCCTACAACCTGCTTGCATCCATGGCCTTTCCGGGCCATACTCGTAATCATGCAGCGCCGAATTCCATACGCAGTGGCGAACTATGAGAAGATTGTACAGGAGTGCTATCACTTTGTAGACAAGACCCGCTTCATCCGCGAACTGGAACTGTACCAAGTGCCGGTCATGCTGCGGCCGCGCCGTTTCGGCAAAAGCCTGTGGTGCTCCATCCTGGAATGCTACTACGACATCAACCGCCAGGGTGACTATTCAGCAGGTAATTGCCTCCTGAAAACGGCGGAGGGGACTGGATTCTGATTTGAGAACCTGATATCATCCTTGTCATGGATGGAACGATGTTGGTTCAGGGACGCGAGCTCAGTCCGGGAGATATCCAGGGGATCCGCGATCTCATAGAAACGATGGCCAAACCGACCCGCTGGAAGATTTCCCGCAAGCTGTGCGAGCAGTGGGAGTGGCGAACTCTGACGGGACAGCTCAAGGACATGTCCTGCCGCATCCTGTTGAACAAGCTGGACGAGCGGGGGCTCATCACCTTGCCGCCGAAGGGCCGACGGCCCATGAAGGGCTCGCAGGTGATCGTTGAAGTCGCCTGTGATCCGATATGCGTCCGCCTGGATGAGCTGACGCCGCTCAAGGTGACGCTGGTTGCCGTGCGAAGCCACGATGCCCGACTCCTGCATCAATTGCTGTCATCACATCACTACCTGGGATTCCGGGCAAACGTGGGAGAGACAATCGGGTATCTCGTCCGTGATCGCCTGGAACGGGTCGTGGCCTGCGCTATATTCGGCGCCGCGGCATGGAAGACGGCCCCACGGGACGCCTTCATCGGCTGGCACGCCGAAACGCGCGCCACGGGGCTTGGCGGCATCGCCAACAACAACCGTTACCTCATCCTGCCCTGGGTCAAGGTGCCACACCTGGCGAGCCATGTCCTCGGGCTACTGGCCCGTCGCATCCGGAATGACTGGATCAACAAGTACGGCCATCCGGTCGCGCTCCTTGAGACCTTCGTCGACCGGAGCCGGTTCCGCGGGACCTGCTACCGGGCCGCGAACTGGCAATGCGTGGGACAGACGCAGGGGAGAAGCCGTCAGGATCGGTACTCGAACATGAGCGTCCCCATCAAGGACATCTACCTCTACCCGCTGTCGCCGAAGTTCCGGCAGGAGCTGAAGGCGTGACCGAGCAGGAAGCCCAGGCCCTCTACGCGCAAGGCGAAGCGCCGGTCGTTTCAAAGCTCCTTGAGCAGGATGCGCGGATCCGGGAGCTGGAAGCCCAACGCGCCACCGATAGCCGCAACAGTTCAAAGCCGCCATCGACCGATGGGTATCACAAGCCGGCGCCGAAAAGCAGCCGCAAGAAAACGGGACGGAAACCGGGAGGCCAGAAAGGACATCCCGGATCGACGCTAGCCCTGAGCGAGAATCCCGATCGTGTCATCCCGCATCCGGTCACTACCTGCCTGCAGTGCGGTCTCGATCTATCGACGAGCCCTGCCGAGGTGGAAAGGCGGCAGGTCATCGACATCCCGCCGCTTCGCCTGGAAGTGGTCGAGCATCGCTTCGAGTCGAAGGCCTGCCCCTGTTGCCATGCGGTCACGACCAGTCATCAGGATGCGCCGGAAGTCACCGCACCGACACAGTACGGGCCAAGGATCAAGGCCCTGGCCGTGTACCTCAAGACGTACCAGTTGCTCCCCTTCAAAAGAGGAGCCGAACTGATCCGCACCCTTTTCGGCGGCACCCTGTGCGAGGGAACGCTCGCGAACATGGTCAAGGGAGTCAGTGGCACCCTCGATGCCCCGCTTGCCGCCATCACTAGCATCCTGACTGACGCGAAGGTCGCCCATTTCGACGAGACGGGTAGCTCAGTCAAGGGGAAGCTGCACTGGTTCCATGTCGCGTCCACGGAAAAGGTCACCCTGTACACGATGCACCAGCGGCGCGGGGCGGCCGCGATGGAAGACATGGGGGTACTGCCGAAGTTTTCGGGCAGGGCCATCCACGACCACTGGAAGCCTTACTTCAAGTTCAAGGGCTGCTGCCATGGATTGTGCAATGCCCATCACCTCCGGGAACTGACCTTCATCCACGAGGTGGTCGGGCAGGAATGGGCAGCTTCGATGAAAGACCTTCTGCTCAAGGCCAATGCGGCGGTCGACACGGCGAAAGCTGAGAACCGGACCAGACTCGACGACAAGGAAGTCTCGCGTTTCGTCAGGCGCTACAAGAGGATCATCGCCATGGCTCTCGCGGTCAACCCTCCGCCAGTGCCCGTTCCGGGAAAGCGCGGAAAACCCAAGGATTCAAAGGCGGGAAATCTCGCCCGGAGACTAAGAGATCATCGCAGAGAAGCCCTCGCCTTCATGTACGACTTCTCAGTTCCGTTTTCAAACAATCTCGCCGAACGCGATATCAGGATGATGAAGGTCCAGCAAAAGGTGTCAGGTACCTTCCGGAGCCCGGAGGGCGCCACAAACTTCTGCCGCATACGGAGCTACCTTTCCACCAGCTGCAAGCAGGGAATGGCCTCGCTTGCTGTCCTCGCCAAGGCTATCGCTGGTTGTCCTTTCATGCCTCAAGCCGACTAGCCTGCAAACAGAGGCTGCACCCTCCTGAATAGTCACAAAAGAATAAGTAAAAAATAGCGGTTCCGTGTTCATCGACTAACAGCGTATAGCCGGTTCGGGCGGAGTACCGCCTTCACCCAAATTGCTTTCGCGAGTACGCTACGGCAACTTCGGGTACTCGCGAAACGTTATGTGCAAGATTCTTTTTGGAGTTTTACACAATTACTCGCTCCATCTTTGGCGCGCGAAATTTGAAAGTAATTTTCATGATAAAACCTAAACGACTGAAGCACGGGGATACCATTGCTGTTGTTTCTCCTTCAGGAGGAGCTGCTTCAGCTTTCCCACTTGCCCTACAGGGTGGTATCAA
>JAXMLA010000361.1:0-2185 GCA_034370465.1 Desulfuromonadales bacterium
ATGTTGCCGGTGCGGCGCGGGCCGGGGTTGTAACGGAAGCAGATCAGCTCCGGGAAATTCGGCACCTTGGGGATAAAACTGATATCATCAAGATTGAGGATGCAGCCGCCATCGGCTTCGGCAAAAAGGTACTCTTCCAGGCTGGTATTGTTCGAGGTGAAGATGATGTCTTCACCTCGCGCCCCGACCTGGCGGGAAGTGATGAGTTCAGGAATCGACGAACAGTCAAAACCGAAGCCAAGATCGAACATCAGCTGCTGGATATGGATATTGGGGAGAGCCTTGACCGCATAGTACTCGCGAAAACCGGGGATGCCGGCAAAGGCGCGATTGAGGCGATCGGCGGTGGCGCGGATACCGGCTTCATCGTAAACATGAAATGGGGTGCCGTAATGTTCGGCCAGCTGCGGCAGGATCGGGAAGAGACGATCTTTAAAGGATTGGGACATCGGCATAGTAGTTGACTCCTTGATTGGACAGATTTTTATATTTCGGTTTTTTCATAACTCATAATTCATGCTTCAGCATTGCTCACTCAAGAGCAATCCGCCGCGTCTCTTTGATCGTATCGAGGACGATCTGGGTCCGCGTTGCACGGACGCCGGGGAGGGTCTGCACCTGATCACGGATAATCTGCCCGAGGGCATGCGGATGCGCGGCGCGCAGCTTGACCAGATAACCGTCCGGGCCGGCGACCTGATGCACCTCCTGCACGCCGGGAAGAGTGGCGAGGCGTTTACCGAGGGTGCCGTTGGCGGTCGGATCGACCTCGACAAACATGAAAGCAGCGAGACCCTGCCCGAAGGGGTCAGGGTTGAGGCGCACCTCGTACCCCTCAATAATGCCGCGCTCTTCAAGCTTGCGAATCCGCTCCAGTACCGCCGAAGGCGCCATCCCCACCTGGCGGGAAACCTCGGCATTGGGAATCCGTGCCTTTTCCTGAAGGATGTGCAGTATCTGCAGGTCTATTTCGTCGATTATTCTGAATATATCCATGTAGAGAGAATAATATTCTCTGGCGCAAAATGTGTCAAGAATTATCGCCAGCCAACTAAAAGCCAAGGGCCGGGAGAATTTCTCCCGGCCCTTGCTGGTCTGACCTTAACCCCTTCGAGAATTTGCTCTGAAATGGGTTTATCCTCCAACCTGCGACATCGTAAAATTTTCATGGGTGTAGCCATCCGTCGAGATGTCGTGCTGCTGAGGCTTGGTAGAAACGATGAGTCGCAGCGCCGCAGCCAGTCCCTCTTTATCCGGTGGTCGGAGCCAGGGGAGCAGGTCTGTCCTCGTACCGCTAAAGAGACACCCCTTGGCCTGACCAGTGGACGTGACCCGGATACGGTTGCATTCACTACAGAAGTGCCCTGACACGGCAGTGATAATGCCGATACTTCCCTGGGCGCCGGGGATGCGAAAATCCCGCGACGGTCCAGAAAAGGGTCCTTTATCGACCTGTTCGAGAGGGTAACGGCCGGTAATTTTCTGCAAGATCTCTTCCCCGGAGATGCAGTAACGCTGCCAGCCATCTTCCTTGATGGCCGGCATATATTCTATGAAGCGGATAGAATTTCCGTACGATAGCGTCCTGCCGGCAAAGTCGAGAATCTCAGCATCGTTGACCCCGCGCATGATGACGCAATTGATTTTGGGGGGAGGAAATCCGGCTCGTTCTGCCGCAGCCAAGCCGTCCAGAACCTTGCTCAGATCGCCGCCACGGGTGATTTCGCTAAAGGTCTGCGAATTCAGGGAGTCGAGGCTGACGTTTAAACGTTGGACCCCGGCCTGGTACAAATCAGCCGCGATCTCAGCCAGCAACAGGCCATTGGTGGTCAGTGCCAAGTGACGCAGGCCGGGAATCTTCGCCAGCTTCCTGAGAAAACCGACAATACCGGCCCGGACCAGCGGTTCTCCACCGGTGATGCGGATCTTCTCGATCCCCAGCCCCACGGCGGTTTCAGCGATCAACTGCAACTCTTCGTAGCTGAGGACCGCCGCATGGCCCGTCTTAACAATCCCCTCTTTGGGCATACAGTAGAAACAACGCATGTTGCAGCGATCGGTCACGGAGAGTCGCAGGTAATTTATGTGTCGACCAAGGGAGTCGGTCAGTTGCATGAAAATGATACCCTTTCACATACAATGAAATCAGTCAGCATGACAGCAACGTCTCGTCTCCAGCACTCTC
>JAXMLA010000362.1:0-4465 GCA_034370465.1 Desulfuromonadales bacterium
GCAGCAGGACGGCCTTTTTCCCCTGGCGCCAGGCGCCAGGCTGTACGCCAGGCGCGGCACTGGTACCTGGGGACCGACGATGCGCCTCGTCTCACCGCCGCAACTTACCCTCTTTATCATCGAACGTCCTCTATCCCCTTAACGGGTGGCGCTATTCTCTGTTTTTGCGTGACAACCCGGGTTGCTTGTGTTAAATCCAACCCCGAAAATTTAAAAAGAAGTTGAAGGAGACGTATCTCTATGTACTCATGTTCCGACCTGAAAAAAGGCCTCAAACTCCTCATCGACGGTGAACCGCATATCATTGCCGGTTTCGACTTTGCCAAGCCGGGCAAGGGCCAGGCGATCTACAAGTGCAAGCTGCGCAACATGATCACCGGCTCTCTCTTTGACCGCTCCTATCGTTCCGGGGACTCCTTCGAGCCGGCCCAACTCGAAGACGTCCGCATGCAATATCTTTATCAGGACGAAGCCGGCTACGTCTTCATGGACAACAAGACCTTCGAGCAGATCTATCTCTCGGAAGCGACCCTCGGCGACGACAAGCTCTTCCTGCGCGACAACATGGAGGTGGAAATCCTCATGTTCAACGGCCGCGCTATCGGTATCACCCTGCCGAACTTCGTCAATCTCCGCGTCGAGCGTTCCGATCCCTGGGTCAAGGGCGACACCGCCGCCGGTAACAGCAAGCCGGCCACCGTCGAAGGGGGTTACACTCTCAGTGTCCCGCCCTTTGTCGAAGAAGGGGATATCATCCAGATCGACACCCGCAGCGGCGAATACGTCACCCGGGTGAAAGAATAGAGCCAATGGCCGGGAACTGGCAGCTGGCCAAGCGCCGCCCCGCCCTGGAAGCAAGAGCCCGGATCGTGCAAACGATCCGGGCCTTCTTTATTGCTCAGGATTTTCTCGAAGTCGAGACGCCGCAGCGGATCCCGGTCAATGCCCCGGAGCTCCATATCGACGCGGTGCGCAGCGGCGCCTGGTCCCTGCACACCTCCCCGGAACTCTGCATGAAGCGCCTTCTCGCCGCCGGCTACCCGCGTCTCTTTCAGATCTGCCGGGTCTGGCGTGAAGGGGAGCGCGGCAGCCGGCATCTGCCGGAATTCACCATGCTTGAATGGTATCGCAGCGATGCTGATTATCTCGATTTGATGAACGACTGCGAAGCCCTGCTGCGGACGCTGCTGCCGGTGGGAGTTCTCACCGTCCAGGGCGCCGCGATCGAACTGACCCCGCCGTGGGAGCGGCTGACCGTTGCCGACGCCTTTAGCGCCTATGCTTCCCTGTCTCTGGAGCAAGCCCTTGGCGTAGATTGTTTTGACGAGATTCTGAGCAGCGAGGTTGAACCGCGACTCGGGCAGGAGCGGCCGACCTTCCTTTACGATTATCCTGTCCAACTCGCTGCCCTTGCGCGGCGCAAAGCCGCTGATCCCGAGCTCGCCGAACGTTTTGAACTTTACATCGCCGGTATAGAGATCGCCAATGCCTTCTCGGAGTTGACCGATCCCGTCGAGCAGCGCCAGCGTTTCATCGCCGAGGAGGCGGCGCGCCGCGCCCAGGGGAAAGAACCGCTCCCCCTGCCGGAAAAATTCCTTGCCGAACTCGCCAACCTTCCCCCCTGCGCCGGTATCGCCCTCGGCCTCGACCGCCTGGTCATCCTCCTTACCGGTGGCGCCGACATCGACGACGTCGTCGCCTTTCCTCCCGAAGAACTCTGAGCCTTTCAAGAAAAAGCGCTTGTACAAAGATCCGCCTCGCACCATAATTGCCCCTATGAAATTTCAGCCCCTTCCCTGTCAGTTTCGGCTCCTTTCCGCCCTATTCCTGGTTCTGCTTATCTTGCTGCTCCCTGCCAGCGTTCGGGCGGAAGGGCAGGGGCACGTCGAGCGGGTGATTGTCGTCGGCGCCAACCGTGCCTATCCCCCCTATGAATTCCTTGATAAAAACGGCGCCCCGGCCGGCTACAATGTCGATCTGACCCGGGCGATCGCCAAGGTTATGGGGATGGAGGTCGAATTCCATTTCGGCAACTGGTCTGATATCCGCGCCGGTCTCGCCAGTGGTGCCATCGATATCCTCCAGGGGCTCTCTTATTCGGAGAACCGGGCGCTAGAGCACGATTTCTCGCCGCCGACGGCGATTATTCAGCACGCCATCTTTGCCCGCGTCGATTCGCCGGCGGTGAGCAGTCTGGAGGAGTTGCGGGGGAAGAAGATCATCCTCTTTAAAGAAGGGATCATGTACGACACCCTGATCGCCGCCGGTTACGGGCCGGACCTTATCCTCACCGGCACCCCGGCGGATGCGTTACGCCTCCTCTCTTCCGGGCAGCACGACTATTCGATCATCGCCATCCTGCCGGGGATGTCGCTGCTGCGCGAGCTCAATCTTTCCAACCTGACCCCGGTGACCCGCAATATCGCCGTGCAGAAGTATGGTTATGCGGTGAAAAAGGGGAATGCCGAACTCCTGGCGCGTTTCTCCGAAGGACTGGCGATCGTCCAGCAGACCGGGCAGTATCAGGCGATCTATGACCAATGGCTCGGCGTGCAGGAGAGCCGCCGCATCTCCTGGGAAAGAGCGGTGCGTTATGGCGCCTTCATCGTCGGCCCGCTTTTGCTGATCCTCATGGCCACGGTCGTCTGGTCGCGCACCCTGCAGCGCCGGGTGGCAGTGCGCACCGCCGAACTCGCCAATGAAGTGAGCGAGCGCAAGCGCGCCCTCGAAGAACTGCAACGCCATCAGGACAAGTTGATTCAGGCCGACAAGATGGCCTCCCTCGGCATCCTCGTCTCCGGGGTGGCGCACGAAATCAACAATCCCAATGCCCTGATCCTCCTCAATACTCCGATTCTCAAGGAAGCTTACGCTGATGCGGTCGAGATTCTTGAAGAGCATTTCCACCAGCACGGCGATTTCTCCCTCGGCGGCCTCCCTTATTCCCGCATGCGTCAAGAGGTGCCGCGCCTGACCGACGAAGTGCAGGAAAGCGCCCGCCGTATCCGCCGCATTGTCGACGACCTCAAAGACTTTTCGCGCCGTGACGACGCGGCGATTTCGACCTTCTTTGCCCTGAATCCGATCGTCGAGGCGGCGCTGCGCCTGGTCGATCCGACCCTGCGCAAGGCGACGTCCGACTTTCATCTTGAACTCGCCAGCGATCTCCCCGAAATCTGCGGCAGCCCGCAGCGAATCGAACAGGTGGTGATCAATCTCATCCTCAATGCCTGTCAGGCCCTGCCGGATCGCAGCGCCGCCATTACCGTCCGCACCCGCTTCGATCGCAGTGCTGAAGAGGTGATTCTCGAGGTGCGCGACAGCGGTAGCGGCATTCTTCCCGAGCATCTGCCCCATCTCACCGATCCTTTCTTTACCACCAAGCGCGAGATCGGCGGCACCGGCCTCGGCCTGGCGATCAGCGCCGGTATCATTGAAAAGCATGGCGGGACTCTGGAGTTCGTTTCGACCATTGGGGTCGGCACGACTGTCATCGTCCATCTCCCCAGCCCTCAACGCGAGTTTGCCCCATGAGCCCGACCCATTACCCCGCCTTTACGGTCCTTCTGGTCGATGACGAACCGGCCTGGCTCCATTCCCTGGCCTTGACCCTGGAACGCTCCGCCGGAATCACCAATCTTCAGACCTGCGCCGACAGCCGCCAGGTGATGGCCTTACTCGATCGCGGCAGCATCGGCCTGGTTCTCCTTGATCTGACCATGCCCTACCTCTCCGGCGAACAGCTACTGGCACAGATTGCCGAACGCCACCCCGAGACAACGGTGATCGTCATCTCCGGCCTCAATCAGGTCGAGACCGCTGTGCAGTGCATCAAGCTCGGCGCCTTTGACTATTATGTCAAGACCGTCGAGGAAGACCGATTGATCGGCGGCGTCCTCCGCGCGATCCGCATGCGCGAACTCGAACAGGATAATCGCGAGATGGCCGATCGCTTCCTGTCCGGCACGCTCCAGTATCCCGATGCTTTCAGCTCTATCCTCACCGCCGACCGCGGCATGCAGACGATCTTTGCTTATGTCGAAGCTGTCGCCAAAAGCCCGCAGCCGCTGTTGATCACCGGTGAAAGCGGTGTCGGCAAGGAACTCCTTGCCCGCGCCGCCCACGCCCTGAGCGGTTGCAAAGGGCCGCTGGTCGCGGTCAATGTCGCCGGACTTGACGACACCGTCTTTGCCGACACCCTCTTCGGCCATCTGCGGGGCGCCTTTACCGGGGCCGACGGAGCCCGGGGGGGGATGATTGAGCAGGCCGGCGACGGCACCCTGTTTCTGGATGAAATCGGTGATTTGAGCCTGAATTCCCAGGTCAAGCTGCTGCGGCTGCTGCAGGAAGGCGAATATTATCCCCTGGGCAGCGACAATCCGCGCCAGTCCAAGGCCCGCATCGTGGTCGCCACCCATCAGGATCTGCGGGCCAAACAGGCCGCTGGGACTTTTCGCAAAGAGCT
>JAXMLA010000363.1:0-5449 GCA_034370465.1 Desulfuromonadales bacterium
TCCTCGCCTTTTGGAGGGCCACGCTCCGTCGTGGCCGTCTTTGCCTTGAGTTTTGCAATTGGCTCATAGGCAATAAATTAGGTAACAAGTGACGATATGTACAGCCCGGAAGATCTAATCCAGCTTTCCGCCCTGCAGCACATGGTGTTCTGTGAGCGCCAGTGCGCGCTCATCCATATCGAGCAGATATGGACGGAAAGCGGGCGCACCGCCGAGGGCCGGATCATGCACGAACGCGTCCACGACGAGGGTCGGGAGTCCCGGGGCGATCTGCGGATCGAATACGGTGTGGCATTGCGGTCTCTTCGGCTTGGCCTGATCGGCAAGGCCGACGTCGTTGAGTTCCATCGTCAACCGGATTGCTCCTGGCGTCCCTTCCCCGTGGAGTACAAGCGGGGCAAGCCCAAGGCGGACAATTGCGACAAGGTCCAGCTCTGCGCCCAGGCCCTCTGTCTGGAGGAAATGCTTGCTGTGGCTGCACCGGAAGGGGCGCTCTTTTACGGCCAGACGAAGCGCCGCCTCGACGTCGCCTTTGATGAGCCTCTCAGGCGGGAAACGGAGGAAACGGCGCGGAAGGCGCGCGACCTTATTGCTTCCGGCATAACGCCAAAACCGCTTTATGCAAAACGGTGCGAAAACTGCTCTCTGATGGCCGATTGCCTGCCAAAAACGATCCAGAAGCGGCGTTCGGTGAAGAGCTACCTGACACGTATCTTGGGGGAGCCATAGTGGCCTCACGGTGGCGATGCTTGCATGAGGCGCTGAAATGAAAAGGAGAGGTAAGGTGGAAACAAAAATCGTGCTTTTTCGAGGCGAGGGTATCCGCAAAACGCTTCATAACAACGAATGGTGGTTTGTGATTACCGATGTGGTCGGTGTTTTGACAGCTTCCGCGGATCCATCCGGATATATCAAGGATATGCGTCGTCGTGACAAGGAGTTATCCAAAGGATGGGGGCAAATTGCCACCCCCCTTTGGATAGAAACGCATGGAGGAAAACAGAAAGTCAACTGCGCGAATACCGAAGGCGTCTTCCGCATCATCCAGGCCATCCCCTCACCCAAGGCCGAGCCGCTCAAGCGCTGGCTGGCAAAGGTCGGCTACGAGCGGGTTCAGGAGATCGAGGATCCGGAACTGGGGACAAAACGGACGCGGGCGCTCTACAAGGCAAAGGGATATTCCGACGACTGGATCGAGAAGCGGTTGCGCGGCATCGCCATTCGGGAAGAGCTTACGGACGAGTGGAAAAACCGAAACGTTAATCAGGAGCAAGAGTATGCGATCCTCACGGCGGAGATTGCCAAAGCGGCGTTCGGCGTTACAGCCGGCGAGCATAAGCAATTGAAGGGGTTAAAAAGGGAAAACCTGCGGGACCACATGACCGACCTGGAGCTGATCTTTTCGCTGCTTGGCGAAGCGGCAACCACCGAAATCACAAGGGTTGATGACGCGCAGGGTTTTCATGAAAGCAAGACCGCCGCACGGAAGGGCGGAGAGGTCGCCGGAACGGCGAGAAAAGACCTGGAAAAGAAAACCGGCAAGCGGGTCGTCTCGCCGGAAAATTACCTGAACGAACCGGAGAGCAGGAAACGGCTAAAACCGTAAAAGAAAAACGGAGGCCCTTTCGGATGCAGGAAACGCGATAATAACCAGTGCGCTAAAGGCTACACGCTTTTTAGGAGAGCCATGAAGAAACACCTCAACACCCTGTTTGTCACCACGCAGGGCGCCTACCTCGCGAAGGAGGGGGAGACGATTGTCGTCAAGGTGGAAAGAGAAATTCGCCTCCGGCTGCCCGTCCATACGATCGGCGGCATCGTCTGTTTCGGCAACGTCTCGTGCAGTCCCTTTCTGATGGGTTTCTGCGCTGAAAAGGGCGTAGGTATCAGCTTTCTTACGGAACATGGTCGCTTCCTGGCACGCGTTCAGGGGCCAGTCTCCGGCAATGTACTGCTCCGTCGGGAGCAGTACCGCCGCGCTGATGATAAAAAAGCCTCTGCCGATATAGCCCGCGCCGTGCTGACCGGGAAGATTGCCAACAGCCGGACGGTTCTCCAGCGGGCGCTGCGCGATCATAGCGATAAACTGGCTGCGGATCAGGTAGGATTTGCCGTGAAGCGCCTAAACAACTATCTCGAAATACTCAACCGGGAGCAGTCGCTGGATGTCCTCCGCGGCTGCGAGGGGGATGCCGCCCATATTTACTTCAACGTTTTCGACAACCTGATCTTGGCGCAGAAGGATGCCTTTTCCTTTCAGGAACGGAACAGAAGGCCGCCACTGGACAATGTCAATGCCCTGCTCTCTTTTATTTATACCTTGCTCGTTCATGACATCCGTTCGGCGCTGGAGACGGTGGGGCTTGATCCGGCGGTAGGGTTTCTGCATCGGGATCGGCCCGGCAGACCAAGCCTTGCCCTGGATTTGATGGAGGAATTCCGGCCTTTTCTCGCAGACCGGTTGACGCTCTCGCTGGTCAATCTTCGTCAGGTTCAGGAAAAGGGATTTAATAAGGCGGAAACAGGGGCGGTAATGATGAATGATGACACGCGCAAAACGGTTTTGGTTGCCTACCAGGAACGGAAGCAGGAGGAAATAATGCACCCTTTTCTGGAAGAGAAGGTCGCCATCGGCCTGCTTTTTCACATGCAGGCGTTGCTGATGGCACGGTATCTGCGGGGCGATCTCGACGGGTATCCGCCCTTTATCTGGAAATGAGGAGATAAGGGATGCTTGTACTTGTCAGCTATGATGTCTCGACGGTAGCCGAGGGTGGGCCTCGCCGGTTGCACCGGGTGGCGAAAACCTGCCAGAACTATGGCCAGCGGGTGCAATACTCGGTTTTTGAGTGCATTGTTGATCCGGCGCAATGGGCGTTATTACGCCAGCGATTGATTGATGAAATTGATCCTCGGGAAGACAGTTTAAGATTTTACTTTCTGGGATCGAACTGGAAGCGGCGCGTGGAACATATCGGCGCAAAAAAGTCGCTGGATCAGGAAGGGCCGCTGATTGTGTAAAAGGTCAGCGCGAACCTATAGCGGCCACGATTTTCCCAGGGACTTCGCAGTTGAGTTAACGTAGCGATATAACGTAGTATATAGATTAAGCTCTTTTTAAGTTGATTAAAATTGTACCCAATCCGGCTATATGCGCGGAAAGCCGGATAAATTAGCTAATAATACCGTGAGTTATAACGTGCAAGTCGCCCCCCGCGCGGGGGCGTGGATTGAAACTGCGGGTATGCAATGGGGATAAGTCTCTGGCTGAACAGGATACCAACATTTTTGTCACACACCTCTGTCCCATTTACCCCTTTACGCCTACAGGGGCTTGTGCTACAGCTTCTTTCCGATTTTGCCGACCGGAAAAGGATGAACTGATTGGAACAGGTCATTTTGGATAATAAAAAAACCCTGATCAAAGAAGGACTCATACAGGGCCTGGAAAAGGGATGGCGGGGATTCGTCTGGATGATGAAATTCGTCGTCCCCATCTCCTTTGGCACCATGCTCCTCTCCTGGAGCGGACTGATTAACCTCCTGCACCTGGTCCTGGCGCCTCTGATGGAGTTTCTTTCCCTGCCGCCCATGGCCGCCCTGCCGCTCCTGGTGGGCATCATTCTCGGCATTTACGGCGCCCTGGCCGTCATGGTGGTGCTGCCCTTCACCGTAAGCCAGATGACCCTGATTGCCGTTTTTCTCCTGATCGCCCACAGCCTGATCCAGGAGGGAATGATCCAGGCGAAAACCGGCATCGGCGCGACAAAGGTCACCCTGGTCCGCCTGATTGCCGCCATCCTGGCCGTCCTTTTTACCGCGCTCTTTCTACCGCTGGAGGAGTTGTCCACCCTGTCGGCGGCGCCTCCGGCCATGACCGCCCCCTTTTTGACGATGCTTCAGAGCTGGCTGGAAGAAACCCTGCGACTGGCCCTCAAAATATTTGTCATTATCATGATCTGCATGGCCCTGCTCGAAATCATGAAGAAGGTGGGGTTCATTCATCAAGCCATCAAACCCTTCTTCCCCCTCATTAAAATCATGGGGCTGGACAGAAAGACCGGCTTTATCTGGATGACTGCGGTTCTTTTCGGCCTGGTTTACGGCGCAGCAATCATCGCGGAAGAGGTAAACGAAGGGACCTTGACGAAGGAAGAACTGGAGGCGCTGCATCTGTCCATCGGGATCAATCATGCCGTGGTGGAGGACCCCCTGTTGTTCATGGCCCTGGGCATCAATGTCGTCTGGGTTTACGTCCCCCGGCTCGTCGCTGCGATCCTCGCCGTCCGGATTGTCCAGTTCTGGTATTGGCTGAAAAAACGACGCGCCTCCCGGCCAAATATCACAGCTTAATCTGCCTGCCCGCGCTGGGCCTCAATCTCCCGCCGCAAGGCGCGCACCTCCTCGAGGATCGATTGGGTGTGCGCTTCTTCCGCGCCCTTGAGTTCCTCCGTAACCTGCGACTGCATCACATTGACGACCACGGCGATGAAGAGGTTCAAGACCATAAAGGTCGCAATCAGCAAATACACGACGAAGAACAGCCAGGCGTAGGGCGATTGGACCATGACGCCCCGGGCGATGTCCGGCCAGCCCTCCACGGTCATCACCTGGAAGAGCGTGAAGAGCGAGGCGCCGAGATTGCCGAAGAATTCCGGGGAGATCGTCCCGAAGAGTTTCGTCGCCATTACCGCCGACACGTAAAGCACGAGCGCCATCAGGCCGATAACCGAGGCCATCCCCGGCATGGCCGTAAGCAGGGCACTGACCACCCCGCGCATCGAGGGCACCATCGAGATCAGCCGCAAGACCCGGAGCACCCGCAGGGCGCGCAAGACCGTGAAGGAACCGGTCGCGGGCATCAGCGCAATCGCGACGATCAGGAAATCGAACACCCGCCAGGGATCGCGAAAGAAGTGACGGCGATAGACGTAGAAACGCAGCAGCAACTCGACAACGAAGATCCCCAGCACGGCGCGGTCGAACAGGTAAAGGAAGGCGCCAAAGCGCTCCAGGATCACCGGGGAGGTTTCGAGCCCGAGCGTAATGGCATTGACCACGATCAGGGCGATGATCGCCTGATCGAAACGGGGCTGCTCGATAAAGGCACGGGCTCTCTCTTGCAAACCTGGCGGAGGCTTGACCACGTTGCTCTTCATTTTTTCGACCATTTTATTTGAAACTCGATTTCTTCCTCGTCGCCTGCTCTTTCATGCTCGATATTATAGGTGGCGCGCAGGGGAACGTAGATTCTTTCCCCGGCAATTTGAATTTCAAACTGCTCCCCCTTTTCGAGCGCTTCCGCCAGACGGCGGAGTTTGGCGATAAAATCGGCGATGGGGTAGCTTTTCTCGATGTCTCTTTCGGTCTTTTTGTCCATGTTTTCCCTCCTTTCATCTGAAAATAGGGTGGGCATCTTGCCTGCCCACGGACAGGCGAGACGCCTGTC
>JAXMLA010000364.1:0-1066 GCA_034370465.1 Desulfuromonadales bacterium
ATCTGATCCTCCATATGCAGCAGATCCATGGATCAGCGGAAATCGCTGAAATAGTGAGGGAAATATCCATATGCTTAAAAGACGTCCTCAACTATGAGCTGTTCGGGTTTGCGCTGCAGGAAAGCTCTTCACTTCATGTATGGGTAGATCCGCGGTCCTACGGTAACGCCATTAGCGCGACGATTGAGGCTGATTTTCCCAGTCATAATATTGACGAGATATATTATTTTGACGATTCGAACGCGACGGCGGGCCAAGGCGCCCCCATCTCCGGTGACGCCCTTCAATCCTACCGGTTGGTTGACAAGGAGTGGACAGCGGTCCTTTACATCCTGTCAAAAACGAAAAACTCCCCTCATCACCGGGAGGCGGTCGAAATAATTCTGGAGGCGGCCCGGGTTGTCTTGGGCAAATCGCTGATGATAAAGCGGCTGGAAAGCGACGCCGCGCTCGATCACCTGACGGGTTGCTTTAACCGGCGCACCCTGGAAAAATGCCTCGATCATGATATTGCAGTCGCACAACGTTACGACGGGGCCATGTCGATCATGATTTTAGATGTGGATTATTTCAAAAGAATCAACGACAGCCACGGACATCTGGCGGGTGATTCCGTCCTGAAGGAAATAGCCGAATTCCTGCGAGGTATCATCAGAAGGAGCGACTATCTGGCCCGGTACGGGGGCGAGGAATTTGTCATTTGCCTTCCGAATACCCAGTTACAATACGCCGCAAGATTGGCGGAAAATATCCGGACAGCCCTTCAAAATCATCCTATTTGCCTGGGCGACCGGAAGGTTCCGGTGACCGCCAGTTTCGGAGTCGCGGCCCTTTCCCGGGGCTCGGACCAGGAGAAGCTGCTTGCGGAGGCGGACAAGATGCTTTACCACGCCAAGGCCACGGGCAGGAACCGGGTGTGCGTATCAGGGCTGGATGACGATTTGTCCGGGAAAATATTAGAGTCCCTTTGGGTGATGTCCCGGGACATGCCCGACACGGCGGTGATGGCAAAACAGTGACTGCTTCGTAAAACCCCCGCAAATTCACGTCCCCCCCCTCCTGCCCC
>JAXMLA010000365.1:0-4633 GCA_034370465.1 Desulfuromonadales bacterium
TGTGGATGGGCACCCTAATGGCGCCACTGATGGGCACCTTAATGACGCCATCAAAAGTGAGAGATTTTCGCTCGGACGGCCTCGTCTGGTTATGTGTTTATGAGTCGCCTCTGCAAGTGGAAAGATCCCTGCGAGGAGTCCTGTAGCTCTTGCCGTCCAGCACGATTTGATAGGCGCCGTGCTTGATCCGGTCGAGAGTGGCCCCGCCCAGCAGCTTGTTGTGGAAGGCGTCGTTCCACTCCGAGAAGTCGAGGTTGCTGGTGATGATCGTTGGCCGCCGCTCGTAGCGATCCGCGATGACGTCGTGGAAGTCTTCGTCCTGCCCGGGGCGCATGGGCTTGAGGCCGAAGTCGTCGATGATGAGCAGGTCTGCCTTGGTCAGTGCCGCCAGCTTGCGCTCGAAGTTGCCCACGGCCCGCGCTGAGGCGAGTTGGCCCAGCAGCTTAGCGTGGGAGGCGAACACGGTGTCGTAGCCGCGACGTACGGCGATGTGGCCCAGTGCCTGGGCAAGGTGGCTCTTGCCGGTGCCGCAGGGGCCGACGATGAGCACCGGGACCTTCTCCTCCAAGTAGCGACAGGTGGCCAGATCCATGATCTGCGCCTGGTTCACCCCGAGGTTGAAGGTGAAGTCGTAGCTTTCGAGCGTCTTCTGCGCGTTGATACCAGCCCGGCGCTGCCTCATGACGAGTTTGCGCTGCTCACGGCGAGCGATCTCGTCTTCGATGAGCAAGGCCAGGAAGTCGGTGTAGGCGAGCTTCTGCTCCACGGCTTGACGGTTGCGGACCTCCAGTGAGTCCAGGATGCCGGAGAGGCGGAGCTGTTTCAGGTGCGGCGTGAGTTGAGGCATGGGGTTCATTGCTGTGTCCTTAGTTGAGCAGGTCAGAGTTGCGGGTGAAGCGGGACGTTCCGCCGTAGGCATCAGGCAAGGCGATGGGCAGGGTGAGGTTTTGTTGGTCCAAACCCTTCTCCAGGATGTTCTTCACGTTGCGGTACGTTCCGGCTCCGTGATCCAGGGCTCTGGCGCAGGCCGCCTCCAGTCGTCGTTTGCCGTAACGACCCTGAAGTTGCAGCAGACCTTGAACAGCTCGCAGGTTGTCGAGGACGCGGTGGGTAAAGAGATCATGGACCAGCTCCAGGCAGCGTTCTCCGATTTTTTCAGCCTGAGCCAAGCACCACTGCGGATCACGCATCAGGTAAGCCGTGGCTTCCGGCGGCAAGTGATCTTGCACCGTGCTCCGTGCGCCGGGTTTTGACAGCCGGGGATGAGTGGCCACGAGTTTTTGTTCATGGAAGATCTGCACAGTCTTCTCCGTGGCACGCAGCCAGAGAGACTTGTGGACCAGCGTGAACGGGGCGGAATAGAAGGCTTTTTCGAAGTGGACATGGCAGTTGCCATGCAACTTCACCGATGCCCATGCCGCCAGCTCGGGCGCGATATCCGGCAGAGGACGCAGAAAGTCCTTCTCCATCTCGGCAAAACGAACCAAGGGCTTTTGCTTGGTCGTGCCGTGAATGCGGTTTCCGGCTGTGCCCATGACCCATTCGTGGAGTTGGCGGTTGGCGTCAGCCAGACTGCGGAACTCTCGCAACTTTGCGAAGCTGTTTTTGACGTATTTGATGTTCGATTCGACGACGCCCTTTTTTTGCGGGTCACGCGGAGGGCATGCGGAGACCAAAAATGCATATCCCTCGGCAAACTCGGCATAAGCCCGCTGGACTTGTGGTTCGTAGTAGCAGGCGCGGGTGATTGCGCACTTGGGGTTGTCGATGACTGTCTTGAGTGGCGTGCCGCCGAAATGCTCAAAGGCCCGGCGATGGCAGCCCAGCCAGGTTTCCACGCGCTGGTTGGTGACCAGTTCGGCGTACATGTGCTTGCTGCACGGGAGTGTCATGACGAAGAACCACGTCTTCATGACCTCGCCGGTATGGACGTCGGTGATGACGGGGCCTGCGCCAAAGTCGATCTGGGCGGTCTCGGCTGGAGGATGATCGAGGAAGACTGTGGCTGGGGCGGCTTTCTTGTTGCGCCTGATGAAGCGCTTTACGGAATCATAGCCGCCTGTGAACCCGTAACGCTCAACCAGAGCCTCATGAATGGTGGTGGCTTGAATTCCGCGCTCCATCCAGGTGGTTTTGATAACCGAAAATTGACCAGGCAAAGGGGGTTGTGATCACCGAAAATTGACCATCATGAGCAAATGACCTTGAGTAACGTGGCGTCGGTTTTGGCGAGCCAGTTACAAGAGGGGGAGGAGTGCTAAAGATGGATCAGTATGAATTGGTGAGGACCGGCCACCGTGTCTATGGGCAGAAAATCAGCGAGCTGGCCCGACTGACGGGTCACTCCCGCAACACGATCAAGAAGGCCATTCGCGGGGAGCCTTGGGGATATTCAGAACGCCAGCATCAGCCCTTTCCTGTGATTGGCGAATACATGCCGATCATCGATCGCTGGCTCGAACACGACAAGACTCAGCCGTCAAAGCAGCGGCATACGGCGCGTCGGATCTACAACCGACTTCGTAATGAGCACGGCTACAAAGGTAGTGAAGCCACGGTTCGACGCTATGTGCACTGTGCCAAGATGCGTCTTGGCACGAATGCCCCTTGCGCCTTTATCCCGTGCGACCCGGAAGCTGGCCATGAAGCGGAAGTGGATTGGGGCACGGCCACGGCGATCATCGCCGGAGAAGAAACGCGGCTGAAGTATTTTTGCATGCGGAGTAAATATTCCGGAAAGCATTTCATTCGTTTCTATTCCTGTGAACGCCAACAGGTGTTCTTTGATGCCCACGTTCACGCGTTCTTATTTTTCGGAGGAATCTTTCCTGTTCTCATCTATGACAACCTGACAACGGCGGTGCGTAGTGTATTGCGGGGTCGGAATCGTCTGGAGCAGGAATCTTTCATTAAATTCAAGGCCTATCATAGTTTTGAATCTCGCTTTTGCAATCCAAACAGCGGGCATGAAAAAGGTGGAGTCGAGGGCATGGTTGGTTTTGCCAGGCGCAACTACATGGTCCCCGTTCCCGAAGCTGCAAGCATTGAAGATCTCAACGAAAATATTCTTATGCAGTGTATCGCTTACGGCAATCACAGGATGGCCGGTCGGGAACGAGTCGTTAATGAATTGTTTGAGGATGAGAAGGCGCATCTGTTGGCTTCCCCGGAGGCCACATTTAGCAATGTACAGGTAGGCGGCGGCCGCGCTGATAAGTACGCCACGGTGATCATAGATAAAAATCGCTACTCCGTGCCGAGCCGATATGCGGGGTTCAAGGTGAGAGTGCTGCTTCACGCGGACCGGATCGATATTTTTACCGGAACCAAAAAGCTGGCCGCGCACGCAAGAGCATACGGCAACAACAAGTGGTGTCTCGATCCAGACCACTACCTTGAATTGATCCAGCAGCGGCCCATGGCCTTCAACAGCGCAAGGCCCATCAGGCAATGGAAGGAAAGCTGCCCGCAGTCCCTACGCCTTCTTTTGGAACGATTTTGCAGCACCCAAGGGGAGACAAAAGGAATCAAGGATTTCATCAACGTGCTCATGCTCTACCGAGAGCATAAAGCCGGAGAAGTCGAAGCCGCAGCGGAATTGGCTGTAGAGCACCACGTCAGCTCCAGTGAGGGCGTACGCCATCTTCTCGTCCACACTGGCGCCGTGGAGATCACCGTCGCACCCCTGACCGCCTGGTCCAGCCTCTCCCCTCCCGATGTGAGCGTCTACGGGCAACTGGGAGGTGTGCAGTGACGGTGGGCACGCTGATAGAATTGCGAGCAAACCTCAAGGCGCTGAATCTTTCCAACATGTATCGGAATCTGGAAGGTCGATTACGACAGGCCAAGGAAAGCGGGGTTGGCTATGATGAGTTTCTTCTGGATCTGACAGGAATGGAACTTCAGGCCAGAGCGGAGGGTCGGCTGAGTCGTCGCATCAGGGAAGCAAAATTTCCACTTCTCAAGCCCATTGACACCTTTGACCTGGAGGCGGTTCCGGACCTGGATATCCGGCTCTTCCGGGATCTGGCCGGTGGCGGATATATTCAGGAGCGCAGGAACATCATCTTTCTCGGACGTAGCGGCACGGGCAAAACCCATATGGCCACAGCCTTGGGTATCGAAGCCTGCAAGCACAATTTTCGAACGCGATTCACGACCTGCTACGGACTGGTCAATGAGTTGATCGAAGCCAGACAAGAGCGAGTCTTACAACGTCTCATCCAGAAATATGTCCGTTGCGATTTGTTGATCTTGGACGAACTCGGCTACATTCCCTTTTCCAAAGAAGGCTCCGAATTGCTGTTCCAGGTCTTGGCAGAACGACACGAGAAAGGACCGGTGATCATCACCACGAATCTTGGATTTGCAGATTGGACCCAGGTCTTTGGCGAACCCACAATGACCGCGGCCTTGCTGGATCGGCTGACCCATAAAGCCCACATCATCAATTGCAGTTGGGAGAGCTATCGGCTGAAGCAGAGCCTGAATCAAAAGGCAAAGCGGGCATAAAGAAGGCTACCAACTGTCAGAGGTAGGACGATCGCCCTCAGAGCGTCCAGAGCAACGAACACGTCTCAAGGTGGTCAAAATTCGGTGATCACAGATGGTCAAATTTCGGTTGTCACTGCTA
>JAXMLA010000366.1:0-1106 GCA_034370465.1 Desulfuromonadales bacterium
ATTGGAAGTGAGGTCCGAGGGCCGTGAACCTTAATGACTATGAGAAGAAATATTTTTCGATCTACGAAGCCTTCGCTGAGACGGTCCGCTTCATATTGAAGAAGGCGTTGTTAGCAGCTGAAAACCTGCCCCGGCCTCAGTCAGTTCAGTGTCGCGCTAAAGGGATCGAAAGCTTGCGGCGCCGCTTAGCCGAGGCGGGCAAGTTGGAGACCCAGACGCTGGAGCTTGACCGGCGCGATCTCGCCGGCGCCCGGCTCATCTTCTACACCAATAATGACGTTGACCGCTTCCTGGCATCGCCGCTGATCCACGAAAATTTCGAGATCGAGGAGGACTCGACCAGGATCCACCATCCCACTTCAGAAAACAAAGGGGCGCAATACCGCGCACATCACTACACGGTCCGACTTCGTGAGGATCGCATACGCCTTCCCGAATATGCAAGATTCGCTGGCCTGCGCTGCGAAATTCAGGTCCAGACAATTCTGGACCACGCTTGGGCCGAGACCTCCCACGACATTCTCTACAAAGACAAGCTGGGCGATGACTACGGCGGGAAAGCCATGAAAGGTATCTCCCGCCGATTTGAGCGGATCATGGACAAGTACTTGATCCCGGCTGGCTTTGAGATTCAAAAGGCCCAGCAGGAGTACGAACGAGTCCTCCAGGGCAAAGAGATCTTCGACAAGGACATCGCCAACCTGCTGGACAATGCGCAGAGCAACAACGAACGCTACGATATTCTTTCAGGACTGAAAGATTACGCTATCCCGAATTACGATGACATGCCGGCTGCCTACGAGGGATTGAGAGGGCCTCTGCTGAGGGCAGTCAAAGCCGCGCACGGCACGGAGCCCGTTCCGATAGAAACTACCTACGGGAATATGGAGGGCTTCAAGGCCGATGCAGTGACGAAGCTTGTCTTAGAGATCGTCGAGAGTCTGCGCTACGTCGACGTAATCGGAACGCTACAACTGCTTATCGACATTTTTCGGGACGAGCCAAGCGATGATATTCGCCAGCAGATTCTGAACGCTGTCAAAAACCTGTCCGAGTACAACATCGACGCCTACAACCAGGTGGGGCCGATGCTCCAGATGGCATTG
>JAXMLA010000367.1:0-2043 GCA_034370465.1 Desulfuromonadales bacterium
GGTGCTGGCCACGCCCACGGCGATGAGCGAAGAGGACCGTATGGCCGCTTTCGAGGCCGGCTGGGGACATGAGTACGGGGGGGGGAAGGCCCCCGGGTACTATATCGGCCGGGAACATTATCCGATTACGAGGCTCCTGATCGTCAAGGCCATAGAACCGGGAGAGGTGGGCTATATGGTGCCCTGCGAGGTGGGACAGCCGGGTTACCTGGTTACCCAGGGGGCAAACCTGATGACCGGTTATGTGGCGGATCGGGAGGCGACGCAAGGGGTATTCCGAGAGGGGTGGTACACGGGCCTGCGGGATATCGCCTTCGCCCTCCGAGGGAAGGACGGGGAGCTTGATTATTACTGGATGGCACGTGACTCGGCGATGCTCATCAAGGGCGGCGCCAATTATTCATTTGCCCAGGTGTCGGCGGAATTGAGCCGGGTCATCAGCGAGGAAATGAAACTCGCGCCGGAGGATTTCCAGGTGGCGGTGGTGGGGCTCAAGATCACCTCGGAGCATGATGACGACGGCTGTGTGACCGTCGAATTGTCTGAAAATGCCGTACCCCTGGCGGAGACGATCAGGGAATTCCTGCTGACCAGGGCGGCGGCATTGGTCGGCAAGGGGAGCCGTCCGGATTTCGTACGGTTCGCCCAAATCCCCCGGAGCTTCAAGGGTGAAATCATGTACGGCCAGTTGAAAAAGGAGTTCTCCCGGGATCTGAATGCAGTCATCCCTGTTAACCCGTCTTCCGCATAACATCAGACGGGAATGGAAATCTTGATGGTTCCGCCCCTGCCGAGGATGTCGTGCAGGTGGACATAGCCCAAAAGTACATTGCCTTCCCCTATCACGGCGAAGGTGGTGATTTCGTCTTTTTGCATCATCTCCACCGTCTGGGCCAGGGATAGATCCTCGGGAATGGTCTTGGGGGATCTCGTCATCACCTCAGCGATCATTTTCTTTTCGGAGAAGAGACCCTGGTGGATCAGCCTTCTTAAGTCGCCATCGGTCAGAATGCCCAAAAGATGGTCAGCCTGGTCCGTAACCAGGACGAACCCCTTGTTTTGGCGGTCCATTTCCTGAACAGCAGAAAGAAGAGACGAGCCGGAGAAGACCCGGGGGACCATTTCGCCGGTGATCATCACGTCTTTTACCTTGGCCCGGAGACGCTGGCCCAGGCTCCCGCCGGGATGAAATTTATAGAAATCGGTTTCCCGGAAATCCTTTTTTTTGATCAGGGCTACGGCCAGGGCGTCACCCATGGCCATGGCGGCCGTGGTGCTGGAGGTAGGCGCCAGCCCGAAGGGACAGGCCTCCCGGTCAACCCCCACATCAATGGCCGCGTCGCTATGACGGGCCAGGGTGGACGACAGGTTGCCCGTGAAAGAGATAAGCGGCGCGCCGGTGTGGCGGATGCCCCTTAATAAATCATTTAATTCGGCCGTTTCACCGCTGTTGGAGATGGCCAGGATCACGTCTTCTCTGGTGACAATTCCCATATCGCCGTGGAGCCCCTCTACGGGGTGGAGGAACATCGCCTGGGTGCCGGTGCTGATCAGGGTGGCCACGATTTTCTTGCCGATTATGCCGGACTTTCCTATCCCGGTTATGATTACCCGTCCCTTTGATCGGCAGATCAGCTCCACTGCCTTGTTGAAGTTTTCATCTACCTTGTCGATCAGACCCATGATCCCTTCGGCTTCAATCCTCAGCACCTCTTTGGCCTGGATCATTGATTCGCCATCACTCATTGTCTATTATCCTTTAATCACGAATGTCCGGTTCGAAAATTGCGCTTTTCCTTATCAGGTTCTTTTTGAGACACACCGTCTTTGCCGGGCCTTTTCCCTCCCCTTGAAGGGGAGGGTCGGGGTGGGGATGGGGTCAAATGACCGCGCCTTAACTACAACCCCATCCCCCTCCTAACCTCCCCCTTGAGAGACCGTGTCATAATTGGGAGGGAAAGTTGCAATCTAAACGTTCTTTGACAATAAAATATTAGGAACTCGCCACGATATGTAAGTTGACAGATTTTCAGGCGCTGTCAG
>JAXMLA010000368.1:0-8471 GCA_034370465.1 Desulfuromonadales bacterium
AGAATCCGACCATCGATCTCCCCGGAAGGACGGAAGGATTTCGATTTTTTCGTTTCATTTACCAACGGCTGCACAAGCTGTCAGGGGTGTGTCGCCATCTGTCCCACCGGTGCCTTGCAGACAATATCAGCCGAGACACCGCCGTTTTTTGACCAGCTTATCTGTACGGGATGCAGTCTGTGCAGTGAATTTTGCCTGGATGGTGCCATAAAGGTTCATCCAGAGAACATCGAAGGAAAATCAGAATAAATAGCCGGAAGCGCAGTCGCTCCGGAATATTACGGGTCTTCGTTATGCATATTTCGCACATCGCAACAATAGAGCTGAAAGAGGTCTATGCCGACGTTACCGGCGTCATCCTTGCCGGCGGGCGCAGTCGCCGCATGGGGCAGGACAAGGCGACGCTGGAAGTCGCCGGCGAGACCCTCTTCGACCGCACCCTGACGATGTTGCGCCGCCTCTTCCCCCGCATCCTCATCGCCGGCGACCGGCCCGATCTGGTGCGGCAGGATGTTCCCTGCGTGCCGGACATCTACCCCGGCAGCGCTCTGGGCGGGATTCACAGCGGGCTCTTGGCGGCCTCAACCCCCTGGATCTTTGTCGCCCCCTGCGATCTCGCCTTCCCCGATACGGAGCTGGCGCGTTTCATTTTACAACACCGCGACGGTTATGATGTCGTTGTCCCGCGTACAACCGGGGGCTTCGAGCCGGTCTTTGCCCTTTATCACAAACGCTGTCTGCCCGCGATGGAAGAGATGCTGGCGCGCGGCGCTTGCCGAATTTACGACTTTTACGAAGAGATGCAGGTTCGTTATCTCGATGCGGAGGAACTTCCGCCCGGTTGGGAGCGCTCCCTGCTTAATCTCAACACCCCGGAGGATCTCCGGCGCATGAAGAAGGAGGCACCATGACCCCCCCGGTTGTATCGATCGTCGCCAAGAGCGGCACCGGCAAGACGACTCTGCTGGAGAAGTTGATCGCCGAACTGAAAAGGCGCGGCTACCGCGTCGGCGCCGTCAAGCACGATGCTCACAGTTTCAGCATCGATCACGAAGGAAAGGACTCCTGGCGCTTGACCCAGGCCGGTGCCGAGACGACGCTGATTACCTCTCCTGCCAAGATCGCCATGGTCAAGATGAACGTCGGGGAAGAGCCGTCACTGGCGGAGACAATTGCGCGCTACTGTGGCGATCTCGATATCGTCCTGACCGAAGGCTTCAAACGCAGCACCATGCCGAAGATTGAAGTCCATCGCCAGGAGCGCAGCAGCGCTCTGTTATGTCGCGGTGAAGAGTTCGATCCCCAGCTCTTTGCGGTTGCCTCCGATGCCGGGTTGCAGCTTGATGTGCCGGTCTTTGATCTCAATGACGCAACCGGTCTCTGCGATCTGATTGTCGCCCGGTTTTTATCGCCGACGACCCACGAAAGATAACCGACGATGCTGACTTACGAAGAAGCTTTACAACTGGTTTTGGCGACGGTGCAACCGCTCCCCCCCGTTGCTGTCCCGCTGACTTCAGCCGCCGGTCGAGTCCTCGCCACTGCCGTCATCGCCACCAGAAATCTGCCGCCGAGTGACAATTCTGCCATGGATGGCTACGCCTTCGCCTGGACCGAAGATATTCTTGAAAAGCCGTTGGCTGTTATCGATTTCGTTGCCGCCGGGCACGCCCGCCAGCTTCCGGTCCCGGCCGGCAATGCGATCAAGATCATGACCGGCGCTCCCCTTTCCCCCAATTGCGACACCGTCGTACCGATCGAGGATGTCGTGGTTATTGAGGGGATGATTCAACTCAAGGAGAAACCGAGCATCGGTGAAAATATCCGTTACTGCGGTGAAGAGTTGCGCTGCGGCGAGTTGATTCTCGACGCCGGCACCCCGCTCTTTGCCGGAGAGATCGGATTTCTGGCGGCCGCAGGGATCGAGACCGTGCTGGTCCACCCGGCGCCACGGGTGGCGATCCTCTCCACCGGCGACGAATTGGTGGAACTGGGTGATCCTCAGGTCGCTGGAAAGATCGTCAACTCCAATGCCTACCTCCTTGCCACCCGTCTGCGCGAAGAAGGATGTGAGCCGATCCTCCTCGGTATCGCCCGCGACACCCCGGAAGAGCTTCGCGCCGCCTTGACCAAGGGCCTTCAAGCGGATCTCCTCCTGACCACCGGCGGGGTTTCGGTCGGCGATTGCGATCATGTCCAGGAAGCTTTGATCAATCTCGGCTTTAACCGTAAATTCTGGAAAGTGGCGATCAAGCCCGGCAAACCGGTCCTCTTCGGGATGATCAATGCACAGCCGGTCTTCGGCCTCCCCGGTAACCCCGCCGCCACTGCTGCCACCTTTGAGCTCTTTGTGCAACCGGCGCTGCGCCGTCTGGCGGGATTTCCTTCGACCCGCCCTCCCCGTCTCCGCGTGACTTTGACCGAAGCAATCAAAGGGGGAGGAAAGCGGCAACGCTTTTTGTGGGGGCGGCTGGAAATTCGAAACGGTTCTTTCTGCTTCACCTCAGCACATTATCAGGGATCGGGACAGAATCGCAGCCTGCAAGGGGCGCAAGCGCTCCTGCCGATACCGGAGCACAGCCCGGATCTGGCGCCTGGGAGCGAAGTCGAAATTCTGCTGTTGCGTATGCCCCCCGGACAACCGTAATCACGCATAAATCATCTCCACCCTCTTACTAAAGGAGCCAACACTATGTTTGGACTTGGAACCTCGGAACTGATGATTATTCTCTTGCTGGTCCTGGTCGTCTTTGGCGCTGGCAAGCTCTCCTCGATCGGCGGTGCCCTCGGCAAAGGGATCAAGAATTTCAAGGAAGGGGTTGGTGAAGAGACGGAAACAAAGCCAGCGCCGCCGAAGAAGAAGGATGAAGAGAGTTAAAGCCGCTCTAGGTGTCGTTCCGCCGGTTGACGGGTCTTCCTGCCTGGGGTATATTGCTTGCATTAAAACTTACCCACTCGCGTTGGTTTGTTGAAGCCTCATCTAAGGTTCTGAAGGAACAAAAAATGACACTCCGAATCAAGATGTCCCTTCTGGCGGCCATTGTCTTTATTGGTTTCCTGACCTCAATCCTCACCGGTCTAGCAGTCGTTCGGCAGGTCCGCGTCGGCGGGGAAATTTATGGGACGATCAAAGCCTACAAGGCGTTGATGGAAGGGGTCGCACTCTTGAAGTCCGACCTCAATCAGGTTCGGGCTGAATCGTTTAACCTGATTCTTGAGAATGATCCGGATAAAATCAATCAGATTGAAGGCCGTCTCGGGGAACTTAAAGCCGGTATCGATAGCCGCTTTGATGCGACGTCGCAATTGACGTTGGAAGAAGAGAAGACGCTTTCGCTACAAGATGCCCAGACCACCTGGAGTGAGTTTGCGCAAACCGTGACCGATGAACTCATTCCTGCAATTCGCGCTGCCAACCGCGACCAGGCACTGACGCTTGCGAGCGGTATTCAGCGCATGCGTTACGAACGATTCAGCGATCAACTCGACGGATTAGTTGCGGTCCTTTCACTGGAAATCGACGAACTGGAAACCGCTGCCACGGCCACGGCGCAGCGCCGGATGATGTTTTCGGCGATGATCGGCGGGGGACTTTTTCTGGTCGTGGTCGTGGCCACCGTCCTGATCTCCCGCTCGATTGCAAGCGCTGTCCTTAGCGGAGCCCGTTTTGCGCAAACGGTGGCAAGGGGGGATCTAACCGGATCTCTGGCGGTGAAAAGTCGTGACGAAATTGGCGATCTCACCCAGGCACTGAACACCATGGTGACGGGATTAAGTGCCATGGTCCACCGGGTCGGGGCTTCCGCCGGACAGTTGACAACTATCTCGGCCGACATCCTCACCGCTTCGAAACAGGTGATCAGCGCCGCAGAGTTACAATCAGGTGCGGTGCAGGAGACCTCCTCCGCTATTGACGAAATCGGCTATTCCATCAAATCGGTTGCGGAAGGGGTCAATCACCTTGCCGGCGCCACGGAAGAGAACACCTCTTCGACTCTGGAGATGGCTTCCAGCATCGAGGAGGTCGCCAAGAATGTTGATGTTCTCGCTGCTGCCGTCGAGGAGATCGGTTCATCGATCGCGCAAATGGCCGCTTCGATTGGGCAGGTTGCGGCGAGTGCCGATACTTTGAAACAGACCTCGGAGATCACCTCCTCTTCGATCAATGAAATGGATGCCTCGATCCGCGAGGTGGAGGAGAATGCGATTGCCACCGCCGCCATCGCCGAAGAGGTTCGCCGTGACGCCGAGACCGGCAAGAGCGCCGTCGATTCGACGATTGCCGGGATGCAGGAGATCAAAGAGTCCGCCGCAGTCTCCGCAGAAGTAATCAAAACGCTTTCCGGCAAAGTCGAAAAGATCGGAGACATCCTTTCGGTCATCGATGAAGTTGTTGCCCAAATCAATCTTCTTTCTCTCAATGCATCGATTATTGCCGCGCAGGCAGGAGAACATGGCAAGGGGTTTGCCGTGGTCGCTGATGAGATCAAGAAACTTTCTGAAAGGACCGGGCTCTCGACCCGCGAGATCGCAGTGGTCATTGAGGGGGTTCAAGTCGAATCGCGTCGTGCCGTTACTGCCATTGATCAGGCTGAGAGCAGTATCGTTGAAGGGGAGAGACTTTCGCAACTCTCCGGGGAAGCGTTGGCCAAAATCGTTGACGGTGTAGAAAGAACGACAGTGCAGATGGGAGGGATTGTCCGTTCAACCCGTGAACAGGCACGGGGGAGCAATATGATCCGGAAGGCGATGGATAATGTCGCGGATATGATTCGTCAAATTGCCGTTGCAACCAGCCAGCAGGAGAAGGGGAGCGACCAGATCATGGCAGCATCCGAAAGGATGAAAAATCTTACTGCTCAGGTGCGATCGAGTACCCATGAGCAAAGCCAGTCAAGCGCCGCCATTGCTCATTCGACGGAAAAAATGGCGACGATGATCGAACAGATCAAGCGGGCATGTGACGAACAAGGGAAGGGAAGCAGATCGATTGTCCATGCGATCGAGAATATTCGTTCTGCGACGGAGGTTAATCTTAACGCCGTGCAAGTGATGGATGTCGCTGTGGCCGGACTGGGTGAGCAGACAGAGACCCTTCTGCACGAAATGGAGGCTTTTCAAGTGCGGCAGATAGAGGGAGAAGGTATCAGTTGATTTTTCCCTTTTTGCGGCGCACTCGAAGTTTCCTTTGGAAATTAAAGATACGAATAGAAGCGGGTTCCCGCCCGCTCCTGCAACCCTATGGCTATTCCCCCCTCACTTACGCTCCCCTTTCACCAGCAGACCGATCTCTTTCAGGCGATACTGCAAGGTGCGCAGCGAGATGCCGAGCGCCTCGGCCGTCTGCCGCCGGTTCCCCTGATACTCTTGCAGCGCTCGGCAAATCGTCTCTTGCTCACGATCCTTGAGGACTCCTCTCCGCGCCGTCATCGCGGGATTCAGTTCCAGGATCTCCGCCGGGAGTTCGTTCGGGGTGATGACCCCGCGGGCGAGGATGACGCCGCGCTCAATGACATTCTGCAGCTCCCGGACATTGCCGGGCCAACTGTGTCGTTGCAGCAGGGCCAGGGCTTCGGCGGTGATGCCGGTAGGACGGCGGGAACCGCCGGTCGCTGAAAAACGTGCGCAGAAATGGCGGACGAGTTGCGGGATGGCATCGACGCGCTCGCGCAAGGGGGGGAGGGTCAGCGGAAAGACATGCAAGCGATAGAAGAGGTCCTCACGAAAGCGCTTCCCGGCGACCTCCAGGGCCAGGTCACGATTGGAGGCGGCAATCACCCGCACATCCGCCTTGATCTGCAGCATCCCTCCCAATCGCTCAAAGACCCGCTCCTGCAGGACCCGCAGCAGCTTTGCTTGCAGCAAGGGGGGCATTTCGCCGATCTCGTCGAGGAAGATCGTCCCCCCCTGGGCGAGTTCAAATTTACCGCGGCGTGCCTGCACTGCGCCGGTAAAGGCGCCGCGCTCGTGACCAAAGAGCTCACTCTCCAGAAGATTCTCAGGGATGGCGGCGCAGTTGAGGGGAATAAATGGCCCCCCCTTGCGGGGACTGGCGAGGTGGATCATTCGTGCAATCAACTCCTTGCCAGTCCCGCTTTCACCGTGGAGGAGGACCGTTGCCGGAGTCCGGGCGACATCCTGGACCTGTTTTCTGATCACCGCCATGGCTCGGCCGGCAAAGATCAGCTCTTCCGGGGGGAGTCCGGCCTCTGCGGTCTCCTGTAATGAAATCGACATCCGTTCGAGCTCCACTTGCTCCAAGGCCCGGCCGACAGTGGCAAGGAGGCTCGCAGGGTCGGGGAGAGGTTTGGTGAGAAAATCGAAGGCTCCGTCCTTAATCGCCGCCACAGCTTCGTCCACCCGGCCGAAGGCGGTGATAAAGATAAAGAGGGGGGCGACCGCTTCTCTCCGCGTGGCGCGGAAGAGGTCGAGGCCGCTGCGGACCGGCATCTTCAGGTCGCAGAGGACCAGGTCGAAGCGCTCACGCTGAATGCGGCGCAGCCCCTCGCCGCCGTCGCCGGCCGTGGCGACGGTATAGCCGGCACTATCGAGAATGGTCCTCAGCAGTTCCCGGAAGACCGCGTCATCTTCGACGATTAGTATGGTCGCGGACATGATTCCTCCCCCTGATCTCATGATACTAGTGGCAATGAGACGATAAATTTTGTGCCGAGACCGACCGAGCTCTCGACGCGTACGCTGCCGCCATGCTCCTCTGCCACCTTCCGACAGAGAGCCAGACCGAGGCCGGTCCCGGTCGCCTTGCTCGTCCAGAACGGGGCAAAGATATGTGTCAGTTCGTCCGGCGCAATCCCGTGACCGGAATCGCTGACCGTCAGATAGGCGCAGCCCTGCTGCTGCCGGAGTCCGATCTGCAGGAGCCCCCCCTCCGGCATGGCCTGGATGGCGTTCTTCATCAGGTTCAAGACCATCTGCACGATTCGCTCGACGACCAGAGAAGCTGAGATCGGTGCCGCACTGTCGACGGTAATGGTGACCTGCTGCTTGGCGGCTTCCAAGCTCAAGAGGGTCACGCAATCGGCGACCAGTCGGGAGAGATCGGTTGGTTGTCGTTCCCCTTGATCTGCACGGACAAGGGCGAGGAGATCGTTGACCAACGCTTCCATGCGCAGGGATTGGGCGACAATGATCCCGGCATAGCTGCGACCCTGTTCCAGGCTGTCGGATCTTTGCAGGAGCTGGGCAAAGCCCTTAATCCCGGCGAGGGGATTACGGATTTCATGGGCCAGGATCGCCCCCATCTCTCCCAGACGAGCCAATTCTTCGCGGCGGCGCATCTCCCGGCGAAGCCGTTCTCCGCGGCGGAGCAGAAGGTAAAGGACGATTGTCAACCCCCAGAGGGCCGTTGTCAGGATCGATATGACGGTGACGCCGGTCTGGGTCCGACGAATGACCTGGTCAGCGCGATAGGTGTGCAGCGCCAGGACGAGAAGATAATCATCCGGCTCCGCATGGATCGTGGTGCGTAGGAGATAGACCTCCTCCCCGGTGCCGAGGCGTTCCCGCCCTTCGGAGAGACCGTCGGGGGAGATTCCCTTCTCCGTCTCCAGGTGCGCCTGGCCGATGAGGTGACGATTGGTGTGAAAACGGACGATCCCTTCTTGGTCGATTAAGGCAAAGTAAGCAATATCAGGCGTCGAATAACGGGCCAGAGAACGGAATGAGGGATCGGCAACGGCCAGCTGCTCAATCGCTATCGCGCTGGCGAGTCCGGCACCCCGCAGGTTTTCGGCGGCGAGGGGAGGGGCGGCCTGCCAGGCCGACCAACCAAACCAGGCGACCAAGAGGGTGAAGCAGAGGGGGATGGCGATGAAGAGGCGCGTCATCTTCAGCATCTTCAGTACGTATAACTCACGGCGAGACCGCCGCCATAGTCAGGGCTGCTCTCGGCCAGTCCCAGGGAGGCATAGAGGTCGAGACCGGTCCTTGGATTCAGCGACCAGAGGATCCGGGCCCGGGCTTCCAGCAAGTTGCCGGAGTAGGTCGATGGCGCCGTTGCCCCCTTGATGATCAGCATCGGCCTGACCCCTTCCATCAGTTCGTAGCCGACCCCTGCCGTCCAGCTGAGATAATCTTTCAGCCCGAACCCTGCCGCTCTCCCCTGCCAGGTATAAAAACCCTCACCGCTTAAATTCATCTTGCCGAACCATTTGGAGGCGTCGATGCCGATCCCTGCATCGTACTCACCGGTCCCCAGACCATTTGAACTCTTGGCCGTCGGACATTTGAGGAAGAGCGAGGGGCGGAGCTGTGGGACGTTGCCATCCTCAAAGAAGGCGATGACGCCGAGCCGGAGGATAATATCCCCCAGCCCGGAAACCGATGACGTCGATGCTGTCGAGACTTGTGATGTCGTCGAAAGGCCAGCCTGTGGTTGCGTATTGCCGCCGGAGGAAAGGCGATTTCCGTATCGCGTTGCGCGGGCAGATCGAAGCTGACCGTGTCGCCGT
>JAXMLA010000369.1:0-3668 GCA_034370465.1 Desulfuromonadales bacterium
CTCGCCATCCCGATGCGTGCGGGGGTGGATCCGATCCCGCGGGAAGACCTGCTGGACGATCCGGTTGTCAGCAGGATTGCCAAGTCCAAGACGTATAAGGTGAAGAAGGGGGATACCCTGAGCCAAATCGCCCGGAAGAGCGGTGCGACCCTGACGCAGCTGAAGAGCTGGAATCGTTTGACGGACAGAAGCCGTTTGCAGATCGGCCAGGTCCTCCTGGTCGGTCCCGGCAAAAAGAGTACGCAACCTCCTGCCGCTACAGCAAAGACTGTGAAGAAAAAGGGGGGTACTTCCGTTGCAAAAAAAACGACCGGGGCAAGCGCAAGCAAGATCGTTTATACGGTAAAGAAGGGCGATACCGTTTACAAGATCGCCCGGCAATACGCTGTCAATCCGGCGCAGGTGCTGGCCTGGAACAACCTTGGCAATGAACACATTCTGCAGCCGGGACAGAGTTTGACCTTGCGCGTCCAGGGACGCAAAGGCGGCTAGCATTGGAACAGGCTCTTTTTCTCCCCCCCGGCGAGACTCCCGACCTCAGTGGTTTTGACCGGCTTTATCTCGGGGCCGAGTTCTGCCCCTGGACCTTTCCGGATCTTGCCGAAATCCGCCGCGGAATGCAGTTGGCACGTAACGCCGCTTTGCCGCTGACGTTGGTGACGCCGGTCTTTGGCGAATTCTTTATCGCCCCGCTGCAAACGATCCTGGCCGAGGTCCTGCCATCTTTTCTCCCTGCGGACGAAATCGTCATCTCGGATTGGGGGGCTTATCCGCTGATCAGGAAGATTGCCCCTCACCAAAAAGTCGTCCTCGGCCGTGCCCTTTCCGGCCAGAAACGCGGTCCGCAAATCCTCGATCTCGACCTTTCTCCCGATCAGTTGGAGTATTTTCAGGCCAGTCGTTTTCATGGTAGCGAAGCGCGACAACTGCTGTGCGAGTTAGGAGTGGGGCGGATTGAGTTGGACTACCCGCCCCAGGGGATTGCTCCCCTCCCACCCTTGCTGCGGGGCACGCTGCACACCCCCTATGCCATGGTCACATCGAGCCGGAACTGTCCATTTCGGAGCGGCGGCGGTGACCGCGGCTGTCCGGCCCGCTGCGGCGAAGTCTTTATCCTCAGTTCCCCGCAAAGTCCTTTGCCGCTCCTGCAAGGGGGCAATACCCAGTTTATTGAGATCGGTGAAATTCCTGATAACCTTACGGCATTGGGGATTGACCGACTGGTCACTCATGTCGTCCTGCCGCATTGATGCGTGCGGTAAACAGCTTTTTGTTGGAAAGGAGTATGACGTATGCGCAATATCCTCGTCCTTGGTAGTATTTGTTTGCTGTTGCTCGGCTGCGCCGCGACCGCCGGAGATCTGGCGACCACGACTTCGTCCTCGGCGGCGTCGGAAATTCGTTGGGTCGTCGGCACCGGGACGACGCTGAAGGCAGAAGCCGTGGCGAGTTCTGCGGATATACTTCCTCTGGCAGTCGGTGCCGAGGTGCAGGTGCTGGAGAATGCCGGACGCTGGTTGAAGGTGCAGAGTGCGAGCAAAGAGCGGGGTTGGGTCTTTGCCGGTCGGCTGTCGGCGACTCCCCCGGTCGCAGAGGTGACGCCGAGCGAAGGTCTCCTTGCCGCCTCGGCGCAGCAAAGCCAGATTGAAATCGCCAAGGCAGATAGTGCGCGCAGTATCCGCGGTCTGTCGGCGGAGACTGAGGGTTATGCCAAGGAACGCGGGACTCCGCTTGAGTATCGCCAGGCTCTCGATGGGATCCTGGCGCGGCGGGTGAGTAAGGGGGAGATCATCAGCTTTATGCGCGCGGGAAAACTTGGAGAATACGCTCAGTAGGGAAAGGATGATAACGATGAAAAGATATCTGTTGATACTGTGTTTTCTGGCAGTTGCCGTAACTGCCAGCGCTGCCTGGATGGATCAGTTACAAAAGTTGGCCGATCCCGAGTCGAAAGAGCGCAAGATTCTGTCCGGCACGACGCAAGTGCTGAGCAGCAGCAAAGAGATCGACTACATAACGGAGCGTACGATTGGTGAAGCTCTCGCCCTGGAGAGCATGCAGCGCTTCGGGAAGCCTGTCGCCAAGGAAACGATGCAGCAGTATGTCAATCTCGTCGGAGCAGTGGTAGCGCAAAGCAGTCTGCGTTCGACGATCCCTTACCATTTTACGGTTCTTGACAGTTCGGTTCAGAATGCTTTTGCCGCGCCGGGAGGGATGATCTTTATCAGTAAAGCCCTCTTGGAGACATTAACTGATGAAGCCGAACTTGCTGCTGTTCTGGCTCATGAAATCGGTCATGTCGCTGCTAAACATGCCCTCAAGAGTACGCAGCGTGCGCAATTCCTCCAGGGGGTCGGAACGATTACGGCAGCGACCAGTGGCGGCAAGGGGAAGGAGTATCAAGCCTTGATCGGAGATCTGCAGAACAAGCTCTTTGATCAGGGGCTCGATAAGAGCATGGAGTTTGAGGCTGATCTGGCGGCGATGGAGACCAGCTACCGCGCCGGTTATAATCCTCTCGCGATGATTCGGGTTCTCGAGCGATTGCAGAAACTTGAAGCTTCCAGTGTCAAAAAAGGGTCATGGTTCTCGACCCACCCACCGTTAAAGGAACGGATAGCCCGGTTGAAAAGGGAGCAAGCCCGTTATCCCGATGCCGCCACTCTGGCCGAACTGCCCGAGCGTTTTCGGGGAAAAATGAAGTGAATGGCTATCGTTGCCGGTGATATCCTGGTCGGTTCACAGCCGATCCAGGTAGAGCTGGTAATGATTAATCGATGTGTAACGAGCTGTTATTTAAGTGATATTCCCCTTATCTATTAACTGCTTGCAAATTGTTTTGGAATAGGCTAAAGAATGTCCTCGTTTTTCGGGCTCGTGGAATCGCGCCCCTTTTCCCTTGACACCGGGCGGCCTCTGCTTATACTAGGCCCCTTTGGCAGGATTGATCAAAGATGGTCATTCAGCTCGATCAAATAAAAGATCACGGGATGTCCTGTCAATACCGTCTTGCGCCCCATGATTTTCCTGACGCTTCAGTTTGGGAGGAAGCAGGGGGTTTTAAATTGCATGAGCCGATCAATGTTGAGCTCTCCTTGAACCGCATCGCCGGTTTAATAGAAGTCAAGGGGCGGATCACAACCACAGTCGACTCCTCCTGCGGACGCTGCCTCAAGGATTTCTCTTTTGATCTGGATGAATCCTTTGATCTGACCTTTACCAATGAACCGCTGACAATTCACGATGACGGGGTCGATGACGAAGAGGGTATGGAGTTGAGTGCTGAAGACCTCGGGCTGATCCCCTTTGTCGGTGACTCCATCGATTTGACCGAGGCGATCGGCGAGCAGTTCTTTCTGGCGCTACCGGTTCGCCCCCTTTGCTCCGCAGAGTGTCGGGGACTTTGTCCTTTCTGCGGCATTGATTTAAATGAAAAGAAGTGCGATTGTGCTCCTCCTGATTTTGCCACCAAGTTTTCAGCGCTCAAAAATTTAAAGATCAACTGACGTCAATCACAATGGCCTGATCCTTTTACTTTGGTCAGGGAAAAATAAAGACCGGGAGTCCAAATTTATGACTCCCCATGAACAGGAGATGAACCCATGGCAGTTCCTAAGAAGAAGACTTCCAAATCAAAACGCGACATGCGCCGTGCCCATGACGCTTTG
>JAXMLA010000370.1:0-1200 GCA_034370465.1 Desulfuromonadales bacterium
CCCGCATTGCAATTTCCATGAAGGTTGGTTCGGGTTCCGCTTCTGGCTGTGAACTGCTAAAGGCTTCAGCTTCGTGGCTGCGGGGCTTGCGGCTGGGTTTGTGGCTGCGGACACCAGTTTTATCTTTGCCAGCCGGGGCGAGGGCGGGGCGTTGGATTTCGCTTTCCTGCTCCGGCTCGGGTTGAAGCGCTTTCATGCTCAGCTTGATCTGCTTTTTGCGTCGAATGACCTCGATGACCTCAGCTTCAATCTCTTCACCCGGTTTGACGGCATCTTCGGGGGTGCGGACGTAGCCATGCGCCATCTCGCTGATGTGTACCAGCCCGGGGCGTTCGGCGCCGATTTCGATGAAGGCGCCGAATTTTTCCATGCGCACAACGGTGCCTTTGACTGTCATCCCTTTTTTAATGTCGCGCCATTCCAGTTCGAGGGGTTTGACCATCGTCAATTCGATGCGGTCACCCTTTACACGGCGCACCCAAGCTTCGATCTCCTGTCCGGGCTGCAGCACATCGTCGACACGTTTTACAGTTTCTCCTTCTTTGAGGGGGAGGATTTGCGAGATATGTATGACAGCCGGTTGCGGGGTACCGATATCAATCACGGCTCCTGCCAGGGTGGTTTTGATCACCTTGCCGCGAATGCGGGTTTTTTGTTTAATCTCAGCTTGATTTTCTTCTTGTACAACAGTTGCTTCCATAAAGACACACTCCAAAATTGATTCAACGACTAGACATTATACCCCCCGTATTAGATACTGTCAATTAAAACTGGGCATTAAAACTGGGCATCAGGGCAGGGGCGCTTGCGAGTGGTGGGGGAGTGTGATAAAATCGGTTGGATTGAGGGGGGGATACAGTGGAGGGATGGCCGAGTGGCTTAAGGCGCCTGTCTTGAAAACAGGTGTGGGGCAACCCACCGTGGGTTCGAATCCCTCTCCCTCCGCTTGGTGAGACGGGGGATGGATGACAACAAAATGGGGAGGTGCCAGAGTGGTTGAATGGGGCCGCCTGCTAAGTGGTTGTCGGGGGAATACCTCGACCGCGGGTTCGAATCCCGCCCTCCCCGCCATACATCAATTTTCATTTTCGACCGCGGGTCCCCGTAAAGGGGATGGTATTCGAATCCCGCCCTCCCCGCCATACATCAATTTTCATTTTCGACCGCGGGTCCCCGTAAAGGGGATGGTATTCGAATCCC
>JAXMLA010000371.1:0-1611 GCA_034370465.1 Desulfuromonadales bacterium
TCATAGCTGAGAAATGAGCCGAGCCAAATGTGGCGAAACCTCTTGGTTGCAGTCAACAATAGAAAGGCACCGCTGTAGCCGCCGCGCGCATCATAGGCGGGGCGAAATCCTGGAATGGCGTACTTGGGAGCGACCTCGTAGTAATAGTCGTGGTAGCGCGCTGTAGCGAGATAGGTGCCGGCAGTCCAGCGGACATCCACCCCCACGCCCGGTCCGATGTTGAGAAGATCAAGCGTAAGTTGGGGATTGGCAACATAGCCGATGCCCTTCGCGGTGGAAAAATCCGTGGCAATGACGGCACGGACCGGGAGGCGCAGAAGAAGCACGCGCTCCGACGCTGTGTCCCCGGCAAGGGAGATCTCCAGTGCAGGTCCAACTTGGACCGTGAAATCGAGGTCAGGCATGCCGCTCCGGGCACTGTTCTTGTCGCTCTCGGACGGCAAGGTGGCTTCCCCACTCATCTTCAGCTGCACCCGCTCGGAGCGGAAGAGCAACCCGGTGATCCCCTTGCTATCCAGCTGCAGGAAGTCACCGCGATACACCAGATAAGGCAGTGGTAACACATAGAAGCGCTGTTGATCAGAGCCGCGGTAATCCGGAAGGCTCAATACCGTGGCTCCCAGTCCGGCCTCCCACAAAGGCAGCTCTTCTCCACGGCCGATGTTCGCGGGCGTAACAGCGGACACGAATCCAACCAGAGACGGTAACCACAGTAGCCTCATGGTTCTGGCTCGCCCTTGCTGGTTTGCGAACACGCCAACGGTGGCCTAACTTTGGCCCACACCTAGAACTTCGGGCAGCCCGAAGTCAGCTGTTCGCCGCCCCGCTGCGGGCAGGAAACCGCTTCGGTGTGAGTACCCGGGACCTTCGATTACGCCGAGGGGTGGAATTTATGAGCGCGCCCCTGGAACGTACTGCTCAGCGATCGCCTGTCAAACTTGGAAATCCAGAAAGTTGCGTACCGTCCCAACTTTTGTAGCGCCTGCGGCCGACCTGTTTCGTTCTGGGTTGTCTTTCGCTTCCCCAGGACCGTACGCTCTGCGGCGCAGCCAGATGGAACGTCGGGCGTTGCAGGGCGCCAGCACTGTTGTCGACCTGTCCAGGCCCACCCGCCGGTACCGGCTCTGCCCGGCGTCTGCCTCCTGATCCGGGCTCCTCGACCCCTTCTTCCCCCCTTCTCCCGCGGTCTCCTCGGAGCGCAGACCCGCGCGGATCGGTCTGACTTTGGCGCCCAAACCTGCGGTACAAAGCTCCCTCCACGGGGGCGCTCTTGGCATCTCCTTCGCAGCCGATCACGCGCTCCCCACGCCGGGGGGGGCCTGCCGCACCCCCGACGACTCTTCCTCCCCTTCGATCCCACCCCGCGGTCTCCCCGGCGCTCGATCCAAACCCCATAGAAGCCCCCCCCCGGCTTCGAGCCAGGTCGGCCGAAGCGGCTTCGTCCAACAGGTTGTATCCGGAATGCCGGCTATCGCCGGCCTCCGACGCACTGCCGTGCCGAAGCCGTCGCGCCCGTCCCCGGCTTCGCCTTGCCGGTACTCCGGATACAACCCTTCGTTGTGCCGAAAACCGAGAACGCCTACAAACGGAGGAAAATGGCATGACTACGTT
>JAXMLA010000372.1:0-2501 GCA_034370465.1 Desulfuromonadales bacterium
ATGGGCCTTGCCGTAATCGTCGGCGAGGGAAATTATCTGATTGTGAAACTGCCGGGGAGCGACACCCTTGCCTACCGGAAGCTCATGCACGAGGGAATCATGATCCGGCCCATGACGGGCTTCCGCTATCCGAATCACATCCGGATCACCTTGGACCGGATGGAGGCGATGGAGGCGTTCGTTGCCGCCCTAGAAAAGATCCTGAGCTGAAAGGGAGCATCCCGTCACGACATGCACCAGTCATCGAAACGATTTCCCTGCGAATTTTTCGCCCTCGCCCTGATCCTGACGGCGGCGTTCTGCAACGTCAGCGTCTTTTACAGTTTCTACCATTACCTGGGTGCCATAGACGTCCCCGTTGCCTGGCGGGGCTTTCTGGTGGGACTGGAACCGATGGCGGCGTTCATCCTCCGGCTCTTCGTCCTCCCCTGGCTTCATCTGCGCAACGCCCTTTTTGTCATGACGGCCTCGCTTCTCCTTTTGATCGGGGTCTCCTGCTCGTACATGTGGGTCGTGACGGTGCCGGCCCTGATCGTCGTGCGCATCGTTCACGGAGCGGCCTTCGTCCTGCTCACATCGGGGGCGATCGCCGTTGTCGTGAACTTCATCCCCGCGGAAAAAAGCGGCTGGGGGTTCAGCATGTTGAGCGTCGCGACGATGATCCCCTACGCGGTGATACCGCCTCTGGCCGAAGCGCTTCTCCCTTACGTCCGCAACGAGGCGGACATCTACGCGGGCGTCTCGATCTTTGCCCTCGTCGCGCTCCTGCTTCTGGCCGCCCTGCGCGGGCGCATCGGCAAGGCGCTTCGCGGGATGGACGGGGTCCTGCTGCGTCGTTTCACCCGTGCCGAAATCCGGGAGAACTTCCGGCTGAGGGCGGTTGGTTTGCTGCTGGGCGCCGGCTTTCTCACCTATCTTGCCCACGCGACGCTTTTCTACTTTATGAAGGACCTCTCTCTGCTGACCGGGGGCGGCAAGGTGGGCCTTTTTTTCACCCTGTCCATGGTGACGATGATTGCGGTGCGGGCCTTGGGCGGCGCCATGTTCGACAAGATGGACAAACCATTCTTACTTCGGACGGGCCTTGCGCTGCTGATCCCGTGCTTAATCGCGCTTCCACATGCCGAGACGCAGGCGGCCTTCTACCTGCTGGCGGGTGTGTACGGATTGTGCATGGGCGTTATCCTCCCCCTTTTGAACGCCCTGCTCTTCTCGGCTTCGGCACCATCTCTGCGCGGCCTGAACACCAACCTCAACCTGTTTACGCTGGATATGGCCTATTTCCTCATACCCTACTTCGGCGGCGTCCTCATCGCCTTCGGCGCGGAATTTGATATCCTGTTTTATGGCGCCGCAGGATGGACGACCCTGGCCCTGGCGCTCACCATGCGGTACACTGACAAGAGAAATCCACTGGAAACAAGAAAGGAGTGGAGGGATGAATAACAATCAGGACAAGACGCCTCTGGAACTGGAACCGTTTGCCATAGATCATTTTCGCCCCGGGGACGCCGAGGGGATCGTGCGACTCTTTCGCGCCGTCTATGGAGATCATTACCCGATCCGGTTGTTCTATGATCCAGACGCGATAACCCGCGCCAATGAGGAGGGCCGGTACTGCTCGATCGTCGCCCGCACCCCTTCCGGCCGGATCGTCGGCGTCAACCACCTGTATCCCTCGGCGCCCTGCCGCTCCCTCTACGAATCCGGCGTCGGCCTGGTCCTTAAGGAGTATCGCAGCCTGGGGATCAACAACCGAGCCCTTGGTTACCTGTACAACGAATTCGTTCCCCGGAACCCCCATATCGAGGAGGTGTTCGGCGAAGCGGTCTGCAACCACCCCTACATGCAGAAATCCGTTATGACGCATCATTATGTGGAAACGGCCATCGAGGTGGCCCTCATGCCGGCGGAGGCCTATACGCAAGAAAAAAGTGCCGCGGGTCGGGTGGCGGCACTGGTCTCCTTTCGCTGCTACCGGCCAAAGCCGCACCGGATATACCTTCCGCGCTGCTACGAAAGGGAGTTGCGCCGGATCTACGCACAGCTCGACGACGCCCGCGAGATCGTTCTTTCTCAGGCAGAGATTGCCGGGGACGGGCTGTCGCGGGCCGAGATGGAGGTCTTTGATTTTGCCCGCGTCGCCAGGATCGCCGTGTACGAGATCGGCGCGGATCTGGGGGAATATATGGACGAACTGGAGAGGAAGGCTGTCGGCCGGAAGGCCGTCGTTTTGCAGGCGTGGCTCAACCTCGCCCAACCCTTGGTCGGCGAGGCCGTGGAGATCCTGCGGGACAGGGGCTACTTCTTCGGCGGCCCGCTTCCCCGCTGGTTCGACAGCGACGGATTCCTGATGCAGAAGCTCCTTTGCCCGCCCGATTTCGAGGGAATCGTCCTGGTCTCAGATTTCGCGAAGGAACTCCTGAAGTTCATCAAAGAGGACTGGCAAGCAAGGGGGTCAGGTCTCAACTCTTGACATTAATGATAGGTTTAAAGTTAAA
>JAXMLA010000373.1:0-4567 GCA_034370465.1 Desulfuromonadales bacterium
ATCGCCAGGCAGATTATCCACGTGTTACTCACCCGTGCGCCACTTTCATGAGAGCAAGCTCTCAATCACGTTCGACTTGCATGTGTTAAGCACGCCGCCAGCGTTCGTTCTGAGCCAGGATCAAACTCTCCAGTTTATATAGCTAGAATAGCTTTATTCTGTTCATTCACTGCTGACTTACTTACTTTAAATCTTCTGTGTGTCTGCTATTCAGTTTTCAAAGACCAGCTTTACCGGCGCCCCCTTTCGGGTTTGCCTTGCAACGGAGTCGGAATATACTGATCGACCCGCCGACTGTCAAGCACTTATTTTATTTATTTTCAGCAAAAACGATTTTGACGAATTTGCGCTTCCCGGCCTGGATAACAAACTCGCCGACCGGAGAAATTTCGAGATCAGCACTGACGACCTTTTCCCCATTCAGCTTCACTGCCCCTTGCTGGATCAACCGTCGTCCTTCGCCATTCGAAGCCAAAGTGCCACTGGCGCTGAGCAGGGTACAGATCCAGACCGGTTCCGTTGAAGTAAGATGATAGACCGGGATATCGTCGGGAACCTCTTTCTGCTTGAACTGTTGGACGAACTCTTCTTCAGCACGCACAGCTGCTGTGGTACCGTGAAAGCGGGCAACGATCTCGCGGGCCAGAGCCTTCTTGCTCTCCATCGGGTGGGCGCCGCCTTGTTGATTCTCAACGCCGTCACGGACCTGTTGCAATTCGGCGAGGTCGACATTGGAGAGGAGCTCGTAGTAACGGAGCATCAAGGTGTCACTGATACTCATGAGCTTGCCGTAGATCTCTTTCGGCGATTCAGTGATGCCGATGTAGTTCCCCAGCGACTTGCTCATCTTGTTGACACCGTCCAACCCTTCAAGGAGGGGCATGGTCAGAATATCCTGCGGACGCTGTCCCATCTGCTTCTGCAGTTCGCGCCCGACAAGGAGATTAAACTTCTGGTCGGTGCCGCCGAGTTCCACATCGGCATGGAGAGCCACCGAATCATAGCCCTGGACCAGCGGATACAGGAACTCATGGATGGCAATCGGCTGCTGGCCGGCAAAACGCTTGTGAAAGTCATCCCGTTCCAGCATCCGCGCCACCGTATGGCGGGCAGCCAGACCGATGAGATCGGCCGCCGACATCGGCCCGAACCATTCACTGTTAAAAACGACTTTTGTCTTCTCCGGATCAAGGATCTTAAAGACCTGCTCACGATAGGTCTCGGCGTTTTTCAACAACTGCTCGCGAGTCATCGGCTTACGCGTTTCATTCTTGCCGGTCGGGTCGCCGATCATCCCGGTAAAGTCACCGATAAGGAAGAGTATCTGGTGACCGAGATCCTGAAAGTGCTTGAGCTTCTGAATCAGAACGGTGTGCCCGAGGTGGAGATCCGGGGCAGTCGGATCGAAACCGGCCTTGATCCGCAAAGGGATACCGGTCTTCTGCGCCGCGCGCAGCTTCTCGGCCAACTCCTTCTCCACCAGAACCTCAACCGCACCACGGCGGATGATCGCTAATTGTTCTTCAATGCTGATCATATTTTTCCATTTCTGCTGGCTATAGCTCAACTAATCAACGGAGACCTGAATTCGCTCGATCGCCTTCGCCTTGCCACTGTCTTCGTCGATGGTCACTAATGCCGCACAGAGCCAAGGATCTTTCTTGGCCACTTCAAAGCGGATCGGCAACTGGGTCAGGAAGCGTTCAATCGCTTCCTCCTTACGGATACCGATGACCGAATCACGGCTGCCGGTCATGCCGACATCGGTCAGATAAGCAGTGCCGCCGGGGAGGATCCGTTCGTCAGCGGTCTGCACATGCGTGTGAGTGCCGACCAGCGCCGTAACGCGGCCATCAAGGTAGTGACCAAGGGAGATCTTTTCACTCGTCGTCTCGGCATGAAAATCGACAAAAATGATCCGCGTCTGGGAACCAAGCTCCTCAATGAGTGCATCCGCCGCCCGAAAGGGGCAGTCGAGATTATTCATGAAGGCGCGGCCTTCGAGATTGATCACGCCGATCTTGACCCCACCCGCCGTTTTGAAGACCCCGCTCCCCTTGCCCGGCAGTCCCTGAGGGTAGTTCGCCGGGCGCAATAACCTCGGTTCTTTTTCGAAAAGACCGAAGACCTCTTTTTTATCCCAGATATGGTTACCGGAGGTGATGACATCGACGCCGGTGGCAAAGATTTCCCGCGCCACCTCGGCGGTCAGGCCAAAACCGGCCGCGGCATTTTCGCCATTAGCAATGACCAGGTCAACGCAATGGCGATCGACCAAGCGGCCGAGAGCGTGGGTCAGGGCATAACGCCCGGGGCGGCCCACAATATCACCGACAAAGAGGAGCTTCAAGCGCCGCCCCTACTTCGCAAATTCAGTAGCACGAGTTTCACGGATGACATTGACCTTGATCTGACCGGGGTAGGTCATTTCGTTCTCAATTTTGCGCGCCACATCTTTAGCGAGAAGGAAGGATTGTTCGTCGGAGATCTGCTCACTCGAAACCATGATACGGATTTCCCGACCGGCCTGAATCGCATAACAGCTCGTCACTCCGGCAAAGGAGGTACCGATCCGCTCAAGCTCTTCCAAACGCTTGACATAAGTCTCCAGCATCTCGCGCCGGGCGCCAGGACGGGCCCCGGAGAGAGCATCCCCCGCCTGGACAAGGATTGCCAGGATCGACTCGGGCTTTTCATCTTCATGATGAGCGGCAATGGCGTGGACGATTTGCGGGCTCTCGCCGTATTTGCGGGCGATATCGGCGCCAATGACGGCATGCGACCCTTCAATTTCATGGTCGACCGCCTTGCCGAGATCATGCAGTAGTCCGGCGCGCTTCGCCTGTTTGACATTGAGCCCCAACTCGGAAGCCATGATTCCGCAAAGGAAGGCAACTTCGAGGGAGTGCTGCAGTACGTTCTGCCCGTAAGAGGTCCGGAACTTGAGTCGACCAAGGGTCTTGATAATCTCCGGATGAATACCATGGACACCGACGTCAAAAGTCGCCTGCTCCCCGGCTTCGCGAATGGTATTGTCGACGTCGATTGTCGCCTTTTGGACGACTTCCTCAATGCGGGCGGGGTGAATGCGACCATCGGCAATAAGACGTTCAAGGGAAAGGCGGGCAACTTCACGGCGCACCGGATTGAAACCAGAGATAATCACCGCTTCCGGGGTGTCATCAATAATCAGATCGATCCCCGTCGCCGCTTCGATGGCTCGAATATTCCGCCCTTCGCGGCCGATGATCCGACCCTTCATCTCATCGGTCGGCAGCGGCACAACGCTGACGGTCTTCTCGGCGACATATTCACCGGCATAGCGTTGAATCGCCAGCGCCAGAATTTCCTTGGCTTTTTTATCGGCACTCTCGCGCGCTTCGTCTTCGATGAGTTTAATCTTTTTCGCTGCATCGTGGCGGGCTTCGCTCTCCATCGCCTCAATCAGTCGCTGCTTGGCTTCTTCTGCACTCAGACCGGCAATTTCTTCCAGCTTTTTGGATTGTTCAGCAACGAGCTGAGTGATTTCCTTTTCGCGGCTGCGCACCTGCTCTTCGAACTGTGCAACCTGCTTCTCCTTCTTGCCGAATTCTTCGTCGCGCTGATCCTGCTGCGCCCCTTTACGATCAAGGTTCTCTTCCTTCTGCTGCAGACGCTTTTCCTGCACCGTAATCTCTTTACGCAGTTCGCGACATTCCTTTTCCCATTCGGCCTTGGCTTCCAGCACAACATCCTTAACGGTAATGTCGGCCTCTTTCACCATGAGTTCGGCTTTTTGACGCGCCCCTTCAAGGAGCAACTTCGCTTCACTCTCGGCATTCGCAAGACTCGCGCCGGCAAATCGACGCCAAATAATTGAACCGATGGCAACGCCAGCGGCCAAGGCCCCTACAACAATAAGTATAATGAGTTCTATCTTCAAAGCGTGCCTCCTCAGCAAGCTGTTCATGCGGCATTCCAAAACGATGCCGCAGGTTACATGGACAAGATCCTTCTTTCGGTCACAAGAAAATCAACTGGAACGTCATGCGTCTCTCTCGGCAGAGAGGGAACGATTTGAAAATCATAAGCCAGACCGACCAAGGTCGGCCGCTCGACTGCGGCAAGGGCACGGTCATAACAGCCGAAACCATAACCGAGACGAATCCCCTGTTCGTCAAAGGCCACCCCCGGCAGAACGATTAAATCGATCTCTGCCAAAGGAATCGACTCGCCCGAGCCCGGCTCGCAAATCCCAAAACGACCCGCCTCCAGCGCTTCCAGACTTTCGATTGCGACGAATTCCAGAGTCGTGCCGACGGTACGGGGATAAAGGACGCGTTTGCCTGCTTCAATAGCGGCGGCAAAGATCCCTAAAGTTGCGACCTCAGAACGAATCGAGGCGTAAAGAACCAAGGTCGACGCCGCGACGTAGGGACCGCAAGTCAGGAATTGTCCGGCTACTTCCCGACTCAGGGAAGCAACTTGCAGTGGCGACAATGTATCGCGGCGACTTAAAATTCTTTTTCTAATGGCGTTTTTTGACAAATCCAGATACCACCTTTAGCGGCGGTCTCTGCTGCGGGGG
>JAXMLA010000374.1:0-1555 GCA_034370465.1 Desulfuromonadales bacterium
CGGAACGGATCGGTCAGCTTTACGAACTGGAAGGGAAGAAGCAGCGTCCGATCCCCGCTGCGGAGGCGGGTGATATCGTTGCCGTTGCCAAACTCAAAGAGACCGAAACCGGCGATACCCTCTGCGACGGCGCCAAACCGATCCTCTTTGAAAGTCCGCTGGCCTTAAAACCGGTGATCTCCTTTGCTCTGGCGACCAAAGGGAAGGGGGACGAAGACAAGATCATGAGCTCTCTGCACAAGCTGGTCGAAGAAGATCCGACCCTGCATGTCAGCCGCGATGAAGAGACCAAGGAGATGATCCTGTCCGGCATGGGTCAGGTGCATGTTGAAGTCGCGGTCGAGAAGCTCAAGCGCAAGTACGGGGTCGAAGTCATTCTCAAGGAGCCGAAGGTTCCGTATCGGGAAACGATCAAAAAAGCGGTCAAGCAGCATTATCGCCACAAAAAACAGTCCGGCGGGCGGGGCCAGTTTGCCGATGTGCATATCGAACTCGAACCGCTGCCGCGGGGTGCCGGCTACGAATATGTCGACAAGGTGGTCGGCGGCGTTGTCCCCCGTCAGTACATCCCTGCCGTCGATAAGGGGGTGCAAGAAGCGCTGCATCACGGCATTCTCGCCGGATTCCCTGTTCAGGATTTTCGCGTCACCCTGTACGATGGCAGTCATCACTCTGTCGATTCATCGGAGATGGCTTTCAAAATTGCCGGATCGATGGCTTTCAAAGAAGCTCTGGCCCAGGCGCTGCCGATCCTGCTTGAGCCGGTGATGCGCATGGAGATTACCGTCCCGGATGACTGCATCGGTGATGTCATCGGCGATATGAACTCGCGACGCGGCAAGATCCTCGGAGTTGAACCCCAGTCAGGGAGTCAGGTGGTACAGGTGCTGGTGCCGATGGCGGAAGTATTGAAATATTCACAGGATCTGCGCTCGATGACTTCGGACCGCGGGCTCTTTAGTCTGGAATTTGACCATTACGACGAAGTTCCCCCGCATATGAGCGCCAAGATTATCGCCGCGGTGAAAAAAGGCGACTAGCGAATCATTTTCTCTGAGAATGTCATTTAAAGGAGGTTTTCATTATGTTTGGTATCGGCAAGAAGAACGAAACGGATAATTCAGCGGTTAAAGAGGGACAAAAAGGGAGAGAAGACGAAATTCAGTTTGATTTCGAAGAGGATGATAAACTCCCCTTTGATGACGATGATGGTTATGTCGATGAAGGCTTTACGGAAGAAGATGTGGAGGAAGAGTCGCCCCGCAAAGGGCTGCCGCAGCGCAGCCTTCTGCTTATCCTCTTGCTCCTGCTGGCTCTTGGCGGTGGCGCCTATTACTATCTAAACGGCCCCCTTGATCAGGCGCCACAGTCCGAACCGGTCAAGGCCAAGGTTGCAGTCGAACCGGCGACGCCGAAACCGGACGTTAAGCCGGAGACTCCGGTTGCGGCTTCTCCTGTCCCAGATCAGGGTTTGCAAGCCGCAACGCCAACGGTACCGGAGAAAGTCGCATCTGCTCCTGCCGAAACGGTTGCAACCGCGCCGGCACCGACACCT
>JAXMLA010000375.1:0-23229 GCA_034370465.1 Desulfuromonadales bacterium
CCACCCGCGCTTTTCTCGACGGCAAATTCACCACTGCCGACCTGCGCGAGAAGATCCGCAGCGCCATGGCTGAACTCGAACGGCAATACGATTTCATCGTCATCGAAGGCTCGGGGCATGGCGGCGTCGGTTCGCTCTTCGACCTCAGCAACGCTGAGGTCGCCAGGATCACCGATGCACCGGTGATGATCGTCAGCGGCGGCGGCATCGGTAATGTCGTCGATGCCGTGGCCCTCAATATCGCCCTTTATCGCCAGGCCGGGGTCGAAGTCAAACTGGTGCTGACCAACAAGGTCGATCCGGCCAAGCGGGAGCAGACCCTGCACTACCTCGAACTCGCTTTTGCTCGTATCGGCGTGCCGGTGCGGGGCGGCTTCAATTATACGCCCCTTTTGGCTAATCCGACCCTGAAGCGGATAGCCAAAATTCTCGATCAGCCCCTGCGCGCCACCCCGCAGGAAGCGCAGCGGATTATCCTCCACCAGCAGCTCGGCGCCGCTTCGTCGCAGCGGGTCATCGATCTCCTCGAAGAATCGACCCTGCTGATGGTCAATTCTTCCCGCGATGAACTGCTGGTGACGACCTCGTCTCTTTATCATCTTCCCGAATATAAACGGAAGATTGCCGGGCTGGTCATCGCCGGTCTGAATCCGATCTCAAAGATTACCCAGCAGATTATCGACGACTCGGGGGTCCCTTATCTGCGGACGATGATCACCAATTCCGAGACCTTTACCATCCTCGCCAACGACGTCTCGAAGACGACGGCCGAAGATACCGAAAAGATCGAATTGATCTACAGCATGGCCGAGAGTCAGCTCGATTTCGCCGCCATCGAAGCACTGGTGGTGTAGGAACACTTCTACTTTCCGTATTTAGCCAAGACGCCCGGAATCTCCTTTTTGATTTTGGCGATACGAGTGGCATCGGAAGGATGAGTACTGAGGAATTCCGGGGGCGCCTGCCCCCCCTTTTGCGCCGACATCCGTTCCCAGAAGCTGATCGCCGTGTTCGGATCATAGCCGGCTATGGTCATGAAGACCAGCCCGAGTTCGTCGGCTTCATTCTCCTGCAAGCGTCCGTAAGGGAGGATCGCGCCATATTGGGCGCCGACGCCGAAGACTGACATCCAGAGTTGCTGCGTCGCTGCCGATTTGGTCGCCATCGCCGTTGAGAGTGCCATCCCCCCCATCTGCGTGATCAGCCCCTGACTCATCCGCTCATTGCCATGTTCAGCAATGGCATGGGCGATTTCGTGGGCAAGGACGACCGCCAACCCGGCATCATCGCGGGTGACCGGCAGGATGCCGGAGTAGACGACGACCTTGCCGCCGGGCATGCACCAGGCATTGACCTGCGGATCTTCAACCAGGTTGAACTCCCATTGATAATTCGCGAGATGACTCTCCAGGCCGATGTCGGCAAAGTAGCGTTCGACCGCGTGCTGGATCTTCGTCCCGACCCGCTTGACCGTCGCTGTCTGCTCCGGGTTGACGCTGACCTTGTTCTCCTTGAGGAAGGTGCCGTACTCCTGAGCGCTCATGGAGAGCATGGAGGAACCGGGGATGAGGTTGAGCTGGGAACGGCCGGTGATCGGCACGGTTGAGCAGGCGGTCAGGAGGAGCAGGGTCAGAGCGATGGGGATGAGTCGGAACATTGGCTGAACTCCTTAAGGTAGGTCGGGTTAGCGTAGCGTAACCCGAAGTTTTTTGAAAAGTGTAGCATACTTTCGTCGGGTTAGCCTGCAACCTTAACAACTATCCGTCATTGCTCACGGAATGACGGATAGTTTTTCTTTGACTTTTATCCGGCAGACAATTACAACTGCCGCACAATCGATGACCAAGCGGTCTGGTGCCGTACCCTTGCCGGTACGGATAATAGGGAAGAAGGTGCAAATCCTTCGCTGTCCCGCAACTGTCAGGGTGGACTGATCTCGCATAATCCCACTGGGGAAACCTGGGAAGGGGCGAGTGAGGGTTGATCCCCAAGCCAGGAAACCTGCCAAGCCGACGCTGTTTTTGGAACCTCCGTGGAACGAGGGGCCCGAAGCGGAGGTCTATGCGCACCCTCGATTTCGAGCCCTATTCCGCCTGCGGAGTGGGGCTTTTTTATTGGTTAAATATAATTTACCAAGGAGTTGAAATTCATGTTGACCCAGATCGAAGCTGCCCGCCAGGGCATCGTCACCCCGCAAATGGTCATCGTCGCCCGCGACGAAAATTTGAGTGAAGCCTACATTTTGCAGATGGTCGCCGAGGGGAAGATCGTCATCCCCTGGAACCACCACCGCAAGCCGACCCGCATCGCCGGCATCGGCAAGGGGCTGCGCACCAAAGTCAACGCCTCGATCGGCACCTCCTCCGATATCGTCGATTACGCCGCGGAAGTCCGCAAGGCCATCGCTGCGCAGGAATCCGGCGCCGACACCTTGATGGAACTCTCGGTTGGCGGCGACCTCGACCGGGTGCGGCGCGAGGTCATCGCCAGCGTCGATTTGCCGGTCGGCAACGTCCCCCTCTACCAGGCCTTCTGCGAAGCGGCGCGCCGTTACGGCGACCCCAACAAGCTCGACAAGGAACTTCTCTTCGACCTCATCGAGCAGCAGTGCGCGGATGGCATGGCCTTCATGGCGGTGCACTGCGGCATCAACCTCTATACCATCGAGCGGCTGCGCAAGCAGGGCTACCGCTATGGTGGTCTGGTGAGTAAAGGCGGCGTCTCGATGGTGGCGTGGATGATCGCCAACCAGTGTGAGAATCCCCTTTACGAGCACTTCGATCGGGTGGTAAATATCCTCAAGAAGTACGACACCGTCCTCTCGCTGGGGAACGGTCTGCGTGCCGGGGCGATCCACGACTCCTCGGACCGGGCGCAGATTCAGGAGCTTTTGATCAACTGCGAACTCGCCGAGCTCGGCCGCGACATGGGCTGCCAGATGTTGGTCGAAGGGCCGGGGCATGTGCCGCTTGATGAGATCGAAGGGAATATCCAGCTGCAAAAGCGCATGAGCGGCGGCGCCCCCTACTACATGCTCGGCCCCATCGCCTGCGACGTCGCCCCCGGCTTCGATCACATCACCGCCGCCATCGGTGCCGCCCAGTCGAGCCGCTACGGCGCTGACCTGATCTGCTACATCACCCCGGCCGAGCACCTCGCCCTCCCCAACGAAGAGGATGTGCGCATGGGGGTCAAGGCGGCAAAGATTGCCGCCTACATCGGCGACATGAACAAATATCCGGAGAAGGGGCGCGAGCGGGATAAACAGATGTCCAAGGCGCGCCGTGACCTCGACTGGGGGAAGCAGTTCGAGCTCGCCCTCTACCCCGAGGATGCCAAGGCGATCCGCGCCAGCCGCACCCCGGAGGACGAAAATACCTGCACCATGTGCGGCGATTTCTGCGCCTCACGCGGCGCCGGGAAGTTGTTCAGCGGCGATCTGCGCGGGGATAAGATCTGACGATTTCGTAGGGGCAGGCCCCGTGCCTGCCCTGATCGAATCATGTGGGAAATTGTGCGGCAAATGGCGGGCACCCACAGGGGGGTGCCCCTACGCAGGAACGGAACGATCTATGACCCTTCGTGATTACCAACTCTTCGACGCGCATCTGCACATCATCGATCCCCGCTTCCCGCTGATCGCCAACCAGGGCTACCTCCCCGCGCCCTTCACCGTCGCCGACTACCGGACGCGCACCGCCGACTATCATCTCGTCGGCGGGGCGATCGTCTCCGGCTCCTTCCAGGCCTTTGACCAGAGCTATTTGCGCGCGGCGCTGGCGGAGCTCGGCCCGAGCTTTGTCGGCGTCACCCAGTTGCCATCGACGGCCAGTGATGCAGAGATTGTCGATCTCCATCGGGCCGGGGTGCGGGCTCTTCGTTTCAATCTCAAACGGGGTGGTTCAGCAGAGGTGGGGGATCTGGAGGCGCTGGCGTTGCGGGTCCACGCGCTGGTCGGCTGGCATGTCGAGCTTTATGTCGACAGCCGCGATCTTGGCGAACTCGTCCCTCTTCTCACCCGCCTGCCGGCGGTGAGTATCGATCATCTCGGCCTCAGCCGGGAAGGGCTGCCGGCCCTGCTGCAACTCGTTGCCGCCGGGGTGCGGGTCAAGGCGACCGGCTTCGGCCGCGTCGATTTTTCGGTGGCCACGGCGCTGCAAGAGCTCTGCGCCGTCAACCCCGATGCCCTCCTCTTCGGCACCGATCTCCCCTCGACGCGGGCAGCGCGGCCTTATGGGGATGTCGATTTTCTGCTGGTGGTGGAGGCGCTTGGCGAGGAGTTGGCGCGGAAGGTTCTCTGCACGAATGCTTTGAATTTTTATCGGCATATTTAATCATAGTATGTTTATAAAAAATCCCCCCGCCCCTTGCGGGAGGGGGCCAGGGGGTGGGGGAGGTTGACACGAAGCGACTCCGCGGACAATTCACCCACCCCTCAATCCCCTCCCGTCAAGGGAGGGGAAGCTAACCTCAAGAGGCTTGAACCATGCCCACCTCTCTCCTCCTCACCTTTCTCGGCGCTTCGCTGGCGATAACAATCGCACCGGGGCCGGACAACCTCTTTATCCTCACCCAGGGGATCGCCCGCGGCCGACGGGCGGCGATCATCACTGCCCTCGGCATGTGCAGCGGCATCAGCATTCATACTCTTGCTGCCGCGCTGGGGATCTCGGCGATCTTTGCCACCTCTGCCCTCGCCTTTAGCGTCGTCAAGTACGCCGGCGCCGCTTATCTCCTTTATCTCGCCTGGCTGACAATTCGCCCCAGCGGCGCGGTGCGGCTCGGGCAGGCGGATGCACGCCCGGCCCTGGCCCTTTTCAAGCGCGGCTTCATCATGAACGTCCTCAATCCCAAAGTTGCCCTCTTCTTCCTCGCCTTCCTACCGCAGTTTGTCGATCCGCAGCGCGGCTCCGTGCCGCTGCAGATGCTCCTCCTCGGCGGTCTCTTCATGGTGCAGGCGGTGGTCCTTTTCACGGCTCTCGGCTACTTTGCCGGGAGCATCGGCGGCTATCTGCTGGCGCGGCCACGGTTGGCGAAATATTTGGATGGGTTGACGGCCGGGGTCTTTACGGCGCTGGCGTTACGGTTGGCTTTTGCGGAGCGGTAGAGGAGGGGATGGCGGGATAATGCGGCGTTAAAATCCGGGCGATCACAAGGATCGCCCCTACACACACCGGTACCCGTAGGGGCGATCCTTGTGATCGCCCTAAATGTTCGTCGTCAGATCAATCAATAAACTTCAAGGCCTTCTTGTGCGCGCCGTGCAGGGAGAGACCGCGCAGCGCCTCGCTATCAACCCATTCCGCTTCCCCTTCGGCGACCAGCCCCCACTCTTCCACCTGACCGGCATAAAGACGCAGATCAACCTTGAAATGGCTGTAGGCATGGGCGACTTCTCCGGCGGCGCGAATGTCACTGACGCCGTAAGTAGCAGCAAGGGCGGCGGCGATGGTTGCGGGCTCAGCTCCGTTCGCGACGACACAGGTCGGGAATTCCCAGAGGCCGCCGAGCATGCCGCTTAACGGACGGCGCTCGACCCGCCAGCGACCGTCACGTTCGAGGAGCAGGGCGATCTGCACCACTGTCGGCACCGCCTTGGTCTTCCGTTTCGCCGGCAACTCCGCCTGCCGTCCCTGCGCCAACGCCTGGCAGTGGGGGGCAAGAGGGCAAACCAGACAAGTCGGTTTGGTCGGGGTGCAGCAGGTGGCGCCGAGATCCATAATCGCTTGGGTATAGTCGTCGGCGCGTTTGCTCGGGGTCAACGCCTCGGCCCAGGTCCAGAGCTGCTTTTCCGCCGTTGTGCTGCGCGGATCGCCATCGAGAGCAAAGAGGCGCACCAGCACGCGGCGGACATTGCCGTCGAGGATGACGCCGCGTTCGCCAAAGGCGATGGCGCGGATCGCGCCGGCGGTGGAGCGGCCGACGCCGGGGAGATCGGTCAATTCGTCGAGGGACGACGGGAAGGTGCCGCCATACTCGTTCATCACCCGCTGCGCCGCCGCATGCAGGTTGCGGGCGCGGGAGTAGTAGCCGAGCCCCGCCCAGGCGTCGATCACCGTTTCGATCGGCGCTGCGGCGAGGGTGGCGATATCGGGGAAGCGGGAAAGGAAGCGCTGGTAATAGGGGACGACCGCCGTCACCGTCGTCTGCTGGAGCATGATCTCGGAGAGCCAGATACAGTAGGGATCGCGGGTGTGACGCCATGGCAGGTCGCGGCCGACTTGGCCGTACCAGGCGAGGAGGAGCGGGGCGATGGCGATCAACCAATCTTCCCCAGCGCCTTCAACGTCGTCTCCATCTCCGCATCCGTGCCGATAGTAATCCTCATCCCGTGCGCCAAAAGCGGATCGGAGAAGTAGCGCACCAGAATCTTCCGGCTAAAGAGAGCATCGTAAACTCGCTTGCCATTCCCATCCGGCGGCGAGGCAAAGACAAAGTTGCTGCGCGACTCGACCAGCGTGTAGCCGAGTCCCTTGAGCCCGGCGACGAAGCGCTCACGGGTGGCGCGGATCTTCGCGACGGTGGCGGCCAAGTGCGCCTGATCACTGAGGGCGGCGCTGCCGGCGACGAGGGCGAGGCGGTCGAGGTGGTAGTGGTCGCGGATCTTGTCGAGGGCGGCGACGACCTCGGGGCGGGCGACGGCGAGGCCGAGGCGCATCCCGGCGAGGGAGTAGCTCTTGGAGAAGGTGCGGGTGACGACGACGTTTTCGTACTTCTTGACCAGCGCCATCGCCGTGAAGTCGGCGAAATCGACGTAGGCTTCATCGATCACCAGCATGCCGGCGCAGCGCTGCGCGATCTCCTCGATGTAGGCGAGGGGGAAGGCGAAACCCAAGGGTGCGTTCGGCGAGGTGAGGAAGAAGATCTTCCCTTCGAAACGGGCCGGGAAGTCCTTGATGCGGAAATCCTCGGTCAGGCCGAAGGTTCGGATCTTCGCCCCCTGGATCTCGGCGAGGGTGGCGTAGTAGGAGTAGGAGGGGTGGATGTAGGCGACCTCTTCCCCTTCGCCGGCAAAGGCGCGGATCAGGTTGTTGAGGAGCTCGTCCGAGCCGTTGGCGGTGATCACCCATGTTGGATCAAAGCCGTAGAGTTCCCCTGCCACCTGGCGCATCTGCTTGCTGCCAGGGTCGGGATATTTGCGCAGATTCTCGCCATCGCCACCGATCTCGGCGAGGAGGGCTTCGCGGACTTTAGGCGAGGGCGGGTAGGGGTTTTCGTTGGTGTTGAGCTTGATCCACGGCTCGTTGTCCGGGGGCTGGAAACCGGGGACGTAGCCGGCCATGTCGCGAATGGCTTTGCGTAAAGGGAGCATGGGATACCTCGGATTTAGATATGTTTGTGTGTTGCCGGTAGGGGCGGGTCTCGTGCCCGCCCCGGTTAAGGGCGAATCGGGCACCCACAAGGGGCGCCCCTACCATGCTGTCTTGAGCACAAATTGGATTAATACGTTTCTAATATCTCGTACAGCGTATTCCGCTTCGCCGGGGTAAAGCCGGCGCCGCGGGCGATTTCGATAATCTCTTCAATCGACAGCCGGAAGTCACACCCCGCCGCGGCGACGACGTTCTCCTCTAACATGGTGCCGCCGAGGTCGTTGGCGCCGAAACGCAGCGCCACCTGCGCCATCATCGCTCCCTGGGTGACCCAGCTCGCCTGGATGTTATCGATGTTGTCGAGGACGATGCGCGACAGGGCGAGGACGCGCAGATAGGCGACGCCGCTGGCGGTCTCGCCGCCGAGTTCGGTATTCCCCGGCTGGTAGGTCCAGGGGATGAAGGCGGTGAAGCCACCGGTCTTGGCCTGCAGCTCGCGGATGACGAGTAGGTGCTCGACAATATCGGCCGGGGCTTCGCTGCTGCCGAACATCATCGTCGCCGTGGTGCGCATGCCGAGGCGATGCGCTTCCTCCATCACCGCCAGCCAGTCGCGGGTGCCGATCTTGTTGGGGCTGATCGCCAGGCGGACGGAATCGACGAGGACTTCGGCGCCGCCGCCGGGGACGGAAGCGAGGCCGGCATCCTTGAGGCGCCCCAGACAATCCGCCATGCTGATCCCCGACTGCTTGGCGATGTGAATGACCTCGGCCGGGGAGAGGGAGTGAATCTGCACCTGCGGGAAGCGGGCGCGAATGAGTTGGAAGAGCTCTTCGAACCAGTCGATGCGCAGCTCGGGATGGAGCCCCCCCTGCATGAGGAGCTGGGTGCCGCCGTGCTGTACCAATCCCTGTACCTTCTCCATGATCGTGTCGTAGTCGAGGAGGTAGCTGTCGGCATCGTCGAGGTTGCGGTAGAAGGCGCAGAATTTACACTTCGAGGTGCAGACGTTGGTGTAGTTAACGTTGCGGTCGATGACGAAGGTCACGCGCTGCTCGGGGTGTTTCTGCTCGCGGATCCCGTCGGCGAGCTGGCCGAGGGCGAGAAGGTCCGTCCGGGTCAGGAGCCAGAGGGCTTCGGCGCGGTCGAGCGGGGTGTTGGCGTTGATCTTGGTTTTGATAGTTTGCAAGGAGTCAGTCATGGTCGTCTTTGTCCAGATTTGTCTCCCCCTCCCTTGACGGGAGGGGGCTGGGGGGTGGGTGAGGCCAGTTGCAAACAGTGCTGCCGGATAACCTCTAAAACTCCCTCGATATTTTCGAAAACTTCATTATCCAAGAATCGTAACACCGTGAAACCGTTTGCGCGTAGACCCCCTCCCGTCAAGGGAGGGGGAGCTGAACCAATTCAATAAGCCCGCAGCTCGTTATACAAGGTATCGCGCTCCACCGGCACCTTGCCGGCTTCGCGGATCAGGGCGCAGAGCTGCTCCTTGGAGAGGGCCTGCGGCGAAGCGGCGCCAGCGTCGTGGCCGATCTTCTCCTCGATGACGGTGCCGTCGAGATCGTTGACCCCGAAGGCGAGGCTGACCTGGGCGATCTTGAGGCCGAGCATCACCCAGTACGCCTTGATGTGTTGAAAGTTGTCGAGATAGAGGCGGCTGATCGCCAGGGTCTTGAGGGCATCGATGCCGCCCGGCCCTTTTGCCCCGGCAATTTTGGTGTTGTCGGGCTGGAAGGCGAGGGGGATGAAGGCCTGAAAACCCCCGGTCTGATCCTGCAGAGCGCGGAGCTTGTGGAGATGATCGACGCGGTCAGCGGCAGTTTCGAGGTGGCCAAAGAGCATGGTCGCATTACTACGCAGCCCGGCGCGATGGGCGAGGGCGGTGACCTCCAGCCAGCGTTCGCCGGAGATCTTCTCCGGGCAGATCAGTTCCCGCACCCGCGCCCCGAGGATCTCGGCGCCGCCGCCGGGCATGGAGCCGAGGCCGGCGAGTTTAAGTTCTTCGATAACTGACTCGACACTCTGGCTGGTGATCCGCGCAAAGTAGTCGATCTCGACGGCGGTGAAGGCCTTGATGTGCAGCTGCGGCGAGTCGGCACGAATGGCGGCGAGCATCTCCAGATAGAAGTCGAAGGGGAGGTCGGGGTGGAGGCCGCCGACCATGTGCAGCTCGGTGGCGCCGGCGGCCTGGGCTTCGGCGGCCTTAAGCAGGATCTCGTCGAGGGCGAAGGTGTAGCTCCCTGCTTCCCCCTCCTCCTTGCTGAAGGCGCAGAAGGTGCAGCGGTTGACGCAGATATTGGTGTAGTTGATGTGGCGGTTGATATTGAAGTAGACCTTGTCGCCATTCTTGCGCTGATTGGCGAGGGCGGCGAGTTCACCAATGGTCAGAAGGTCGTCGCTGGCAAAGAGGGCGAGGGCGTCGTGATCGGAGAGGCGTACGCCGGACTCGATCTTGTTGCGGATTAAGGGGAAGAGATCGGTCATGGTCAGGTCAGGATTCCTCCCCCCAGGGGATGAAGAGGGTGTGTTTGATGCGCAAGCTGTCGAGGATCTTGCCGACGACAAAGTCGACGAGATCGGTAACCGTCTGCGGCTGGCGGTAGAAGGCAGGCATCGCCGGGATGATCCGGGCGCCGCATTCGGAGAGGGTCAAAAGGTTGCGGAGATGGATGGTGCTCAGTGGCGTTTCGCGCGGGACGATGATCAACTCCCGCTTCTCCTTGAGGACGACGTCAGCAACGCGTTCGATGAGATTGCTGCCGGCGCCACTGGCGATGCGTCCGAGGGTCCCCATCGAACAGGGGACGACCACCAGCGCATCGGGGGCGGAGGTGCCGCTCGCCACCGGGGCGAAGAGGTCGTTATTGGCGTAGTGGCGCAGCTGGTCGCTGGCAAAGTGCTCGCGCATCAGCTCGCGGCTCACCTCGACATCCGTCGGCCAGTCAAGACCGGTCTCGTAGTGCAGCACCTGGCGACCGGCGTCGGTAATCAGCAGCGTGACGGTGCAATCGGCTTTGTGGAGTTCTTCGATCAGGCGCAAACCGTAGATCGAGCCGGAGGCTCCGCAGATGGCGACAACGATGTTTTTCATGGTCTGCCTCTTTCGGTTAAATCAACACATCCGCCAGGGTAAAGAAGAAGATCGTCACGCTGATGTAGCCGTTCATATTGAAGAAAGCGGCGTCGAGTTTGGAAAGGTCCCCGGGTTTGACGAGGTGATGCTCCCAGGCGATCATCAGGCTGATGACGCCGATGCCGACATAGTAGATCATCCCCAGGGGGAGACCCTGCGGCAGGAGAAGAAGAAGTCCAACCATCAGCCCGTGCAGAATCTTGCCGAGAAGGATCGCCCCTTTCTCGCCGAGGAGGACCGGGATCGAGTGCAGCCCCTGCTTGCGGTCAAAATCGAGATCCTGCAGAGCGTAAAAGATATCGAAACCGGCAACCCAGACCAACACCGCCAGGGCGAGGACGAGGATCGGCCACTCAATGGTGCTGCGCAGGGCGATCCAGGCACCCAAGGGGGCGCCGGCGAGGCAGATGCCGAGGACGATGTGCGCCAGCGCGGAGAAGCGCTTGCAGTAGGCATACAGGATGAAGAAGGCAAGGACCAAGGGCGACAGGTAGAAGCACAGCGGGTTGAGCTGCCAGGCCGCGACCAGAAGAAGGAGGGTCGAACCGACGACGAAGATCCACGCTTCTTTCAGGGAGATGATCCCGGCGGGGATCTGGCGCCCGGCGGTGCGGGGATTCTCGGCGTCGATGCGGGCATCGATGATGCGGTTCAATCCCATGGCGGCGTTGCGTGCTCCGACCATGGCCAGGCAGATCCAGCCGATCTGGGCGGCGGTCGGCGGCTGGCCGTTGGCGAGGGCCGCAAGGGTCGCCCCCATCAGGGCGAAGGGGAAGGCGAAGATGGTGTGGGAGAATTTGATCATCTCCAGGAGATGGCGGATTTTGCTAAACATGGGCCTCACGCGGAGCGGGGAATGTTGAAGAACGGCGGCAGTCTACACCGGCGGGCGTGGGGCTGGCAAGCGGGATTACCGCGACGCCCATAACTACGCCTTGCACGTCAGTCATTTCTGTCATACAATTCATGGCAGGAGATATGCCATGAAAACAACAGCCATCCACAATTTTCATGTACCGCTTCCGGAGCCGGTTTATACCCGTCTACGGGATCTGGCGCAGCGTCAGCATCGACCAGCCACGCAATTGGCAAAACAAGCCGTGGAATACTGGCTTGAAGAGCAAGAAAGACTGGCTTTGCATGAGGAAATCGCCGTCTACGCCACGCAGCAGGCCGGGAGCGTCGACGATCTTGACGAAGAGCTTGAATCGGCAAGTCTGGAGCATTTGGATAATTCGGAGCCCTGCCCATGAAGCGGGGAGATCTTTACTGGGAGAATCTTTCCCCCCGTTCCGGATCGGAGCAGACCGGCAGGCGACCGGTGATCATCCTTTCTCATGACGCCTTTAACGAGGCCCCAGGGTGGCGTTCGATTATCGTTATCCCGGTTTCTACCTCGCCAAACCAAGGACGGCGGGGCCCGACGGTGGTGACAATCCCGGCCGGGACAGCGAATCTGAAGAGCGATAGTAGTGCCCTCTGCCATCAGATTACGACCCTGGATCGCGCCAAACTGGTCGAACGTATTGGCGAGCTCTCCACCGAAATTTTGGTCCAGGTTGAAAAAGCTCTTCTTGCGGCGGTCGATATCCGGCGTTAAACCGGCGACCAATAACTCTGTAGGTTGCTGTTGAGCAGATTCATCGCGAAACGCAACATTGACGATGCGAGATCAACGGAAGAGCTGTCGCGTTTCGTGCCTCAGCACGACCTACGAAAACTATGAAAGTGATGAATATTATGCCTTTATACGAAGTGACCTACGAAGAAGCCGGTGAAATGAAGAGTGAAGTCATCGAAGCGCCGGGGCCGGTGGAGGCGGGGAATCTCTTCCGTCAAGAGAATCTCGATCGTCAGGTCAGCGTCGTCTGCGTCGTCCGCCAGTAACTTCCGTTCCTACCCCTTCTCCGTCGCAAAAAAATCCCGGATCGCCGCCGGGATCTCCCCCTGCGCCAGCACCCGCGTCTCGGTCGGCAGCGAGCGCATGAAGATGCGGCCGTAGCCCTTGCGCGCCAGGCGACTGTCGAGAATCAGCACCACCCCCCGATCCTCCCGGTGGCGAATCAGCCTGCCGAATCCCTGTTTGAAGCGAATCACCGCCTGCGGCACCGAATAATCCATGAAGGGATCTTTCCCCGCCGTCGCGATCGCTTCGGCTCTTGCTTCGAGGACCGGTTCAGTCGGCACCTTGAAGGGGAGGCGGGTGATGATCACCTGTTCCAGCGCCCGTCCCGGCACATCGACCCCTTCCCAGAAGGAGTCGGTGGCAAAAAGGACGCTGGTCGGGTCGTGGATAAAGGCGCGCAGCAGCCGGTGGCGGGTATCCTCCCCCTGGCGCAGGCAGCGATAGCCGCGGGCTTCGAGGGTCGGAGCGAGTTCAGCGTGAATGCGACGCAGCAGGGAGTAGGAGGTGAAGAGGACGAGGGTGCGGCCGTCGGCGGCGACGATCGCCTTCTCACAGAGATCGCGGAGTTGCTCGGCGTAGAGAGTGCTTCCCGGCTCGGGGAAGTCGGCGGGGGTGGCGATCAGAGTCTGACGGGCGTAGTCGAAGGGGGAATCGAGTTCAAGTTCGGCGAGGCGGCGCGGTTCGGCAAGGGCAAGGCCGGTGCGCCCGGCAAAGTAGGCAAAGGAGCTGGCGACGGTGAGGGTGGCGCTGGTCATTACCACTGTCTTGAAGCGATCGAAGAGCGCAGCCTTGAGGCCGGCGGCGACATCAAGGGGGGCGGTGCAGAGGCGGGTGACGATCCCCTTGCCGCGGCCGATGCGTCCCATGCTTATCTCGAACCAGACGCAGCTCCCTTCCTGATCGGCGATAAAAGCGTACAGGTCGGCGGTGACGCCGGCGATGCGCGCTTCGATGCCAGCGAGATCGGTGAGGACCGAGGAAAGTTTCGGCGCCACCTCGTCGGGGATCGCCTTGCAGGCTTTGAGGAGTTCGCGCAGCTCCTTGCTGAGTTGGCCGCTCTGCTGCGCCAGCTGTTGCACACTGTCCCGCGTTTCGCTCCAGGCGAGGGATTCGCTGAAGGGCGGGATGGCGCGCTGGCGGATCTCCTCCCGCTCTTCGATCTTCTTGCCCAGCGCTGCGGCCAATTCTTCGCCGATCCGCTCCAGTTCGCTCACCGACTTCTCCGCCAGCCCCTGGCGGCGGACCAGCAGTGCTTCGCAGCGCGCGTAAAGGTCGCGGTAATGGACGTCACTGCTGGCCGGGAGTTCGCGGGCAAGGATGTCGAGAAAGCGCGGGATCAGCCCTTTCTCGGCCTTGCGCGGATGGCGCAGGCGATTCAGGACGCGGGCAAAGGCGAAGCGGGTGACCTGAGTAGAGAAGTAGCGGGTCGCGACATCTTCAAGGTGATGCGCTTCGTCAAGGATGATCCGGGCAAAAGGGGGGAGGACGGCAACGCTGCCGTAATTGTCGGTCTCCTGGCGCAGGGCGAGATCGGCGAGGAGGAGGGCGTGGTTGACGACAAGGAGGTCGGCCTGTGCTGCCTGGCGCCGCGCTTTGTGGAAGAAACAGCGCGCATAGTGCGGGCAGCTGGCGCGGCCGCACTGGTCAGCTTCGCAGCAGACCTCTTCCCAGACGCCTTCCGGCGGCAGGAAGGTGAGCTCATCCTTGCCGCCGTCCTTGGTGGCTTTCGCCCATTCCAGCAGGGCGCCGAGATGGGCGACCTCTTCGCTGTCGAAGAGTCCCGGCTCAGTCCTGGCGGTCTCAGCACGACGCAGACAGAGGTAGTTGTTGCGCCCCTTGACGAGGACGGCGCGGAAGTCGAGACCACTGGCGCGCTGGAGGAAGGGGAGATCCTTGCGGATCAACTGCTCCTGCAGGTTGATGGTATTGGTCGAGACAACCACCCGTTCTTCGTTCTGCTTTGCCCAGAGGAGGGCAGGGACGAGGTAGGCGAGGCTCTTGCCGGTGCCGGTGCCGGCCTCGATGACTGCCAGTTTGCCGTGGTTGAAGGCTTCGGCAACATGGAAGGCCATGCGTAGCTGTTCCGGCCGTTCTTCAAAGTCGGGGAGAGCATTCGCCACCGCTCCGCCCGGCCCGAGAATCCCGGCAATCACTCCCATCTCTAGGGCCACTTCGGTGCGCGGGGCAAAGGGTTCGACCACCCGGTAGACCCGGCTGACGGGATTGTCGATGATAAAGAAGCCGACGCCGAGAGCGCCGAGCTGGCCGCCAATATTGAGATCGGCCTTGGAGGGGTGCAGCCGGCCCGAAGGGTGGTTGTGGATAACGACGTCGCCATAGCGGCAGCCCGCAAGGATCGCCGGCACCGCTTCTTTTGAGCCGCGCGCCAACACTTCGACAGCATTGACGATCAACTCCTTTGAGGTGCGACCGAGAAAGAAGACCTCATTGCCGCCGGCTTCACGGATCGCTTCAGCAAGGGCGGCAGCGACGGCGGAAGTCAGGGAGGCGGTCAGGGGCGGGGTTGTGGCTGTAGTGTCGGGCATCGTCAACCTGAAGGGGAATGGCCTTTTTTGCGGCAGAGATCGGGAACCAGCGGCGCGGACTATAGCACTCTGTTCGGCAAGTCACAAGGCGCGTGTTGCCCGCTGAAAGAGGCCCGGAACCGACTTTCTCCTCCTGAAGAAAAACATGGTTACATTTACCGCCTTCCCTCGCTATAATCGACAGAATTTATTTGAAGTGCCTAAAGGAGGCGATGCCTGTGAGCAGTCCCGAATTCGACCGCCCCACCAGTCCGAAGGATTACCGGGTCAACTTTTTCCGTCCGCAGGCCGGCTTTATGCGCCGCGAGGTTATCTATATCTCGATTGCCCTGATTGCCTGGGCGCTGTTGACCTTCGGCTTTCAATTTCTGATCTATTCCGGCCAGACTGACGCCAGCGGCAGTGGCCCCTTGACCCGGCAAACCATCTTCTCTTTTCCTTTCGAATACTGGTTTACCGGGCAGTTCCTCATCGTCTGGTTTATCCTGATCTGCTTCCTCTTTAATCTCATGGTCGACCGCCTCACCGAGCGCTACCGGCAACGGAGGCAGCAGTGATGGAAAACGAATTCAAGCTCGTCCCCCTGTTGATTCTCGCCCTCTTTCTCGGCATCTCCTTTATCGTCGGGGTCGCCAGTCGCACCCGCAAAGGGGAGTATTATCCGGTCTCCGCCCATGCGGTCGGTCGCATCGGCATCGGCGCGGCGATCGCTTCCAACTGGATGAGTGCCGCTTCCTTCCTCGGCATCGCCGGCATCTTTTATCTCAAGGGCTACTTTGCTCTTGCTTATGTGATCGGCTGGACCGGCGGTTACGTCCTCCTCCTCGTTCTCCTCGCCGGCCAGATCCGCCGTTTCGGCAAGTACAGCGCCCCGGAATTTGTCGAGGCACGCTACGATTCTCCGGTCGCTCGTTTCCTTTCGGCGGTGATCACCATCATCATCTCGCTGATCTACTGCGTTGCCCAATATAAAGGGATCGGCTTGATCTTCGCCTGGATCTTCGGCATCGATTATACGGTTGCCCTCCTCCTCGGGGTTGGCGTCATCTTTGCCTATCTCGCCATCTCCGGCTCCCTCGGCGCCACCCGCAACCAGCAGCTTCATTATGCCGTCCTCCTCCTGACCTTTCTGATTCCGCTCATGGCCCTCTCTGCCAAGCTCGGTTACGGCCGCTGGCTGCCGCAGATCGGCTACGGTGCTGCCCTCAGTGAAGTCAACCGTCTCAGCGGTGTAGAGATGGCCGCCCCCTGGGCATCGGCCACTCCTTACGAGTGGGTCGCCCTCTGTTTCACCCTCATGGTCGGGACCGCCGGCCTCCCCCATGTTTTGTCGCGTTTTTACACCCTGCCGAATATCCGCGTTGCCCGCTGGAGTGTGGTCTGGGGGATCTTCTTCATCGGCCTTTTGTACTGGAGTGCGCCGGCCTTTGCCACTTTTGCCAAACTTTTGCAGTTGCGCGGCGAGATGCCGATCGACGGAGTGGCCGCACATCAGATTGCCGATGTTATCGTCATCAAGGCGGCTGAGTGGGGCGGGCTTTCGCCCTGGCTGGTCGGTATGCTCGCGGTCGGCGGGATCATGGCCGCTTTCGGCACGATTACCAGCATGCTGATCGGCGGCGCCGGCGCCTTCTCCCACGATATCTACTATCGCATCCTCAATCCGGAAGCGAGCGAACGTCAGCGGATGAAAGTGGCGAAAGGGGCGACCCTGGTCCTGGCGATTCTGGTTGTTCTCGCCGCGGTGAATCCGCCCGGACTGATTGCCGAAATTACCGCTGTCGCCTTTGCTTTGGCCGGGAATACCCTCTTCCCTGTCTTCCTCCTCGGCATCTGGTGGGATCGCACCAACAAATACGGCGCCATCGCCGGCATGACCCTCGGCATTGCCATTACCTTTGCGGCCCTGGTCTTCGGTAGTATCTGCCCGGTGCTGCACACCTGGCTCCCCTCGACCTCCTCGGCCCTGATCGGGGCTCCGCTGGTCATTATCGTGATGATTGTCGTCTCTTTGCTGACGCCGCCGCCGCCGGATGCGATCCGTCGCCACCTCGTCGAAAAGGTCCACAGCCCCTGAAAACGATTTTGCGCTCCTTTCCTGCAGAGAGCCGAACTTTATGAAACTCCTCCTTTCGACGGGTAGTCTTTATACTCTGCCGATGAGCCAGGCCTGTGAAATTGCCCGCGATACCGGTTTTGACGGTGTCGAGGTGATTATCGGCACGGAGTTTCAGCATGGCAACCCTGTCACCAAGATCCGCGAACTGCAGAAGATCATCCCGATCTATTCGCTGCATGCCCCTTTCTTTGATCTCGACGGTTGGGGGGACAAGCCGGAACAGTTGCGCCTCACCGTCCGCCTCGCCCTGGAGACCGGTGTGCCATTGATCAACTTTCATCCTCCCTCATGGATGGCCATGGAGTTCGGTTTTTGGCGCTGGTTTGATTCGATCAAGGATTATCAGCAGGAAGTCGGGCAAGGGCAGGTGGTGATGACGGTCGAGAATATGCCCTGCACCGGGGCGTTCAAAATCAATCCCTATCTTCTCGCCCGCACCGAGAGCTTGATCGCTTTCCTGCGGCGGCACAACCTTTACCTGACCTTCGATACCACCCATATGGGCTCGGGAAAAACCAATTTTCTCAGCGATTTCCATCAATGTTATGACAGCGGCCGCATGCGCAATATCCACTTCTCCGATTATGGCAACGACCGTGAACATCTCCTACCCGGCCGCGGTGTTTTACCTCTCACCCGTTTCTTGAATCATCTGCGCGAGACCGATTACAACGAAACCGTCACTCTCGAACTCTCCCCTTTCGAATTCCCCAAGGATGAAGCAGGGATCCGGCGCGGCATGGCCGAGGTCTTTGCTTATCTGCAGAAGGAGACCGGGCGAAAGTCGACGATCTCTTAACCCCCTTTATCACGGAGGCCACCATGCTGCGATCTTTTTTTCTTCTCGCTCTCCTTCTCTTTCCTGCCGTCGGGTTTGCCGCGCAGACGATCACGGCCATCAAGGTCACCACCCCGCCGGTGATCGACGGGGCGGTCAACGATGATGCCTGGAAAGATGTCAAGCCGATTGCCATTCGCGACACGGTGGCCAATGTCAATATCCTGCTGCGGGCAGTTTATACGGATGACATGGTCTATTTCGCTGTTGTTTACCCGGATCAGGCACAGAATGCATTCCATAAACCGTGGATCTGGGATGATAAGCTCAAGGCTTACGCGGAAGGGCCGCATCGCGAGGATACTTTTACCTTCAAGTGGAACATGGAGAGTAAGGATGTCGATCTCTCGACCTTTGCTGATAATTCCTATCGTTCGGATGTCTGGTACTGGAAAGCGAATCGTTCGAATCCGGCCGGCTATGCTGATGACAAGATCGATACTTTAAGTGATACGCCCGCTGCCAAAGCGTCAGAAGTGATCAGTTCTACCGGCAAAAAACGTTATCTGTTGCGTTTGGGTGATCAGGGGAACGAGGCTACCAGGGAGCTGCCGAAACCGACGGTTTTGACCCAGTCGCTGATCGATCGATATTCGACGCAGAAACCCTCCGGCAGTCGGGCCGATGTCCGTGCCAAAGGGGTGTGGAATGGTGGTTTCTGGATCATTGAATTTGCCCGCAAATTGCAGACCGGTCAGAATGATGATGTCCAGTTTTCCCTTAAAGGCGGCCCCTATCTCTTTGGTGTTTCGATCTTCAGTCTGTACGGCAATAAAATCGATAAAGCCCAACCGAATCTTTACGGTATGGGGGAAGTTTCCGAGCCGCTCCATCTGGTCTTCAAATAGGGGTGCTGCATGCAGCCCTCGTGATTAAGGATGAATGATGCCCCCGTTTAAGTGAAAAACGGGGGCATCATTTTATTTCTGCACTTCTTCTTGTCGAACTCTCCGTAACCACTCTGTCTTCCTCTGCAAGATCAAGGCGCCACGCTCCGTCGGCGCCAGCCGCTCTAACTGCTCAGCGTCAATGCCGAGTTGCGCGCTCGATAACCGCGCCGCCGCCAGAGCCAGGGGCCAATCCGGCATCCCCGGCCCTTCCGGCCAGTCGGCAGCGGTCAGTTGCGGCAGGATTTCAGTGATCCCTCCCTTGATTGCCCCGGCGGCGATGCGGATGCGGGTACTGTCGCGGGTCTCCTGCCAGCGGTTGGCCGGCCCGTGCAGGCGGCTCGACCAGGCCAGGGCATTGCGCCAGGTCGCAGGGAGGGCGAGACGGTTGCAGAAAGCTGGCGCCATGGCAAAGCCGGCATCATCGTGACCGTGATGTCTGGGGTAAAGGGCAGGATCAGTGGCAAGCTTGCCGAGATCATGGAAAAAGGCGCAGAAGCGCGCCAGCGGCTCTGGGCTTTGTGCCACCATATGGGCGAGGACTTCGCAGCTGTGGGTAAAGAGATCCCCTTCCGGATGGTGCTCCAGGGGGCCAGCAGGGATTTGCGGCATGCGGAAGAGCTCCGGCAGCAGGTCGCGGCCGACGTTAAATTGCAGCATCAGGGCAAAGAAGCTGGCGGGATCCGGCTGTGCAAAGGCCTTGCTCATCTCGGCGGAGAAGCGTTCGATCGGCAACTGTTGCAACCGTTCATTCCAGTCTGCACTCGCGATAAGCGATACCGTCTGCGGGGCCAAACTCCAACCGCCGGCGGCAAAGCGAAAAGCGCGAAAGAGGCGAGTCGGGTCAGCCTGGAAGGAGGTTGTAGAACAGGGGCGCAACTGTCGGAGATTGAGATCGTCCACCCCCCCGAGCGGGTCGTGCAGTCGACCGCCCAGGTCGAGCGCGATAGCGTTGACGGTGAAGTCGCGACGGCGCAGATCATTTTCCAATTCGCTTAAGTCAGCGATGCAGGTCGCTTCGACCTTGCCGAGAGCCGCCGAATGATAAAGGAGGACCGGCGGCGCATCCTGAGGTGTAACCTTTCGAAAGCGCCGTGTGGTCAACTCCTGCTCCGGCAGGGCAACGACGAGATCAAGATCAACGCTCTCCTTGCCGAGGAGGAAATCGCGTACCGCGCCGCCGACCAGGAAGATCCGCTGATGCAGTTCCGGCGGGAAGAGGGGGCGGAGGAGCGCCAGGGCGGTGCCGTCTTTGACATCGGCAGGCATCAGGCGATCCGCACAGTCTTGTAAAGAAAGTTCTTGTAGCGGAAGAAGATTTTCTTCTCCTCGGCCGCTTCGCTGCGCGGGTCACAGGCGCGCAACAGTTCGGCGCTCCTGGGCATGGTGTCGGCGCCTGCGGCGCGGGCGAGCTCGATGATCTCGATGACAATATCGCGGGTGATGCGATTCGCCGAATAGGGTTCGTAGATGCCGCTCCAGAAGTCGCTTTGACCTTCGACGATGCGCTGATAGATCTCGCGGGCGACGTCGTTGGTCAGGCTTCCCCGAGGGCTTGGCAGCTGCGGCGGGTCAAGGGCAGTGAGGATGGCGCGGATATCGTCTTCGCTGACGCTGCGTCCTTTGCGAAAGAAGAGGGCGCGGAGCAGGATGCTGCGTAGTTCGCGGATGTTGCCGGTGTAATGATGCGCCGCCAGCAAGGCCTGGGCGCCGCGGTTCAGGGTCGGACCGTCTTCGTCGCGCTCTTCCGGTTTTTTGTAGACGCGGTAGAGTTTGCCAAGGAAGTGGACGGCAAGGTCAGGGATGTCTTCGCGCCGGTCATTCAAGGACGGCACCTGAATCGTCAGTTCGTTGAGCCGGTGGTAAAGGTCTTCGCGAAAATGCCCGGACTGGATCAGCCCTTTGAGATCGCGGTTGGTGGCGGCGATGAGGAGGACGCGGGCATAGCGGGTGCTATTCTCGCCGAGGCGGACAAAGCCGCCATTGTCAAGGAAGCGCAGCAGCTGCACCTGAGTCTTGGGATCGGCATCGCCGATTTCGTCGAGGAAGACCACGCCGCCATGCGCTTCTTCGAGAATCCCCTTGCGGTCGGTATGGGCGCCGGTGTAGGCGCCGCGCTTGTGGCCGAAGAGTTCCGAATAGGTGAGCTCGCCGCTGTAGGCGGCGATATTGGTCTTCTTGACCGGCAGTTCGCCGCGCGGGTTGATCCGCTCCTGATAGATGGCGTTGAGCCGCGAAAAGATGTTGTTGAAGAGGAACTCCTTGCCGCTGCCGGTGTCGCCGGTGATCAGGATCGAGGGGAGGCCGAGGGTCGCTTCCTGCAAGCCACTCTGTTGCCAGGTGGCGATACGGTTGAAGAGGGGTGGGGCAATGGTCTGGATGAAGTTGACGACCTCGTTCGCCTTGGCCGATTTGCCGATGATGTTGCCGAGGATATAGGACGAAATCTTCGGGTCTTTGTAGCCGACATCCTTCTGCAGGCGGTTGACTTCGGTGGTCAACTGCTCAATGCGCTGCAGATCGGAGAGGTGGCGGGAGATCATCCGTTCAATGATCATCAGGATGCGGCGGTGTTCGTCGGTAAAGTAGTGGGAGCGTAAGCTGTCGAGACAGATGACGGCGATGACTTCATCGTCGCAGATCACCGGCACGGCGATCTCGCTGCGAATCGCTTCGGTAATCTCCCGATAGAATCCGTCACTGCGTTTCTCTTCCTGGGTATCGGTGATCAGGTGCGGTCGGCCGGTGAAAGCGACGTAGCCGGTCATGCTCCGCTCTGCCGGAGGCAAATTGAGGCCGCCGACGCGATTGGGGGGGATATTCTTCTTCAGCCAGGACTTGCTCTTCGCCCCGACGAGGGTGCCATCAGGCTCCTCGACGACCAGCCAGCGCTCCCCCCCTTCTTCGCGCACCAGGGCGATACTACCGGTATCGGCGTTGATCAGTTCCGTCGCTTTCGAGAGGACGCGGGTGAGAAAGGGGGCGAGGCTGTCGTATTTCTCCTTGAGGAGATCGTTGATCTCGGCGAGGACCTTGATTTCGATATGTTCATCGCCGATCTCCTGAATGACCCGCTGCGCCATCTCGGCATGGGCTTCCAGGAGGCCCTTTTCAAAATCGCTGAGGAGATGGGCTTCGCGCATGTAGTAGTTGACCAGGCAGATGACCTTGCGGGTGCGCGGCTCATAACGCGGCACCACATACAGGGACTTGAGGCCGAGTTCTTCGACGAGATAGCGCTTTTGCAGCGACTCCGAGGGGAGATCGGTGAAATAAAGAGGGTGAAGAAGGGTGTCGTCGGTGATGATCCCCTGCCGGTTGATATAACGGGACAGGAGCGACTCCCCCGGCCCGAGGCTGATCAAGCGTTCATCCTCGTAAAGGAGGGCCGCCTCCCGCTCTTTCGAATAAGAGGCGACGATCTGCAAGCTCTCCTGCTCTGCTCCGGCGGAAGGGATGAGGACCGAGGCCAGGGTCAATTTGTCGATCAGTCGGACCGCCGACTTGACCATGATCAGCGCCGCTTCTTTCTTCTTGGCCTGATCGACGCGCCGCGCCAAAACGAGCTGCTGGTGGTATTTGCGCGCCTGATCGATGATCGGGGCAACATCGGTCAAAAAGTTCTGGAGGAGATTCAAGGCTGGTTCGGCAGGGAGCTGGCCGGGCTGACTAGTGTCGAGACAGAGGACACCGATACCGCGTTCCAGGTGGATCAAAGGGAGGAGGAGGGTGGCGCGGATTTCAAAGCGTCGGGCAAATTCCGGACCGCCATCGGGGAGGAGCGCGAAATCGTCAATCCGGTTGCCGGTGCGGGTCAGGTAGGCGTGCGCCTCAAGGCCATCAGCGTTGGTCAAGGGAAAGGTCGTGGCGCGCAGAGCCGCAGCGTGGGGCCCAGTCGCCGCCGCACAGGCAAGGACACCGTCGGTCAGATCTTCAAGATAAAGACGGCAGCGCCCCTGACGGTTGATCAGGGCGATCGCTTCGAGAAGGGCATGGAGAATGTCATCGAGATTCTCCTTGGAGTAGGAATTGATTTTGAGGCGCAACTGATCGAGGCGGATCGAGGTGTTGATCGGCATGGAGTCCTGCTTTCAGTGTGTCGTTAAGCTACACAGAGAGTATAGGGGATAAGCGGCTGCAGGTAAACGGGAGAAATAGATCGATGTGTAAAGGATTTTCACGGAAGGCGTACTATTTGCTTTACACGAAAAGTCTCTTCGTGTAATTTGCCAAACCTGCGGAGAGATGTCCGAGTGGTTTAAGGAGCACGCCTGGAAAGTGTGTGAGCGTTAATAGCGCTCCGAGGGTTCGAATCCCTCTCTCTCCTCCATAAAAAAACAAAGAAGCCCTCGAGAAATCGGGGGCTTCTTTTTTTATGTAAAAACTTCTGCTCAGTAAACAATCGAGTTTGTAAGATTTTTATCAGAGGTGCGGACGACCTCATGATCTCCCCGTCCCTCTGGCTTGTCACGGGCGGGAGTGACTGT
>JAXMLA010000376.1:0-14400 GCA_034370465.1 Desulfuromonadales bacterium
TTTTATCAGAACAGTTCCTTTCTGCCCAAACAATGTCATAAGTATAAGTTATGAAAAGTGACTGTCAATGCATATCACGCTGAAACCTCAAGTGAAATGGCGCTTGACAACCTGAAATTTATAAATAACAATGTTATATAATTTTGAAAAGACCTGCCATTAAATTTGCTCTTCATACGATTATCAGGTATTTCGTGGGAGAAACAGCAACCCGAATCAGGAGGTACAGATGAAAAACGATGTCGATCCGATGGAGGCAGGGGATATCCCCGAAGAGATTCTTCGCAAATGGGAAGCCAAAGGGGTGAGTCGCCGCGACTTCATCAAGTTCTGCACGACCATGACCGCCACCCTCGCTCTCCCACTCACCTTTGTTCCCAAGGTTGCAGCAGCCCTCGAAGATAAACGTCTCCCGGTCATCTGGGTGGAGTACCAAAGCTGCAGCGGTGATTCCGAAGCTTTCCTGCGCGCCAACCAACCGACCGCGGCCGAGATTATTCTCGATATCATCTCCCTCGAATATGCCGAAGTGGTTATGGCCGCTGCCGGCCACCAGGCGGAGAAATCAAAATGGGACGCGATGGAGAAGTACAAAAGGAAATATCTCCTGATCGTCGAAGGGTCGATTCCGACCGGCGAGGACGGCGCTTACTGCACGGTCGGTGGCGAGAGTGCCGTGGAGAGTGCGAAAAAACTGATCAAGAACGCCGCGGCGACAATCACCGTCGGCACCTGTGCTTCCTACGGTGGGCTGCCGGCTGCGGCCCCGAACCCGACCACCGCAATCGGTGTCCGCGATCTGGTGCCCGGAGCAGCGATCGTCAACCTCCCCGGCTGTCCGGTCAATGCCGACAATCTCACCGCCACCCTCGTCCACTTCCTCACCTTCGGCAGGCTGCCGGCGGTCGACGCAATCGGCCGGCCGAAATTCGCTTACGGCAAGCGGATTCACGACAACTGCGAACGCCGCGCCCACTTTGATGCCGGCCAGTACGCCGAAAGTTTTGGCGACGCCGGGCACCGGCAGGGGCACTGCCTCTACAAGCTCGGCTGCAAGGGGCCCGAGGCGTTCCACAACTGCCCGACGATTCGCTACAATGAAGGATTGAGCTGGCCGGTGATGGCCGGACACGGCTGCATCGGCTGCGCCAGCCCCGGTTTCTGGGACACCATGAGCCCCTTCTACCGTCGTCTGCCGCAAGTTCCCGGTTTCGGGATCGAGGCAACGGCCGACAAGATCGGTCTCGGCCTGGTCGGGGCGACCGCCGCCGCCTTTGCCGTGCATGGGGTAGCCAGTGCCTTCCGCAAAGGGGATGCCATGGAATCTGATAAAGTGAAGACGGAGGAATAAATTATGGCGAAGCGAATTGCTGTCGATCCGATTACCCGCATAGAAGGCCACCTGCGCATCGAAGCCCAGATTGAGGGGGGGAAGATTGTCAATGCCTGGAGCTCCTCCACCGCCTTTCGCGGCATCGAAACGATCCTCAAAGGTCGCGACCCCCGCGACGCCCACCACTTTACCCAGCGCTTCTGTGGTGTCTGCACCACCGTCCATTCGATGGCGAGTATCCGCGCGGTTGAGGATGCCCTGAAGATTCAGATCCCCGATAATGCCCGCCTCATCCGCAACCTGATCATGGGGATTCAGAACGTCCAGGATCACGTTATCCACTTTTATCATCTTCATGCCCTCGACTGGGTCGATATCGTCAGCGCCCTCTCCGCCGATCCGGCCAAGACCTCGCAACTGGCGCAGTCGATCTCCGATTGGCCGAAGTCGAGTACCACCTACTTCAAGGGTGTGCAGGAAAAGATCCAGGCCTTCGTCAATACCGGCCGACTCGGCCCCTTCCAGAACGGCTATTGGGGACACAGCGCCTACAAGCTGCCGCCGGAAGCGAATCTCATGGCGGTCGCCCACTACCTCGAAGCGCTGGAATGGCAGAAAGAGGTCATCAAGATCCACGCCATCCTCGGCTCAAAGAATCCCCATCCCCAGACCTTTCTGGTCGGCGGCATGTCGATCCCCGTCGATCCCGACAGCCAGAATGCTCTTAACGCCGACAAGATTGCCCACATCGGCAAGCTCCTCAAACAGGCCCGCACCTTTGTCGAGCAGGTCTACATCCCTGACCTTCTCGCCATTGCCTCCTTCTACAAAGATTGGGCCGCCATCGGCGCCGGCGTCGGCAACTATCTCAGCTACGGCGATTTCCCCATGGATAATTCCGGCAGCGCCGGCAGCCTTTACTTCCCGTCGGGGATCATCCTCGCCAAGGATCTCGCCAATCTCCTCCCCGTCGATGAAAAGAAGATCAGCGAATATGTCACCAACTCCTGGTATACCTACGCCGGGGGCGACAAAAAGGGTCTGCACCCCTACGACGGCGAAACCACACCCAAATACACCGGGCCGAAGCCGCCCTACGAATTCCTCAACACCGAAGAGAAGTATTCCTGGGTCAAATCACCCCGTTACAACGACCAACCGATGGAAGTCGGGCCGCTCGCGCGAATTCTCGTCGCTTATGTCGGCGGCAATCCGGATGTCAAAGGAGCGGTCGATTTTGTCCTGACTAAGCTGGGAGTTGGCGCCGGCGCCCTCTTTTCAACCCTCGGCCGCACCGCCGCCCGCGGCATCGATTGTTTGGTCCTGGCGCAGAAGAATGAAGTTTGGCTGCAACAGCTCGCCGACAACATGGGGCGCGGCATTCTAGAGACCTTCAACAAAGAGAAGTGGGATCCATCGACCTGGCCGAAAGAGGCACAGGGGTATGGTTTCCACGAAGCACCGCGTGGCGCTCTCGGCCACTGGATTCGTATCAAGGACGGCGCCATTGCCAACTACCAGGCGGTCGTCCCCTCAACCTGGAACGCCGGCCCCCGCGATGCCATGGGCCAGCTCGGCCCTTACGAATCCGCCCTGATCGGCACACCGATCGCCGACGAGATGAACCCCCTGGAGATCCTGCGCACCATCCACTCCTTTGATCCCTGCCTCGCCTGCGCTGTCCACGTTTTCGACGGCAAAGGGACCGAGATCATCCGGATCAAGGCACTGTAAGCAGTGACGAGTAACAGGTGACGAGTAACAGGTAACCAGGGGCAGATAACCCGTTACTGCTTTACCGTCACCTGTCACCCGTTACATGTCACGCTTTTCAGGAGGTTTGCCATGCTCGAAATTCGCTACGTCTGGGAAATCCCGGTCCGGGTCACCCACTGGGTCAACGCCCTGGCGATCGTTGTCCTCTCGATCACCGGCGTCTTCATCGGTTTTCCTTACCTGATCGCCGGTGTCGACGGCGGCTTTGCCATGGGCTGGATTCGCTTCATCCACTTTGTCGCCGCCTACGTCCTCACCGCTTCGATGCTGGCACGCATCTACTGGATGTTTGCCGGCAATCATCACGCGTCCTGGCGCGCCTTCATCCCCTGGAGAACTGCTGAGGGGCGGCGTAACTTCAGCAAGATGCTGCGCTACTACACCTTTACCGGCAAGCAGATATCCTACGAAGTCGGCCATAATCCCGTTGCCGCCCTCGCTTATGCCGGCGTCTTCGTCCTGCTTATCATCCAGATCGTCGGTGGCTTCGCCCTCTATGCCCAATACAATCCGGGCGGGATGATGGCGGCATCGACTGCGTGGATCCTCACCTTGATCGACAGCCAGTGGTTGCGCCTCATCCATCACGGGATCATGTGGCTCCTCGCCGGCTTCTTCATCAATCACGTTTACAGCGCCGCCCTCATGGATATCAAGGAACGAAACGGCACTTTAAGCAGCATCTTCAGCGGTTACCGCTTCATCGAACCGAAGGATCTTTGATGGCGATTCTAGTTCTCGGGATCGGCAACTCGCTGATGAACGACGACGCCGTCGGCGTCACTGCCATCGAACAATTAAAGGAAAGCTATGCCTTCCCCGCCGGAGTCACCGTTGTCGATGGCGGCACCCTCGGGCTCGATCTCCTGCCGATGCTCGAAGGGGTCAAAAAACTCCTGATCATCGATGCCATCGACATGGGTGCTGTCCCCGGCGCTCTCTTCCGCTTGCAAGGGGAGGAGGTGCCGCGCGCCTTTGCCAGTAAACTCTCTGTCCATCAGATGGGGGTGCAGGATCTGCTCGCCGTGGCGGAGTTACAAGGGCATGTGCCGGAGGAGCTGGTGGTCTGGGGGGTACAGCCGGGATCGATCGAGATGGAGATGCGGTTGACACCGGCAGTCGCCGCGGCGATCCCGCCGTTGCTCGATGGGGTCGTCGGGGAGTTGAGGGGGTGGGGGGTTGAGTTATCAACCGAGCATGTACCGATGAAATGACAAACGACTGAACCAAAGCGGGCGGCCACAATGGCCGCCCCTTGTTCATTTCGCTTTCATCAAAACCTCTGCCTAACGCTACGTAACGAAGCTAAAAATAGGAGACTGTCAGTAGTGGCGCAAGAGTGCTGCGCAAGGACCCTGTAACATCGTTTATTTCAATCAACCCCGGTGACACATACCCCAAATCTGCCATGATGCGAACCTGGAAATCTAAAAGACCTAAACGTTGGGCCTCTATCATCAGGGGTGTCACATCAATCCCTACGTGTTGGCCGAAATCTGCCGAGGAAATCGGCGGGATGAGTGTTGTGGTCGCCAGCGCTGGCTGAAGTGTACGGTCAAAATCCGTCAGGACCAGAGGCGGCGGGAAAGAAACTAGATCGATACGCACCGGAATTGATCCATTCAGCGGTTGAGGAACGATATCGTTGATGACTATATCGAGGAACGCTGACTCAATGATGGCGTCTCCAGGGACACCACCCACACCGGTCAAAGGAAAATAGAGAAACGCTCGGAATTCATCCTCGCTGTTCGGACCTATACCGGCCAAAACATTCTGGGTATTGACGGCGTGGGTTATGTTTAACAACTCACCCGTAGAAAGATTCTTCTGGATATCACCATCATAGTCCGAAACACTGAGGATCGAGGAAAAAAAAACCGGTGGTCCGTCATTGTTATCACTGCCACACCCGGTCAGAGTCAGGATCAAGAACGCCGATAGTCCTGCCAAAAATTTCATTTTCATGACTGACTCCTGTCTTAAGTATTGAGCCGGAATTTATCGGCCCTCTTCACAACTCCCCGGTGTGGCTGGTTCCAGATCCTCGACCTTTTTCCAACTCTCGTCAGGATTGTAGACCACGATCGCCTCGGCAAGGCTCCGGGTATTTTCACCAAGATCCTTCTCGAAGATCATCCCTTCCTGATTGACCATAAAGGTCATGACTCCGGAATTTCCGTATTCAGCGGGATACGCCACCAGAGCAAACCCGAGGATCATCTTGCCTTTGTCCACATACTGGTAAGCACCACCTGCGGCATGTTTACCCTGCTCCGTGAGTATCCGGAAATAATAGCCGTGAAAAGGTGAAAGGTTGTCTTCTGTTGCATACCCTTCCTGGGCTGCCCGCGCAATCAGCGGGCCGAGAGGGCTCTGCTCTTCACCCTCGCTGGCCTCCCAGTACAGGCCATCACGACTGCCCGGCGAACTGATGAAGCGCTGCGCAAACTCGACCTTGCCATCCCCGCGGCAATCCTTGCTCGCGTATTCGTGCTGGGCAGCGACATAAGCATCGATGACATCGATGACATAAAGTTCATTGCGGCCGATCCTTCGGTTCAGGATCTCCTGCTTCCCTTCAGCGATATCAAAGCCCCAACTATTTCCCTGCTTGACGATCGGGATCGGCATGGTCCAGTCATCGGCGCCGATATGCAGGATCATGGTATCGGTTGTCCGCGCCTCCAGAGATTGCTTCTGCTCATAGGCGGCAACGAACTTGTCCCGATTCAAATTATCGGCCACGCTGTCGCCCGAAGAGATTAAATCCTCGCTGTCGGGTCCGAGGATGGCCAGGATCGTTTTCAGATCATCCCCCCTGGATGCCGCAACAAGTGCCTGTACTGCCGCTTCAGGCGACGGGAAACGTTTCTGGATGACTTCCTCTGCACGGGAATCCTCAACAGAAACGGCCATGGACAGGATGACTGTCACTACGCAGGACAGCAAAGCCGCCCAAATCCTTCCATTCATTCTTGCCAACATTGGAATATTCATGGTTCTCCCCTGTAGCTGTCATAGAGCCGACGTGGACTCGAACGTTATCTGCGCGAATCACCTCCGCGCGAACCACCGCGGGAATCGCCGCCACTTGAACCGCGTCCGCCCGAACCGTCGCCCTCCTGGCGCTGCTGAATCTGCTCGCCCGAGGAACGACCTGACTCCTGCCGTATGATATTGCCGCGGTTGCTTGTCCCGCCGCGCTCACCCGCCCGGCGCTCGAAACTTCCTTCACCGACACCCCGGAACGGGGTCTCCCGGATCACCGGGCGTTGCGATCGATCAGGCACGGACTGCTGGACCCGCGGTGCAACCGCGCCCTCTCGGCGCATTTCGGGAGTTGATGGCCTGGCTGCAGGAGCCTGATGAACCTGGGGTGCCTGCGGAGGTGCAACCTGTCGCTGTCCACGCTGCACGGAAGGCTGGGACGATCTCACATTCTGCTGCTCACTGCGCCCCTCCGAAAAGCCGCGACGTTCCTGATTGGATGGCGTTGATACCCGAGGAGCTCGTGCGCCGAAGCGTTCACTTGTTCTCAGGTCACGGTACGCGACCCCTTTACGGTGCTGGGGGTTATGTCTCCAGACCCGTCTGATCTCTTCGCGACTGCCATAATGACGATGGAAGCTTCTGGTCCTGTTGATGTCGATATGAACCCGATGAACCTGCCAGTCGAACCAGACCCAGGAGAAGGCATTATGCCTGAAGAAAACGCCGGGGCCGAAACTGATTGAGACACCGCTGTAAAATCCGGGCGGGTAGTACCAGTAATAAGGCGGATAAGCGGGATACCACCACGAACCGTAGACATAGTAAGGATCGTAGACCGGCACATAAACGATTTCCGGATTGGCAGGCTCGATCCTGACAAGATTTTCTTCTACGATCACCTTCTGTTCATTGGTCGTGCCGAGATTCCCCTCCTCCATGGCCTTTCTGCGCAGCTCCTGAACAGTGGCCATGACCTCTTCTTCCTGATCCAGAAAGGCATCGCCCAACTTCCGCGTCTGGTCGAGCTTGTCACTCATCGACTTGAGAATGTTTGGGAAATGGCACAGCGATTTAACGCTGGGATCCCAGTTCATATTGATCAGGGCATTATCGAGATCATCGCCTTGCAGCTGCAAGTTCTGGCTCCGCCAGCGCTCCGCCTCCACCACTTCCAGCGGATAAGTTGACGCCATCAAGATCTGGGCGGTCAAGGCATCCGGGTAGAGCGCAATCGGCGCCAGCATCTGCGTCAACTCTTCCTTGCTGAATTGATACTCCTGATCGTTATCCCCGGCCTCCTGAGCCATGATTCCGGCAGGGATGATTATCAAGATGAGGACGAGGCATATCACCCTGCACAAAGCAGGTGTTAAAGCTCTCATAAAGGTCTCCTTTCCCGCGTCTGCTGTTTGCTAATGTACTTTGTTCATTTAATCACATTATAGCAGGGAGGCGCAAACTCGCCAGCGGCTCTCACCGCCAGCCAGCGCACAACGGTCTTCGAGGTCTTTACCCAGTTTGCCCTCAAGTCCACCTCTATGAGGATAGGTTGGGCGCAATTAAAAGCAAAGAACAGAAAAGGCGACCGTTATGGGTCGCCTTTTCTGTTGAATCAGCCCGCCATCTCCGTTTCTTCAGGCCGGCGGGACCCTTTATCGCGCCACTACCCCCGGCAGCCTTTCAACCTCCTGCAAGCGGGCGTGGTTCTCCCGGCAGATCGCTCGAAATTCCACCGAAATCTCTGCGTCTGCGGCGGCCAGTTCCCAAAAGCGCAACGCGCTCTGCAACGCCTCCGGCCAAACGCTTGCGGTCTCCATCCCCGGCAGCGGCGGAGCGAAGGTGCGCATCAGGAGTTCGCCGCCCACGGGGCGATAGAGCATCGGCAGCATGTCGTAAACCGGTGCCAAAGTGTAGCGGCCCGCGGCTTGCCACCGGAAGGAGAGATTCCCGGCGTGCATATCGCTGTTGGCGATCAGGTCGCCAAAGACCTTGAGCCAGCGCATGCGGCGCGCATCCTCGGCGGCGATCACGCCGGCGCGGTGCAGCGCCCCAGCGCAGCGCAACCAGTCACCCCCGCAACCGACATAGGCACCGTCGATAGCCCGCAGCGAAAAGAGGGCATTTCGCCCCAGGCGGCCGCTGCGGTCGAAACGCTCCACCTCCAGAAAGACCCGTCCTCCCCCGGTCACCAACTGGCTGCGCGCGGCGGCGATGCCGCATTCGGCAACGACGCGCAGTGCCAGATCCTCACAGCGCAGCAGATCGCCCCAACGCCCACCGTCGGCCTGAGTCAGCGGCGGCGAGAATTTGACCAGCACCTGCCGCGACGCAGCCCCCTCCCCGACCAGCGCAGTGAACTTCGGCTGTTCACCACCGGCAGACGAGCCGGGCGGATCTCCCTCCAGGGCCATGAGTGCCAGTTCGGCATAGCTCTCTCCCCGTTCTGCTTCCGTAATAGCCGGTAGCGGTTGGGCCGCGCTATGCAGATAGCGCCCAAGCGATTCGTCGCCGATGAGGAGATTGCCAACGTGATCCTCACCACGGCGGGCCAGAGCGATGAGCACATCGTCATCGTGCCATTCCCGCAACTTCTCTGGCAACCCCAACTCGGCACCGTGACGCAGAGCAAAGTCGCGGCCGATAAAGCCGTCGGGACGCATATCCTGTAGAAACCACGGCAGTTGGTCGAAATAACGACTTTCGCGGTCGGCGTCCTCCGCTTGCCACCAAAAACCGCCGCCGAGCAACGCCTGCAAATTTCCGATCAGGTAGACAACGCCATGCTCGTCGACACGGTAGACGGGAAACAATCCGCTTAAGCCCCGCAAGATGCGGGGACGGGCATAGAGGGTCGTCCGGCCCCGACCCAGGACGACGACCTGTTCGCCCAAGGCGGTCAGGGTGCGGGACAGGGTGGGTTGACTGACTCCCAGCTTTGTCGCCAGTTCTTTCCCACTCTTCGGTCCAGTTGCCAGGTTCGTTAGCAATCCCGCATGTAGAGTCTCACGCATTGAATAGCTTTCTGAATAGAAAATGAATAGATTTATTTTTTTAAGGTACTAACAGACAAGAAATAAGTCAATTGAGGTAGTAATTTTTGAATAGAAAATATGGAAAATTTACAGAACAGAATCTCAACAAGTCTGCATAAAAAGAGACCGCCGCCCGGTATTTTCCGGAGCGGCGGCCTGTTGTTGAGAATCAAAATACAGCACCTCATTAATATCCAGCATCCAGCCCCAGTCGCCACGGCTCAAGATCATTGAGTCCGCGTTCGGCCATGGCCAAACGCCGGTCGGCACGCTTACGTTTGCGATCGTCGAGGGGAGGGAAAAGACCATAGTTGACGTTCATCGGCTGGAAATCCTTGGCCTCCGATTCCGCCAGGTGGACAAGGAGAGCGCCGAGGGCGGTGGTGGCCGGCGGCAGCGGCGCTTCCTGACCGCGCAGGGCGCGGCTGGCGAAGAGGCCGGCGAGAAAGCCGCAGCCGGCCGACTCGACGTAGCCTTCGACACCGGTGATCTGGCCGGCAAAGTAGAGGCGCGGATCGCTCTTGAGTTGCAGGGTGCGGGTCAGGCAGGCGGGAGCATTGAGGAAGGTGTTGCGATGCATGGAGCCGAGGCGGGCGAAGCGGGCCTTCTCCAGGCCGGGGAGCATGGCAAAGATGCGGCGCTGCTCCGGCCAGGTGAGCTTGGTCTGGAAACCGACGAGGTTGAAGAGGGTGGCGTGACGATCGTCCTGGCGCAGCTGCACCACGGCAAAGGGCTCGTGGCCGGTGCGGGGATCGGGGAGGCCGACCGGCTTCATCGGCCCGAAGGCGAGGGTGAGGTCGCCGCGTTCGGCGAGGGTCTCGACCGGCAGGCAGCCCTCGAAATGGATCGCCTTTTCAAAGTCGCGGGTCGGCACCTTCTCACCACTCTTCAACGCTTCGACAAAAGCAAAATACTCTTCGCGCGACAGGGGACAGTTGACGTAGTCATCGCCGCCCTTGCCATAACGGGAAGCGCGAAAGGCCTTGCTGTAGTCGATTGAGTCGGCTTCGACGATCGGGGCGATGGCATCGTAGAAGTAGAGATGTTCGGCGCCGGTACGCTGTGCAATCGCCGCCGAGAGGGCAGGCGAAGTGAGCGGGCCGGAGGCGATGATCACCGTCCCTTCGGCGGGGATTTCGGTGACCTCGCCGTGGATCAACTCGATCTCCGGATGGGCCTCGATCTTTTCGGTGAGATAAGCGCTGAAGGCGTCACGATCGACGGCAAGAGCGCCGCCAGCCGGGACGGCACAAGCGTCGGCGGCCTGCATGAAGAGGGAATCGCAGCGACGCAGCTCTTCCTTGAGCAGGCCGACGGCATTATTCATCCCGGCCCCGCGCAGCGAGTTGGAGCAGACGAGTTCGCCGAGTCCCGGCAACTGGTGCGCCGGGGAGAAGTGCTGCGGCTTCATCTCGCAAAGGGTGACGTGCACGCCCTGGCGGACCGCCTGCCAGGCGGCTTCGCAGCCGGCCAGGCCGCCGCCGATGATGGTGATAGAGGGTGTGGTCATTAGGTCCTTTCCTACACCTTCTTCTTTGCCGGCACCTTCTTGGTCGCTTTCGCGGCCGGGGCGGCCTTCTCCGGCGGCGGGATGATCACCTTGCGGTAATCGCACCCTTCCTTGGCGCACTTGCGATAAGTGCCGTCACGCTTGGTGACCTTTTCAACGAGGATCGGGAAGGCGCACTTCGGGCAGGTTTCGTTGACCGGCGGATCCCAGGCAGCGAATTTGCAGTCGGGATAACGGTTGCAGGAATAGAAGATTTTTCCGTAGCGCGACTTCTTCTCGGTCAACTCCCCCTGATGGCAGATCGGACAGGCGATGCCGGTGCTGACCGGCTTGATCAACGGCTGGATATTCTTGCACTTCGGATAACCGGAGCAGGCGAGGTACTTGCCGAAACGCCCCTCCTTGACCAGCATCTTCTCTCCGCACTTTTCACAGACCTCGTCCGAGATCATCGGCTCTTCCGGCTCCTTGCCATCAACAGAAAGAGGTGCTGTGTAACGACACTCCGGGAAACCGGAGCAGGCGATAAACTTGCCGGCACGGCCGAGTTTCACCACCAGCGGTTTGCCGCAATCCGGACAGATTTTCTCGGTCTTTTCGGTGGTCAAATCCTCTTTGACGATCTCCTTGTCCTTGACCTTGATCAGGGCAATGAAAGGCTCCCAGAATTCTCGGAGCACCGGCTTCCAGAGTTTTTCACCCCGGGAGACCTCATCAAGGATCTCTTCCATCTGCGCGGTAAAGTCGTAGTCGACATATTGACTGAAGTGCTTGACCAGCAGGTCGCTGACGACCATGCCGATATCTTCCGGGAAGAAGGTGCGCTTCTCCAGTCGGGCATATTTGCGCATCACCAGGGTATTCATGATCGAGGCATAGGTGGAAGGCCGGCCGATGCCGTACTCTTCAAGGATCTTGACCAGACTTGCCTCAGTGTAGCGGGGGGGCGGCTGGGTAAAGTGCTGCAAGGGGAAGGTCTCCTTGCGCTGCAAGGCTTCGCCGACATCGAGGGTAGGGAGAAGGCCTTCCTGCTCTTCCTCGGCGTCATCGGTCCCTTCGATGTAGAGCTTCATGAAGCCTGGAAAACGCACCACCTGACCACTGGCACGCAGGCCGAGGGTCCGGGCCCCCTGATCAGCGGCGGCAACGGGATCTTCCGCCGGCGGCAGCGATTCGACTTCGACGGTGGTGGCATCAAGGAGCGCCGACGCCATCTGCGACGCCATGGTCCGCGTCCAGATCAACTGATACAGCCGGTACTGCTCCGGGCTCAGGTAAGATTTGACCCGTTCCGGAGTATTGGCCAGCGAGGTCGGCCGCACCGCTTCGTGCGCTTCCTGGGCATTCTTCGCTTTGTTCTTGAAGACGCGCGGCTTGGCGAGAGCGTACTCCTTGCCGTAGCGGGCCGTGATCAACTCCCGCGCTTCTGTCGTCGCGGTCTCGGAGAGGACGACCGAGTCGGTCCGCATATAGGTAATCAAACCGATGGCGCCGTCGCCGATATCGACCCCCTCGTAGAGTTTCTGCGCCACGCTCATCGTCTTGCGGGCGCCAAAACCGAGCTTGCGGCTCGCTTCCTGCTGCAGGGTACTGGTGGTAAAGGGGGGTGCCGGGTTGCGCTTCTTCTCGGCCTTGCTGATCTGGCCGACGCGAAAACGCCGACGCTCGATGGTGCGCACCAGATCGCTCGCTTCCGCTTCGCTGACAATGGCGAACTTGTCGAGTTTCTTGCCATCGACGCTGATCAGCTGCGCCTTGAACGGTTCGGCCTTGGTGCCGGCAAAGAGGACTTCGATCGTCCAGTATTCCCGTTCGTTGAAAGCGGCAATCTCCTTCTCCCGCTCGCAGATCAAGCGCAACGCCACTGACTGCACCCGCCCGGCCGAAAGGCCGTAGCGGATCTTCTTCCACAGAAGGGGGGAGAGGTTAAAGCCGACCAGGTAATCAAGGATTGAGCGCGCCTGCTGGGCATCGACCAAATTCTGGTCGATCTTCCCGGCTTGCGCCACCGCCTGTTGGATTGCCCCTTTGGTGATCTCGTGAAAAGTTACCCGCTTGACGATCGGCTTCTTCCCTTCGGCATCGACGCCAAGAGCCTGCAACAGATGCCAGGCAATCGCTTCCCCTTCGCGGTCGGGGTCGGTTGCGAGGAGGATTTCGCTGGCCGTGGCGGCTTCGCGCTTGAGGAGTTCGATATGCTTGAGACTCTCGGGGAGGACGGCATAAAGAGGATTAAAGTCATGAGCGATATCGACCGACCCCTGCTTGCTCGGCAAGGCGCGTACATGCCCGTAAGAAGCGAGGACGCGATAGCCGGGGCCGAGAAACTTTTCAATGGTCTTGGCTTTGGCCGGAGACTCAACAATAACGAGGGATTTTGCCATAAGGGGTGGCTTCCGGTTGTTAGTGACGAAAAGACAGGAAAGGCCGCACAAGGGCGGCCAGAGAGATAAAACTAATGGAGAAAGCCGTTCCAGTCATCATCGAGGATGCTGGCAATTTCATTGCCCCACTCAGACTGGGCATGGGTGGCCAGAGTCTGGGCTGCGACCATCTTGATCTCGTCGAGACCCAGCATCTCACTGGCGTCACCGGTCGCCCGCTGAATCATCTCTTCGAGCAGAGTTTCGTCAATCAGTCCGAGCAGGCGGAGCCGAACGAGGAAGCCGCGCGCCTCCAGAGACAGGAGGCGGGATTCCTCAGGAGCAAAGACCCGGTAGGTCGGCGCCCGAAAAGTTGGTGTCAGCCGTTCGACCGGGTCATGATTGAGACGTTCCATCCACAAAAAAGCGGCATTGATCTCATCGGCGGCAAACCCCGATGCGAGAAGTTCATTGACCAGATCGTTCTCGGCCGGAAAATCGAGATCCGAGAGGATATACTGGGCAATGATGGTGACGATAACCAAAACCCGCTCGTTCAATGGCACTCCTTTGTACTGATTTCTATTCTATTTTGAGGCTTTATCGGGAGGGACGATAACGGATATAACGCATGCCGGGGAGCTGTTCGACCCCCCCTCTGAGCTCTAGGTCGAGTAAAATAGCGGAAAGGGCAAAGGGAGTCAAGGCGCATTTCCCGACTAATTCATCGATATGCAAAGGGACTTCGCCGAGGAGAGCATAGACGGTGCGGGCCGCTTCCGGCAGCGCGAGATCGAGCTGCGCTTCCTGCTTCTGGACCGGCGCCGAGGGGCAACGCGGCCAAAGGCGTTGCAGGATATCGTCACTCTCCGTCACCAGAAAGGCGCCGTCCTTGAGGAGGCGATTGACACCGTTACCGACCGGCGAAGCGATGGAGGCAGGGACGGCAAAGACATCGCGCCCCTGCTCCAAAGCAAAGTCGCCGGTGATCAGTGAGCCGCTGCCAAGAGCCGCCTCAACGATCAGTACGCCGCGGCAAAGACCACTGATCAAGCGATTGCGGCCGGGAAAGTTTCCAGCCAGCGGGTCCGCTCCGGGCGGATACTCGGAGATCAACGTCCCCCCTTCTGCGAGGATTCGCTTGAAAAGACGTTCATTCTCAGGCGGGTAGATACGGTCAATGCCGCAACCGAGGACCGCAACTGTCGGCCCCTGCCCCGCCAGCGCTCCTTCGTGGGCGGCAGTGTCGATACCACGCGCCAGGCCGCTGACGATGCCGATGCCGCGCGACGCCAACTCGCGGGCAATCTCTGCCGTCAGATGCCGTCCGGTCGGCGAAGCGTTCCGGGAGCCGACGATCGCCAGGGCTTCGGCGGGCGGTGCAGCGCCGCG
>JAXMLA010000377.1:0-2172 GCA_034370465.1 Desulfuromonadales bacterium
TTGACGGTCTCGCAAAAAGGGAAAAAGGTCACAGGTCAGCGACACAACATCAACAAGTTACACAGCAATAACCGTTGTAATCGTGGCTATTTGCGATTTCAACAAATGTTGACGGTCTCGCAAAAAGGGAAAAAGGTCACAGGTCAGCGGCACAACATCAACAAGTTACGCAGCAATAACCGTTGTAATCGCAGCTTATTGCGATTTCAACAAATGTTGATGACCTCGCAAAAAGTCGGCTAAGCCCACAGAGTAATTTCGGGCAGGTGAGCGATTTTTACGCTGCCAGCCGTAGTTCCTGGCTGTAAACTGTCGGGCCGTTTTGAAAAACATCTTGGGTAAATCTTCCCAGTAGACGGCAAACACCCGCCATATGCTCTTTGACAGTAGCCCAAAATGGTCTAAAACCGCCATTGCATTTCTTATCTGTTTGTATTCTTGTGCTTTTTGTTGCAGGGGCGTAGTGCGCAGCTGCCCGCAAGATGTTCAGGCCGGTGGCCTTGAGGAACACTGAGAATCTGACCGCTTTCAACCCTCGGACCCGCAACCGCTTCACTCCAGTCCGGCGGTCGAACTCCGACATGGTGGCTTCGGCCCCGGCGCGGTATCTGTACTTGTCGCGGAAGGCCTCGCTCTGTTCCCGAATCCGGCGCCGGGCCAGACGGGCAGCCTTGGCGTCATAGCGCAGGAACCAGCCGTGCTTGCCCAGCTTGACCGGACAGCGCTCGTTTAAGGGGCAAGCGGCGCAATGCGCCATGGCAAACATCGCACTGTAATTGTCCTTCCTGGTCTTCATTCGCTCCGGTGCATGACCAGCGGGGCAGGCGATTACCGTATCGGTCTCGGCCAGGACAAAATTGACCAGAGAGATCTCGCCGGTGGTGCCGGAGCTCATTGCCGGGGCAATCAGTTCCACGCCCTGCTTGCGGGCCTCTTCGCAGTTACGGTCGCTGCCGTACAGCGAATCGGCCAAGACCTGGGTGGGGCTGAGGTCGCGTTCCGCCACCCGCTCCAGATAGGGCAGCAGCGCATGGGCGTCGCTTTTGTGGGCCGGCTCCACCTCGATATAGGTGATGAGCCGGAGTTGTTTCTGATCCGTTTCTTCCGTGCTGTACGATTCCGCCACCTGGGCCTGATACCCCTTGCCTTTGTGGCCGTCGTAAGTGGCATCGGGATCGGAGGGGTTCTGGAGCGAATCGGATGGCACCTCGCGATTGGGCTTAACCGTGACCGTGCTGGTTTTGGTTTCCGGGTCTTCCGCTACCTGGCATTGTTCCGAGAGCAGCCGCACCAGAAGTCGATAAGTGGTCATCTCGGCGACCTCTGCGTAGCTGTGGAACCGCTCAACCAGGAAGAACAGGTCTTTACCCAGCTCCTCCAGCGTCCGGCTGGAGTCGGTTGGTTTGACCATGGCAAAGGTCGACTCCGCCCGCTTGGCGAGATATCGTTCCCGCAAGGCCTCGGGCAGCTCGTTGAACAAGTCCTGATGGTGGCGCTTGAGATTGACCAGAAATTTACGGATGGTCGCGGCAAACAAGCGGATGCGGCCCAGGTGGCGCATGTTGGAAAAGAGATGCACCGAATCAAGCCGTTGCAGAGAGGTATCGACCTTGAGCACTTTGCAGAGATGATCGGATATCCCTTCGAACAGTTCCTGATATAGGTTGTGCTCGGTCATAATCCGTCGCATGGAGTAGAGACTGCGGGGGCAGACATAGGATGAGGCGTCGGTGGCGTCGGTGATGTTGAGGGCGTAATGCCACTGCATATTGAAACAAAACTGCTCGACGGCCTGCTCGTCGTTGAGATCAAGCATCTGCTGGAGGATCATTACCCCCATTATGGCGAACAGCTCATGGCTGGGCCGCCCCTGGCTGGGGTCGTAGTGCCTCTTAAGGAGATGCACGGGCAGATTGGGAAGGATCTCGCCACGGAACAGCTTGGCCCAGGAGGCACCAAGCAACGCCCGGCGTTTAGGCCCCAGGTATTGATAGCGGTCGAACATGTCGATGGTTTTGTGATCCTTGGTGTAAAGCATGCTTTCTCCGTGTATCTAAATGATATTGTGGAGAAAATATAACAGAACCCCTGATTTATTGCTAGTGAAAAAAATGGTTTTTGTCTACTATATCTAATAGTTAGTTTGTTTTAGACTTTTTGCGAGGTCATCAA
>JAXMLA010000378.1:0-1495 GCA_034370465.1 Desulfuromonadales bacterium
TTGTCCCCCCGCTCTTTTTTGTCCTGCCGCGCACTCAGGTCCCCCTCTGGAACTTTCTCAACCAGCCCCAGATTGCGATCAGCGGCATCAGCGATCACGTTGAGCCGGGGACGGTTTCGACCCTGGCGCAGAGCAAGCGGATTGTGCTGCGCGTCGAAACGTTGCCGCAACCCCGCAACGAGCTTTACTGGCGGGTCATTGTTCTCAATACTCCGGTGGGCAAGGCCTGGGTGCGGCGTCCGCCCCCGGCCGGAGAGATGAATCTCCCTGAAAGCCAGAACGGCATACAGCAGCGTCTTTACATCGAGCCGACCGGGGAGCTCTTCCTCCCCGGTCTCGATCCGGTCGTGCAGTGGCGCGGTCTGCGTGCGGTGCGCACTCCCGACAGTCTGGTTATTGCGCAGCGCCCTTTGCATCAGCGCAGCATGGTGCAGGCGATCTCCGGCCAGGGGGGACGCATTCGCAGTGGCAAGCCATTCCCCCACGAAATGTATCTGACTTTACCGGAGGAGGTGACGCCGCGCTTGCGGAGTGCGGTTGGTGAATTAATCCAGGGGGGGGATGACGCGCGGCAGCGCATTAATGCGATCGAAGGTTTCTTTCTGCAGCAGGGGTTAAACTACAGTCTCACCGATCTGCCGGACGGCGATTATCCGCTGGATAATTTCCTTTTTGAAAAGAAGTCCGGTTACTGCGAGCACTTTGCCGTCACTTTTGCAACCATGCTGCGTCTGGCCCAGGTGCCATCGCGTTTGGTCGGGGGATATTATGGCGGGGAGTACAGCGAGCTCGGCGGCTACTATCTGGTGAGTGAAGATCGCGCCCACCTCTGGGTCGAGGCCCTGGTTGACGGTTATTGGGAACGACTCGATCCGACCCGTTTTGCCAAAAATGCTGAAAACGTCGGCAATGTTCAACTCCAACGCATGCGCGGCCTTTCCCAGTGGGTTGACGCTTTCAATTACTACTGGAACCGCACGATTATCAGCTACGATCTCAGTCAGCAGATCGATTGGCTGCGCCGTACCGGCAAAGCCAGCCGGCGCTGGGATTTCGCGACCCTCTTCAAGCGAAGTATCCCTTTTGTCGTCGGGGCGGTCGTCATCGTCGCTTCCCTTGGGTTGTTGATCCCGCGATTGCGGCGTTCCCCTGAGGAGCGTTTACGGCAACGCTTCTTGCGGCAACTGCGCAAAGAGCAGATCGCCACGGACGATTTGAGCCTCGGGCTGCACACCCTTGCCGTGCGCTCCCGCTATCCCGCCGCCCGCATCTTTGCAGCCCGCTACAATGCCTTGGTCTTTTCCGGGCGATCGGCGAGTACTGCGGAGATTCGCGAGTTGAGAGAGTTGCTGCGGCAGATGCATTCTTGAAGGCGGAAATAAAAAAAGACGGGATGGCGCTGGGGCCCATCCCGTCTTTTCTATTCTGCTGCCGGTGCTGCAAGACGTTTTTTGCCGCCCCGCCGGCGCTTTCTTTTGCGTGGGCCTTTGGACGG
>JAXMLA010000379.1:0-3119 GCA_034370465.1 Desulfuromonadales bacterium
CTTTCTGACCAGCCAGGAGAGCTCCGATCGGCTTGTGGATGTAGGTCAGCGCGTCGGGATCGTTGACCCAACGCAAATCCTCAAACATGCGCGTTCCTTTTGCGGGTCCATAGATAGCCACGAGCCCTTGGTACAATGCCATGTTATCGATCTGTCCGGTTCTCTGCGCTTCGGGATCAAAGTTCCTCGACATCACCGATGCCCAGGCCATGACATCCATGTACGTCCAGTCCTCAAGGGTAATGCTCGTAATGCCAACCTGGGAAAATTCAAAGGGGAGCAGGGAAGGAGTCTTGCGAATCTCGGCGATGCGTCTGTTAAAACCGGCCACATAACCGTTGATCACGTCCTTCTCCTCCGCCTCCAGGGCCGCGAATCCGTTTTGCAGTTCCTGGTCGGAATAGTTGGTAGTGCGTACTTGTCTATCCTGGGCTAACTGAGAGGCGCCGAATATCTCGGCCAGTCTCCCCCGCGCGGTCCTCCGAAACGTTTCCGCCTGCCAGAGCCGGTCGGTGGCGACGGCATAGCCCATGGCCTCAAATACATCATAGAGTCTGTCCTGCGCCGAGCCGGAAATGAGCCACACTCATCTTCTACAGTTGCTAAAAAATAGTTCTGCTATTTCAGATAGATGTCTGCCGTGAAAAAGTTCTTGGCACCACAGATTGCTCTTTGACAACATACTTTGCGTCATGCCATCTCCCGGATTGTCGGCGGGATGGCCACGCCCACCGCCTGGAAAATCTTCCCGCAGGTCCCGAGGCATTCACTCCTTATGGCGAGCGTCTTGCCCCTATCTTCAATCGTGATCTCCTGCATGGCCTTGAGATCCTGCTTGATGTCGGCCCATTCGAAACAGTGGCCGGCCTTCTCCAACCTGCGATCCAACTCCTTCCGGATGACCAGGGCCAAGAAGCTGCAAAAGACGTGGCCCCGGATGGTCTCATCCCGCTTATGGAAGATGGGCCGGGTATCCAGAACCGATTTCATGTCCCGGAAGACCTGCTCGACCTGCCAGAGCTCCTTGTACTTGAGGGCTGTCTGCTCCGCCGTCAGCGCGGTGTTCGTCTTGAGAACCCACTTCCCGTCGTACCGCGCCTCTTCCTCTATCTTATCCTGATTGACGGAAACGGTTTCCCGATCCAGTTTCAGGTATTTCCGGTAGCCCTTGTTCCCCACAAGGGATTTCGGGTTGCTTTTGAGCTTCTCCTGGAGAGAATCGATGATCGCCTGCCGATCCGCCGCATCCTTCCGGGCCTGCTTTTCATTCAGGCAGACGATGTAGCGGTTCCCGTCCACGATCACTTCCTTGACCTTCAGAGGGGAGGGATCTTTGGCGGATACACCCTCCGGCTGAACCTCACGGTAGCGGCCGGCACGGGAGATGACCTCCTCCTTAACCTCCTTGCTCCTCCTCATCCTGGCGCCCAGAATGTAAGAGATCTTCTCTGCTTCCAGGTAGGTCATCGTCGCGGCGCTGATCATCCCCCGATCCGAAACGATGCAGATCCGTCCTATCGCAAACCGGCTTTGCAGTCTCTTGATCACCGGAACGAGCGTCGTCACATCCGTCGTATTTCCGGGCCACATCTCACTGCACACCGGCTGACCGTGATCGTCCAGGATGACCCCCACCACCATCTGCTGGAGGTCGGGGCGGTGATCTTTGCTGTGGCCCAGCTCCCCGATGGTCTGCCCTCCCTCTCCCTCGAAGTAGATGGAGGTCGTGTCGAAAAAGACGCAATCCAAACCGCTGAAAAGATCCCGGCGCGCAAAAAACATATCCTCCTCGATCACGTCCTTTGTGCAGCGCGGGGTGAAGGGAGTGCAATCCTTCTGATCTGCAAGCTCTTCCCCCAGGAAGGCCATTGCCCGGTAGAGATGATGCAAGGACATGGCGTCGATGCCGTCGATTACATAATCGCGGCGCCACCGGTCACAGGAACGATCCGAGCCCGAGACGAAGAGCCGATGCAGAACCGTCAGGAAGATCGCACGTTCCACGTCGAAGCCAAACTTGCGGTCCGCCAGAAGGCGGCGGATGATCTGGCCGATCCCAAGTTCTTTCCAAAGTCGCTCGCAGATCAGGGCCGGTCCGATCTTCTTCGCATCCGCCCGGACGTCGCTCTTCCCGGAAAGGACCAGATGGACTTTCTCCGAAAACCGTGACAGGGACCGCACAAGATTCTCGATCTCTCCCTTCTTCTGAATCTCGTCCATCCTGCCGATGGTGGCGACGACCCGTTGCATGGTCTTGGTTCCTTCCCGGCGGTTCTGGACAATCTGGAGATACTCATACAGACCGGATTTTTTCACTCTCGCAAACATGGGGAACCTCCTGAATTAGTCACCTCATATTTAGGAGAATAACGAAGAGATGTCAAGCGATATCAGTCTATTCTGTGGCACCACATTTTTGAGAATTTTCCGATTTCTCAAAGAGCGATCCAATCATTACAACGAGTTACAATGACGAACCAGCAAAATGGTGTAGAAGAAAAGACATACTCATCGTCAATGCGCGCCGGCTGTCCAGGTGTGCACGGTATTGGCTCGCGAACTTCGCCGATCATTTGTTTGCAAGATTCATCCATGCACACCACCGGGTATTCAGGATCATACGGCATGTGATATATTTCCAGGACATCTTCCATATGTGCTACAAAGGCCGCGCTCCCTTCGGGAGGGATTTTCCAGTACTTGCTGAGATGAGGCTTAAGTTCGTTTTTTTTAAAACCCGCTGCACGGTCATATGCGAAACGGATTCGGCAAATTTAAGCTCAACGGCCTTGTCGGCAAGGAGTCTGACGGTCCATCTTCGGCGCCCATCCGGGGTGTCTGAACAGGCCAATGCTATCAATCTTGCTTCAAATGCTCCGTCAAATGTGACCTCCCGGGGCGGTTTTTCCCTTGGTTTGCGCGCAAGCGCCGCCTCGATCCCATCCTCCACAAAACGTTTCTTGAGGTGTTCAATCGCACGACTGGTCACCCCAAGCGCGATTGCAACATCGGCAACGTTCCATGCCGGACCATCCGCACCGGCGTCACACAACAGCAACGCACGGGCATGGATAAATTTTCTGGCGTGGGTCTTTCCCCGGCGGGTCATTGTCTCAAGC
>JAXMLA010000380.1:0-7095 GCA_034370465.1 Desulfuromonadales bacterium
TTAGAAAAGACGGCGAATCGTGATTCCCCGCCGTGATCACGACATGGCGGCTTGGGGTGGCGGCCACACGGCACAGAAACCGGTAATACAGTTCCTGCGCCCGGTTGCTGGGCGTGCTGTTGTCAAAAACGTCCCCTGCCACCAGCAGCACATCGATGTCTTCACTCTCGATGAGCGCGGCCAACCAATTCAGGAAGGCCTGGTACTCATCATACCGTTTGCGACCATATAGGGCACGACCAATGTGCCAGTCGGAGGTGTGGAGGAGTTTCATGCGTGTCCCTTAAAAGACATTCTGGATCGAAGCCGTCCATGCTTCTGTATCATTTTTTTGCCGATTGTGCAGACCTAATGGGGGGAAATATGAATTGTGCCGGTTGTTGACAACACCTACGTATCAAGAACTTAAATCATATTACGATTCCGATGATTATTTATTGAAGTCAAGATTTTGATTCTGTAGGGTAATGTAACATATTTCTTCTGGAAGTACCAACTAACGCAATCGAAAGTTACGCTTGTCTTCGGTAAAAAATAAACATGCTCTGTGAATGCGGCAATGTATTGCTTGTTCAAGCAGGTTTTGTATTTTTCGGCAGGGGCCGTTTCCATGCATCGTATGCCGCCTCGCGTTGCCGTTTCCAGAAGTCCGTTTGGTCTTCGCCACTTTGTAGAAGGCCAAGCTCGTGCGCCAGGGTGAAGAACCCCGGCCCCGGCTTCCCATTTACGCTGACTGCCACGGAACTGAGCATCGGCCGACCAGAAATAACTTCGTCTTCACATATTTCTCCAAGAATGTACCCGGTCTCTCTCCCCATGTGGGAACCACTGGCGGGTAAACTCATAATCACTGCTATGTCTTGATACGTGGTCGTTCCGCGATACTGAGCAGCGCGAACTAGTTCCGCCAAAACATGGAAATAGACCGTCTGCCCTCGATACTTGTCTTTTATGTGCTTCATCGGGATTACCTCCTGTCCTTCTATATGGCTTCTTCAAGCAGTGCGCCATTCTCCTTCAACCAGGCCTTCGCCTTTTCCATCAACGGGACCTGAGTGCGGACGATGTTCCAGAACCGCGGCGTGTGGTTGGGCTCGATCAGGTGGGCCAATTCATGGACGATGACGTAGTCGATGACGAACATGGGCGCCTTGATCAGCCGCCAGTTGAAGCCGACATTGTTCCTGGTCGTGCAGGAGCCCCACCGGTATTGGCCATCCGCGATCTTCACCTCCGCCGCCTCTTCACCGAGCCGGCGGGCGTGGATCTTTACCAAGGGGATAATCTTCTCTTTGGCCCTGCCGATGTACCATTCCCGCAAGGCCTCTTCCTTCCGTTTACCCAGGGTGGCGGGAATCAGGAATCCCCGATTAAACCGGACCTCGTTCAACCCGGCCCGGACAACTTCGATTCGATACTGCCGCCCCAGATAGAGGGCCGATTCACCGCTGACCAGTTCCTTGCCCGGCCCGTGGGGCAGGTCCCGGTATTTCTGGGGGTGGTTAATCTTCTCGTAGATCCATTGCCGCTTTGCTTCGACGACCCGGCGGATCTTCTCCTCGGCAAGCCCCTCCGGTGCATGGACCACGACGCTGCGGTCCCGTTCGACAGTGATCGTCAGTTGGCGCCGCTTGGCTGATCTTTGAATGGCGTACTCTAAAACCACTTCTATTACTCCGCTATTACTCCGCGTAGAGGATGATGTCGTTGTTCTTCTCCGCGATTTCCATGACGCGACTGATGATGTGGGCGCGGTTCTTGACCAGACCGGGGAGCTTCAAGAACTCCGGCGCCAGCAGAATCCCCTGGAGATCCGCCTTCAGTTTTTGGCGAGCAGGTATGCTCTCCCAGAAACCGGTGAGGTTCAGTTCGCGTTCCACCGCATCATAGGCCTGCTGAGTCAAATGAACCAGGTGGCTGATCTTGTCCTCCGCACTTATCTGCTCCGCTACCCCAGGCAGTCCTTCCGGCAGGTCACTTTCGCCACCCCCGAAAATTTCCCCGAAGATTTCCCGTTTGAACATCCTGAAAAGCGGCATCTGCTTTTTACGATCCAGCCCGTAGGTTGGCTCCTTGCCTGCATTGATGATGCGCGCCCGCAGTTTCTCCAGTTCCTCGTAGATTTTGTTCCAGTTGTTGCGGAACTCTTCAAAAATCGCCGCCAGCGCCGCGGCAAAGGAGGCTTGCAGTTCGGGGTCGTCGTCCAGTTCGACATCGAGGTGGTGGCGGATGGCATGCTCCACCTCCGCCGCCTTGGTCTTGGTGCGGCCCCGAAGGCCTACCTGTTTTTCAAAGTCTGCATCGAGTATGGAGATCGGCTTGATCTTCACCTCGATCCCTTTTGATTCGAGATAGGCGTCGGTGATGCCGCGCAGCTTGGGCGGGATGCCCTTCATGCTCAGGCGCTCGTCGTGGAAATGTTTGGCGGCCAGCACGTTGATCGCAGTGAGGGCCTGGTAGTCGGCCATGAAGTCCAGGGCTTGCCGGGCGGGAAAAACCAGGTTAAGGCACTTCGTCAGCTTTTTGAACGCCAGCATGTAGTCGAAACGCAGGTCTTCGTCATAGAAAATATCGAAGAACGCATCGTGGTCGGTCAGATCCGTCAGGCCGTGCTTCCTGAGCAGGTCCATGACGGCGGCATGGCTGGCGGCAAGTTCCCGCAGCTCCTCCTCGGGAAAGCCCAGAGTATCGATCACTTCCTTCTGTTCACGTTCGTCGTAGGTGTCGATGGCCTTCTTCAGGTGGTGGCCGATGCCCACATAATCGACCACGAATCCTTTATCCTTGAACTCGCCGGCCACGCGATTCACGCGGGCGATGGCCTGAAGCAGATTGTGGGCGACGATCACCTTGTCCAGATACATCACCTGCTCCACCGGGGCATCGAAGCCGGTAATGAGCATGTTCATCACGATCAATATCCCCATGTCGCCGGTGACGCCTTCCTCCTCGCCCCCAAAGGCCATTTTGAAGCTTTTGATGCTGGCCTCATGCCGGGAACTGTCCGAGTAGGCCTTGAGGTGCGGCAGGTCGTTATGATTGCCGGAGATGATGGCATCCGTCGTCAGCCTCCGCAGTCGGTCGAGGTCGAGTTTCCTCGGGTTGGCCTGTTCCAGAGCGGCGAGGGAAGCCGCCAGGGCGTTGTCGATATGTTTCTTGTAGCGCACCGCCGCCTCGCGGGAGGTGGCCACCACCTGTGCCTTGTAGCCATTGGGAAAGACATGGGCCAGGTAGTGGGCGACCATGTCCTTGGCCTTGGCCTCGATGGTCGGTTCGGCTTCCAGGTAGGCGTCTCGCGAACCGTAACCGAGAATCTCCATGCGCTGCTGAAGGTTGTAGTCGCTGAAGACATCCGCGAAGGCCTTGTCCATGCCGGTCTGATCGGCCACCTCGGCGTTGTGCGTGCGACCTTCGTAGACGATCTCCAGCGTCACGCCGTCATCGATGGACTGGCGCATGGTGTATTTGTCGATATAGTCGCCGAAAACCCGCTCAGTCTTGTCGATGGGTGTGCCGGTGTAGCCGATGCGGGCGGCGTTGGGGATGCCCTTGTCGAGGTTGGCCCCGAGCATGGCGTACTGGGAGCGGTGGGCCTCATCGGTCATCACCAGGATGTGCGGGCTGGCGTTCAGCTCCGGGAATGTCTCGGTCAGGTCGGCTTCCCGGAATTTGTGGATCATGGCCATGACCAGATCCGAGGAGTCCGAGCGCAGGAGTTCCTTGAGCTTCCTGATGCTGTCGGCCACCTTGACCGTAAAGCCGATGCTCCGGCTGGTCTCGGAAAGCTGGCCTTCGAGCTGGGTGCGGTCGGTCACAAAGACCACCTTCCAGTGGGAGAGCTGGGCATGGCGATACATCTCCCGCACCATGAACATCATGGTCAGCGATTTGCCGGAGCCCTGGGTATGCCAGATGATGCCGCTGCGCTCGCGGGGGTTCCGGCCTGCCAGAAGACGTTTGACCGCCAGCTTGACGGCGCGGAACTGCTGGTAGCGCCCCACGATCTTGATGGTCTCGCCCTTGTCGTTGGTCGAAAAGAGCGTGAAGGTGCGGATGAGGTCCAGCAGGTTGTCGCGGTCGAGCATCCCGGCGACCAGGCGCTGCTGATCGTTGGGACCGCTGCCGCCGTGCGGGAGGTCGTCCACCGTGCGGGGATAAGGATCGGCCCAGCGGTAGAAGTGTTTCTCGCTATGGGTGGTGATCGTGCCGAACTTGGCCTCGTTGCGGCAGGTGGCGATCACGATCTGGTTGTAATAAAAGAGCGCCGCGCTGCCTTCGCCTTTGGCGCCGCGCTGCTCGCTGTAACGCAGCATCTGGTCGATGGCTTCGGGGATGGCGTCCTTGACCTTGGGCGACTTGCATTCGATCACCGCCACCGGCAGGCCGTTCAGGAAGAGGACGACGTCCGGGACGATATGATGCTCCGTCCCCAGGATACGCACCTTGAGCTGGCAGACGGCGATGAAGCGGTTGTTGGCTCGGTGAGTAAAGTCCACAAAACGCACTGTCGGGCTCTTCTCACCGGTCCGGCGGTTGACGCTTACGCTCGTGTTTTCCAGGAACAGCGTGAAGACGTGGCGGTTGTTCTTGATCAGATCGGTCCCGGGGAAGCTCGCCGTGGGCCGCTTGACCGCCTCCTCCACCTGGTCGTCTTCCAGCCAGGGGTTGATGACCTTGAGCTGCGTCCGCAGAACCGGCAGCATCACCACCTCGGTGAAGCTCTGGCGGTGGCTGTCTGATGGATGCTGTTTGCTGTCGAGATCGATGACCTCCCAGCCAAGTCCGGCAAGCTGATCGAGGAGGGGTTTCTCGACATGGTTGCGCTCGTCGAGTCTCAATTGCGCTGCCTGAGGGGTGGCGTTTGAGGGGATTCTCATTTCGCATCCTTAATCAGGTCTTGAAAGGTCTTCACCCATACTTTCCACACGCGATCAAAATCGGGCACATCTTGCAGCATCGGTCCCAAACGGTTGAGCCAGGCATTTTCGTTCCATTCCCGCAGCGTGTCCGAAGTCAGGCTATCGATATCCGGCAGTACGCCCCGAACTCGGCACTTCTCATCAAAAAGAGGCCTCAGTTCCTTCCATAAAAAGCGCTCTTCCGATTTACACAGGATGTACCAGAGATCATACAAGTCTCGTGGGCGGGGCCACTTTTTCTGCTGTTGGAGCAACGATCTCAGTTTTTCGGCGATGATTTCTCTTTTGGAATAAGTCGTGATCTTGAATGTTGAAAGATCGGAATAGGCCGGTGCGACAGACCGGACGATCGGTTCGTCGAGAACAGGTTCATCAAAGGTCAGATGAACCTTGACCTGTGGCAACCCCTGACGTCGCGCCCCTCCGCGGGTATACTCCACGGGGATCTCGATCTGAAAATCGCCCGGCGCCGTCAGAGGTTTCCCCACGGACAAGCGAATGCCCGATTCACGCAAAACGAGCGCAACCACAGCATCGAGCAGGCGGAGCGATGACTCAAGTTCACCATTATCCGGCCTGCAACTGAAATCGATGTCCTCGGAGAACCGATAACCCTCGTAATAGCAGTGTCGCAAACAGGTCCCGCCCTTAAAGATCCAGCCGTGCTCCGTCACGCCCGAATGGGCTAATCCCGACAAAAGCCAGAGGATGATGTAATCCTTCTCGGCCTGATCAAAGCGGAGTCCTGCCCGGTCAGCGACGCGATGCAATTCCGCCGTCGTAATCATGGCTCTATCTCCGCGTTTACCAGAAGGCCCCAGCGCCTGTTGTATTTCCCGCGTTTAGGCATGGTCGGGTCCAGCGGAGAAAAGCCCGGAGCAAGCGGCGCCTCTGTGCGAAGCGCTTCAACATCACCCATTCCCTGAGCTTCCATCATAAATCCCAGACGCTTGGCAACAGCGGAATTACCTATTTTGGCAGCGTAACTCCTTAGTTTTTTCTCGTCCAAGATCTTCCAGGAACCATTCAATGCCCTGGCGATCTCGCTCACCCCGCCTACGTGCTGCGGAAGATCCAGCCCGTCGACGATCGTCTTTTCCCGATCGGTGACACGGAAGGGAATCTCATCGATCCAGTCATTCACGATGCCGAAAAACTTATCCGGCTTCAGCGATATGATCTTGTAACGGACGCCCAGTACCTCTCCCGGTTGGCGGCGTACGGGATGGTCCGTCGCCACGAAGACGGTCCGGGGAAGCTGCTCCGTCATGCCGTGATGGTTGAGCGCCGACCAGTACGCAATCACTGCGGGGGACACGAGTTCCATGGCGACCACAAACTCGTGCAATTGCGGCGAACGGTCCTCACCGGACGAGAGGGGAACGACCGCGAACCGGCCACGCCGGATGCGCCTGATCCATCCCTTGCTTTGAAGCCGTTCAAGGAACTGAGGCGTTGGATCATGCTTTGTATGCCCCAGTGTCTGACGTGCAAAGGCAAGGCTGAAGGTAGGGTGAACCCCTACTTTGGCCAGAAAACCGGCCTCCATTTTTCCCAGCGGCTCTCTTGTTATATTATGTGCGTCGTTCATAGTCTCTACAGCCTATCTATGTCGCATAAACTATAACATTTAGCCGCTAAGTCAAGAGATTTCCGTTAAATTCCTGTCGGAAGAAATTGCCGGGGGGCTGCTTGCCATCAAGATCGATGACCTCCCAGCCCAGCCCGTCAAGCTGATCGAGAAAGGGTTTCTCGAGGTGGTTCCGCTTGTCGAGCTTGATGTACCGGGGCGTTTTATCCTGGTTCATCAAACATCCTTTCTATTCAGCAGTCGCATACCGCACGCCGGCCGGCGGTCTTTCTGATTGCAGTCGCAAATCAGAAATATTACTTGGTCGCTTTGATGGTCGCTTTCTTGGTCAATCACGTTATGCACCTCATGAATTTCAAGGGGTTGCGCCAGCACTCGTGGTTCATCTGCTCATTCGTTGCGCAACAATATTGATTTCTTCTCCTGATAGGCACTCCATGGACCATCCTTTGGCAAATTTTGCGGTTTCGGATTTTGGAAGTTGATCGCTGGTTAAATCGCGGATCCGAACTCGTGCGGGCAAAGCTGCACCTTCGCCAACAAAAATTGCTTCTTGCTGTGCCAAATTCGGAAGTGCCTTGGTCA
>JAXMLA010000381.1:0-2728 GCA_034370465.1 Desulfuromonadales bacterium
GAGGGGTTTGGTGAAGCGGCAGGTAAAACGGCGGACCAGCTCCGGCCGGCCCGGGACCAGCTTGGCCATGAGTATCCGGCAGGCATAGCCGTGGGTGCACAGGCCGTGCATGATCGGCTTGGCAAAACCGGCCATCTGGGCAAAATCCGGATCAACATGGAGGGGGAAAACATCCCCCGAGAGACGATACAAAAGGGGCTGATCCACCGAGGGCTGGGCCTCAACGGCAAAGTCCGGCGCCCTTGCGGGAATCTCTACCTGGGAAGGCGGCGCGTCCGGCCCGCCGAAGTTGCCGTCGAGACGGCTCCAGATCGTGATGATGTTGGTGAAGAGTTTCTTGCCGTCGGAATGGTAGGTATCGCTTTCGGCGATAATCAGGGCCCCCTTCGGACCCTTGTCGTAGTAATTGGTTATCCTTCCTTCGGTAATCAGTATTCCCGAGGTAGGGATCGGGTTGTGGAAGATCAGCTCCTGCCCGCCATGGAGTACCCCGGCCAGATTGATGTTGGCGGAAATGGCCGCCTCCCCGAGAAATTCGAAGATGGACGCGATGGAAAAACTGGGGATTACCTTAAGGTTTTTTTCGTAGACGAAATCCAGTTCGTCAAACCCGGCCCCCACCCCCAGGGCGTACAGGATGGTGTCCTTCCAGGTGTATTCCTTGGTGATGGGACCGATCTTCTTGCCGATTGCCTCCATGTTGAGAGCCATTTCCTTGTCCCTCCCTGTAATTAATGAATAGTGATCATGGATCGTTGATCAATGATCTTTCTCCTCTGTCTGGTTAAAGGCCGGGATGTGAATAAACCGCAGGGTCTCCTTCACCAGGGCCGCGTAGGCTTCCTTGTCAACCTGAATCAGGGAACGGAAAAATTCCTCCCCGGAGATGAAGGTAAGGATGGAATTCATCACCGCCCAGACCTCCATAGCCGCCCCGGGGGAGAGACCTTTTCTGTCTTTGCACAGACCCATGGAACGGGCAATATCTGAGGTAATTTCCGTAACCTTGAAATCCAGACTCCCTTCATAGCGGGTCTTGCTCACGTACCGCAGGAGGAGGAGATTGGCGATTTCGGGATGGGCAAAGAGGTAGTCCGTCATCCGGTCAATGGAGATGGCCAGCCGGTCTTTCAAGGGAAGTCCGCGGATCTCCTTTTCCACGTCGCTGAGCTGCTGGCGCAGGTCTTTGGTAATGTCCAGGACGACCGTCTCGTAGAGATCCCTTTTTTCCCCCCAGTGGTAATGGAGGGTAGAGATATCAATCCCCGCCTCCTGGGCAATCATCCGGGTGGTGGCGCCGTGATAGCCATAATCGCCGAAAACCCGCCTGGCCCCTTGGAGTATCCTGGCCTTCGTCGATTCCGGATCACGCCGGGCCTTCTCGAGGGCAGTTACCATCGCCTTGTTCCATAGTTTAGTTCAATCGTTTGATGGAATTCAGGCTAGCGGGAGTCCCATCAAATGTCAAGAATAAATGTGGGACGGTAAGAAGCAGATGCCCGTGGGGTCTCTTCTCGTTCCCGAGGGAGAGACGCGCGAGACTGCGCAGGGCTCTTGCCTGATGCAGGACGTGACAGGGGGCGGATTGAGGGCCGGGGCCAAGGAGTGTCACGTCACAAGACCTGTCCCGGAGCCGGCTTGTTTACCCGGTCGTCCCCAGCCTTTCCAGCAGTATTCCATAGGCTTGCTGCCCTTTTTCAAAACTAATAATCTGTATTATGTCCCCCGATTACCCCTGCCTGAATGCTCACCGAATGAAAATGTGAACTCGTCTCTGAGTTACAACGTTACATCATTCGGTCGGCACAAGGGCACAGTAGCCTTCCAGTTTATTCTCTACCATTTCATCTAACTGGCTGGCGATGACCCCAATGCCCCAGTCTCTTATTTTCTTACCAATTGCAGTTCCTAGAAGAGTGCCAAATGCTCCCCAAGCACTGCCGAGGGCTGCGAAGCCAGCTATGATCGCGGCCTCAATGATTTCTGTTCCGATGCCCTCTTTGTCGAAAATCTGTTTTGCTTTTTCATCTGGTTCGCCTTTTGTCTTATCGTCGCTTTTTATGTTGCAGACTGTATTCCATACTCCTTTCTCGATCTTGTTCTTAACAGCGTCCAAGGTGAAGCCCTTTGCTAGAGGCTCTACCAACATGCTTGTAGAATACAACTCGCCGGCAGCGCGGATGTTGTATCTTTTTTCTCGGGGTTGATTCTCCAAAGCTTTTAATGTCAGGGAGACTCCACGAACCATATCTTTTATGTTGCTTTGGACATAACTGCGAACCACGCTGTCTTCAATCAAATCGAACGGATTATGGTTAGACATTCTTGCCTCCTTACATACTAGATTTCAGAGACGAGTTCACGGAACCAATCGTATTATTTATTGCCACCTTAGGCCGTCCAACGTGGAAGTAACCGGCGCTACGCGGCTTCATCGCGCAACGTCCGCGTTGACTGCCGGGTTAGCCGCTCGCTCTACTAGCAAACGAAATTGTTGCAATTATTGTCCCAGCACCGCCAACAAAAAAACCAAGCGTTGTCTTTACCAACCCCCCAGCTCGCGTAACCCTAGCTTTGTCTTTTGAAAAAAGAAAAATGGGAAGTGATATTAGAAGTATCAACGCCGAAATAATCGTTGTGACAGAGCAAAATGCTATGCCGAGTGACACTGCCGGCTCCGCCTTAATATAGCTAACTAGGTCAGCTACCAGGGAAGATTCATCTGCCC
>JAXMLA010000382.1:0-1620 GCA_034370465.1 Desulfuromonadales bacterium
GTGATGGGCGTCTCTCCCCGGGGATAGCCCTTCAGGGCCTGAGCGCGCACCTCCGGATCAATCGGCAGGGGAGGGGCGCCGTAAAGACCGTAGCAGTAATCCTTGATCTGGCTGGAAACCATCTTATAGCGCCCCATGAGGACATTTAGCACTGCCTGGACGCCGATGATCTGACTGGTGGGTGTCACCAGGGGCGGGCAACCCAGCTCCTTCCTCGTCTGCGGAAGCTCCCGGTACACCTCCGGGAGACGATCCAGGGCATTGGCCTCCTTCAACTGGCCCACCAGATTGCTGATCATCCCGCCCGGAATCTGGTGAAGGAGTACATCCGTATCGATTACAGACAATTTGGTCTTGTCCAGATGATCCCGGTATTTAGGGGCGATCGCCTCCAGATGCTCCCCGATTTTGAGTATTTTTCTGATATCCAGGCCTGGATCCCTGGGCAAACCCGCGAGGGCCACTAAAATCGGCTCCACCGCCGGCTGGGAGGTCCGCAGGGCGAAGGGGGCGCACGCGGTATCCACCACATCCACCCCGGCCTCAATCGCCTTGAGATAGGTCATGGCGCCCATGCCACTCGTGTAATGGGTATGGAGCTGGATAGGAATCGACAGGGTATTCTTCAAGGCCGTCACCAGATCAAAGGCGTCATAGGGCGAGAGGATTCCCGCCATATCCTTGATGCACAGAGAATCCGCCCCCATATCCGCAAGGATTTTCGCCTTATTCACGTAATATTCGATGGTATAGACGGGGCCGCCCAATCTTTTTTCCGTCAGGGAATAGGAGATGGTGCCCTGGATGTGCTTTCCCGCCTCCTTGATGGCCCGGAAGGCCGATTCGAAGTTCCGCTCGTCGTTGAGGGCGTCGAAAACCCGGAAGATGTCCATCCCGCACTCGGCGGCATAGAGGACAAAATCCCTTACCACATCATCGGCGTAGTTGCGGTAACCAACGAGGTTCTGGCCCCGGAGGAGCATCTGGAGGGGCGTCTTGGGCATGGTCTTTTTCAGGAGGCGAAGCCTTTCCCAGGGGTCCTCGTTGAGAAAACGGGTGGCCACGTCGAATGTGGCGCCCCCCCAGACCTCCAGGGAATGGTACCCTATCTCGTCTGTCTCGGCCATGATGGGCAACATGTCTTCAATCCTGAGACGGGTCGCCAAGAGCGACTGATGACCGTCGCGCAGGGTGGTGTCGGTTATCGCCAGGGGTTTCAATTTATTTTTGTTCATATTATTTTAAGCTCCTTTTTTGGGCGTAAGGCTGAAGGATTACACCGTCACGCCGATACGCCGTTACGCCCTAACGGCGACGCAGTTCCCAGAATTGCCGCTGGTTCATCCGATCCTGACGGGAGGCCAGCCCCCAGAGATTCGGCGGGAGCAGCAGCGGCACGCAAGTTGACGGCGACTCCTCTCCCTCTGAAAAAATCTTTTCCTCGGCACGGTAAGCCGCGATGGCCCCCATAATGGCAGCATCCCTTTTTCTTTCGCTTTCATTCATCGTCTTCTCACTTAGGCAACATTGTCCGCTTAGAAAATAGCATTTGTCTTGATCCGTTCCCTCTGGGGGGGTACAGTAACCGCCTTTGCAGGGCCTACTCCCTCACTTCAAGGG
>JAXMLA010000383.1:0-5096 GCA_034370465.1 Desulfuromonadales bacterium
CAGGGGGGAGGATAGGATGATCAAGTTGGCTTGCTACGGTAAGCAGTTGGTAAATGGTCGTTGAGACGGGAACGTCAAAAGACCTGCCCTTGGGCAGGAGGTAGGCTTTGATGCCGGCCGTCACCAGGGGATCTTCACTGCCTCCACAAGGGAGAGAAGTGATCACCGTCCCCAGAGCGGCCTTCTCCTCGATGGCCGACTGGATGTAAGCCTTCTGACAACATGGGGAGATAGCTGCCAGGGCGCAGCAGCAGGTGCCGGCAGCGATGCGACTGGGTGCACAACCGCAAAGGGCATGGTCACCTTGACAGGTCGCGTGCGTCTCTGTCTCGGGGAAGGCACGGATGAAGGAGGGTCCCCAAAGCGAGAGTTGCAATAAAGAGAAGACGACTATCAGCAGGATAGCGCCGGTCTTGCTCTTTTTTTTGAAATCGCGGGAGGACATAATAAGGCTTTCTACCCAAAGAGAGGGAGAATAGAGATTCCTCTGGAAATCAGGATTATAAAATATCTTATTGTCACTTTTTTTGTCAAATCGTCTACTGGAATGGTAATAATTCTTCTTCCGGTTTTCTGTTAAATTGACAGTGCCAGCGCTAGCAGTTAAGGTGCGTGACTATTTATCTTGGAGAAGGTTGTGCAAATGAAAAAGAAGAGTCAGTCGCCGCAAAATTCGGCGGATCAATCCATGGAAACAAACAAAATCGAGATGCCGCGCAAAACAAAGCCCCGTGTCTCTGCCCCCCTGATCAATAAAAAGGCCGCCGCCCGCGCTGCCGGGGATGCCGCCCGCGCTGCCGGGGAGGTTGACCCTTTTGCCCGCAAGAAACCAGCTACTCCCAAGCCTGGTCGCCCCCGTGATACGGCTGATGCTCGTCCGCCCCGCTCTGAAGCGATTGAAGTTGATATCATGCGTCTGGATGCCGATGGCGTTGGTATCGCTCGCCATGACGGCAAGGATTTCATTATCGCCGGCGCATATCCCGGTGAAAAAGTGAGCGCGACAATCGAGGCCAAGGGGCAGTTCCGCCTTGTCGGTCGTCTGCGGCGGGTGATCAAGGCGCATCCGCACCGGATCGCTAAACGCTGTGACTCCCTGACCTCCTGCCAGGGCTGCCCCCTCCTTTGTCTCGACGAAGCCGCGCAGTTCGAGATCAAGCAGATTCGTATCCGTTCCGCTTTCAACCACTATCCGCAGCTCAAAGGGGTGGAGATTGCGTCGATCTGGAGTGCTCCGGAACCCTTCGGTTATCGCAGCAATGCCAAGCTCGTCTTCGGCCGCAAGCGCGGCACGGTGCAGCTCGGCCTGTATCGGCGCGGCACCCATGATGTCGTCGATCTCGCCGGCTGTCCGCTGCACCATCCCTTGATCAATCGGATCGCCAGCGTGGTGCGCGAAGAGGTCGAGAAGCAGGAAATCTATATCTACAATGCCGAGAAGGGGCGGGGTCTGCTCCGTTACCTGCTGATTCGGGTGAGTCCTTCCCGGAACAAGGCGATGGTCACCTTTGTGGTGGCGGAGCGGGATTTGAAGCAGCTGCCGCACCTCGCCAAATCTCTGCAAAAGCGGGTGCCGGAAGTGGTGTCAGTGCAGCAGAATGTTAACGCGACGACCGGCAATATCATCGTCGGCCGCGACACCCAGCGCCTCGCCGGGGTGAGTGATCTCCTTGATCAGGTCGGTGATATCCGTCTGCAACTGGCGCCTGCTTCCTTCTTCCAGGTCAACCATGCCCAGGCGGCCCGTATCTATCAACTGGTGCGGGAATGGGCCCGGCTGCAAACCAGCGAGACCGCCGTCGATCTTTACTGCGGTATCGGCGGAATTGCCCTTCATCTGGCGCGGGATGCCGGACGGGTCTATGGCATCGAGACCATCGAGGAGGCGGTGAAGAACGCCCGCGCCAATGCCCTGCTCAATGACCTGCGCAACTGTATCTTTATTGCCGGCGATGCTGAAGAGGTGGTGGAGGATCTGTGCAGCGAGATTCAGCGCGCCGAGGTCGTCGTTCTCAACCCTCCGCGCAGTGGCTGTCAACCCCAGGTACTGAAGGCGGCGGCTTCTTTGCAGCCGCGCACCCTTATCTATGTCTCTTGTAATCCCGAGACACTTGCGCGGGATCTCAGTCTCCTTTATCCCCTCGGCTATGCCGCCGAAGCCGTACAGCCGGTCGATATGTTTCCCCAGACTGCCCACATCGAAACCGTCGTCCGGCTGGTGCCGATCACTCTTTAATCGACGAGCTCTTCTTTGTTGCGCCGCAGCAGATCGCCCGGCGCCGCCCCCTGGGGTAAGGGCATCCGCACCTTGGCGTTGGGCTGAATGGTGCTGATGCCTTCGTTGCTGCTGTTCATCACATCACTGACAATAAATTGATTCTGGCGCATCTGCGGGCCGAGCAGTTCCAGGACTTCACCGCTGAAGAAACGGTTGCGAGCGCCGACCCAGCCGCTACCATCGGTCATGACTTCTTCGACACTGCCGACAAAGTCGCAGGCGCGCCGGTAGCGGGAATCACCGGCATGAATCCGCGCGTCACTGCCGCCAAAGAGGAAGCCGCTGTCATAAGGCCGATGGCTGACCTTGTCGAGCTCGTCGCGCCACACCGGATCGTAATGCCACCCGATCGGATCGGCCGCGTAGGCGTCGAGGGCGGCGCGGTAAACGCGGGTCACGGCGGCAACGTAGTAAACGCTCTTCATCCGTCCTTCAATCTTCAGGCTGTCAATGCCGGCGCTGATCAGGGCCGGGAGGTGTTCGGCAAGGCAGAGATCACGACTGTTCATCACATAAGCGCCGCGCTCATCCTCTTCGATCGCCATGAATTCGTTGGGCCGCTTCTCTTCGACCAGAGCGTATTTCCAGCGGCAGGGCTGGGTGCAGGCTCCCTGATTGGCACTGCGCTGATTGAGGGCCGCAGAGAGGAGGCAGCGCCCGGAGTAGGACATGCACATGGCGCCATGCACAAAGACTTCGAGTCCGACCGTCGTCCCGGCGCGGATGGCAGTCATCTCCGCCAGGGTCAGTTCTCTGGCAAGATTGACCCGGCTGACGCCGAGCCCCTGCCACAGATTGGCGGCGGCGGCATTGGTGGTATTGGCCTGGGTGGAGAGGTGCAGGGGGCGCTGCGGATCGATCTGACGCACCAGAGCGAGAACGCCGGGATCGGCAACGATGTAGGCATCGATACTACTCGGGCGCAATTCTTCGAGCCAGGCGGCAAGGTGTGGGAATTCGGCCGGGCGGGCGAAGGCATTGAGGGTCAGATAGAGTTGTTTCCCGTAGCTGTGGGTCAAGGCGATGGCATCGTTGAGAGTGGTAGAATCGAAGTTTCCGGCGGCCGCCCGCAAGCCGAAGTTCTGACCGCCGAGATAGACGGCCTCAGCGCCAAAGCGCAGGGCGGCGGCCAGTTTTTCCGGATCGCCGGCCGGGGCGAGGAGTTCCGGTATTTTCATCACATATCTCCTTGGGAATTAAATTTCAGCCGCATTCCTATAGCATATTGTGGCGTTAAAGGGAAAAGAACCGTGCCTTGGCTGCTGTGGCCAGAATGCTTTCCTGCTTGACAAGATCCCAAAAAGACTTTAATTTTTCTTCGATTTTACAACTTTGTTGTTCAACTCCCCGCGTACGCACGGTTCCTACTTTGCACAAGGAGATTGTGATGCTTTGCAACCGAATCCTCCCGCTGATGGCCCTGTTGGTCAGTATTGCCTCCCCGTTCGTTGTTCCGGTCTCGACTGCCCTGGCGGCAGAAGCAGTGGCGGATGAGAGTAGTTCCGCCTATCGTACCTATGAGGTGCAAAAAGGGGATACTCTCTGGGGGATTTCGCGAAAGTTTATTGAGGATCCATATTATTGGCCCGATCTCTGGGCCAATAACCCGGATATCCAGAATCCTCATTTTATCTTTCCTGGTCAAAAGCTGCGGATTTATTCCGGTCCGATTGTGGTGGTTGGAGTTGAAGAGGAGAAGGTCTCCCCTGCCCTGGAGCCGGTTGTAACTTCTGAAGTTGCTCCGACTCTGCCAGTTCCTGCGGTTATCGCGGCGGAACCGCAGGTGACGATTGTGATCCCCGCCGGTCTCAGCTTTATCGGCGAAAGCGAGCAGAGTGCCGGCGGCACCATCTTTGACTTTTCCGTTGCCCGCCATTTTGCCGGGACTGGTGATACGGTCTTTGTCCGCATACCGGCGGAAACGGGCGTTGCGATCGGCGATCAGTTGCAAATCGTCAAATCCCGTGCGGATATTATTCATCCTGTCACTAAAAAACGGTTCGGTTTCCAGGTCGATCAACTCGGAGTTCTTGAAATTACCGCGCTGGGGAAAGATCTCCATACGGCGATCATTCGTAAAAACTTCCGGGAGGTTGAGCGCGGCGCCTGGTTGTCCCCCACTAAAGCCCTTCGTCAGCAGATCACTTTGCGCCGTGCAACCACGGAGATGAGCGGAATGGTCATCGCCACGGCGTTGCATAAAGAGATGCAGGGGCCGGATGAGGTCCTCTTTGTCGATCTCGGCGAGGATCATGGTCTCAAGACCGGCAACCTGTTGACCCTGATCCGGCCGTACAAAGCAACGGATCTGGTGGAGATCAAAAACAGCCGGGACGCGGCACTTGTTTATCCGGAGGAGTTTATCGGCTACGCGCTGGTCGTCGATACCAACCCGGAGAGTGCCACCGCGGTCATCCTCAAAGCCCTTGGTCCGGTCGTCATCGGTGATCTGGTTCGTGCCCAAACCGGAACGCTGGTGCGTTAAGGACGGCGTGAGGGGGTGATGACGGAAACTGAACTCGATTGGCTGCGTCTGCACCTGACCCCCGGCCTCGGGCGTAAGGGGCTCTTTCGCTTGTTGGCGCACTTTTCTACCCCCCGCACCGCCCTTGAGCATGCGCCGGCCGGTTGGCAGGGGGTTGCCGGCTTACGGAATATCGGCCTGATCCCCTCCATCACGGCACCGCAGTTTCTTGCCGCCCGCCGGCAAATTGAACAGAGTCAGGCCCGCCTCGTCAGCTACTGGGACGAGGCGTATCCATTGCTGCTGCGGGATATCCCCGATCCGCCCGCCCTCCTTTATCTGCGCGGCGCTGCA
>JAXMLA010000384.1:0-11714 GCA_034370465.1 Desulfuromonadales bacterium
TGGTCTATCGGGATGAACTGCAGAGCGGGATGATGCCGGGGATGAAGATGACCGGCTATGTCAAACGGGTGCGCGAAGACAATAAACTCGACATCATCCTGCGCAAAGTCGGCAGCGAAGGGGCGGCCGAAGCGCGCAGCGTTATCCTTGCCGCCCTGCAGGAAGAAAACTTTCTGGCGCTGCACGATCAAAGCCCGCCGGAGATGATTCAGGCGCGACTGGGGATGAGCAAGAAGAGTTTCAAGAAGGCGGTCGGCAGCCTGCTCAAGGCGGGGCGGGTCGAGCTGACGCCGGAGGGGATACGGCTGAAAAAAGAGGATTAACCGGGAAAGGAAATTAAAGATGAGCAACAAGGGCGAACCGGCAACGGTTCGCCCTTGTTGCTTTGATAAGCTCACGGTTTAAGCGCAGTGGACGCCGTTGCGGGTGTGCTCCTTGACAAAGTACATCGCCTGGTCGGCTTTACAAACTAGGTCATCCTTGCTGGCGGCGTCTTCCGGGAAGGTGGCAATGCCGATGCTGGCGGTCAGTTGCGTCGGGGGGAGGTTGCCGTTGACCAGAAAAGGATGCTGACGCAGTGCCGCAAGGAGATGGTTGCAAAGGATCAAGGCGCCGGCCTTGGTGGTCTCGGGGAGGATCAATACAAACTCATCACCACCATAGCGGGCGGCAAAGTCTATCTTCCGGATATTTTTTTGAAGGAAATGGCCAAATTCGCCGAGAAGTCGGCTGCCGATGAGGTGACCATGGGTATCGTTGACCGTTTTGAAGTAGTCGAGATCGATAAAGACCAGGGAGACTTGTTTATTGTAACGGCCGGCACGCTCGACCTCAATCTCGATAAGTCTGGCCATGTGCCGGGAATTATACAGCCCGGTCAGGTCGTCAGTGATGACGAGTTGCTGAATCCGTTGATAGTTGCGGGCATTTTCGATAGCGATGGCGGCAAAATCGGCGATGGTGGAGAGGAGCAGGAGATCTTCATCGACAAAGCCTTCATCAAAGGGGTTGATCAGCTCAATAACACCGATGATGCTCTCCGCACTGCGCAGCGGCACGCAGGCGATCGAACGGGTTATAAACTGATTGTCCTTATCCGATTCCGCGCTAAAGCGTACATCCTGCTGCACATCTGGTAAAAGCAGGGACTGGCCGTGCGTCGCCACCCAGCCGGCAACCCCCTGTCCGACCGGGACGCGTTTCCCTTTCAGCCGCTCCGCTGCCGGCGAGACAACGACTTCAAAGATCAGCTCCTGACTCCGTTCATCCAAAAGGAGGAGCGACCAGGTACTCGCCTTGATCGTCTGACAAACGCTGGTCATGACCGCATTGAGGACTTCACCCAGGTCGAGGGTGGCGGTCAGGGCTTTGCCGAGCTCGACCATCGTCTCCAGTTCGTCATTACGCCGGCGCAGGGCAGCGAGCGTCCCACCCTTGCGGGGGGTGAGGTTATCACTCGTCATACGGTCTCCTTGAGACAGGCGGCCAGTCCGCTGGCGAGATCCGGATAAAGGAGGGGGATCCCCAGCCGTTGGCGCATGCGGCGATTGTCAAGGCGGCGCGATTCACTGAAGTAGGACAGAAGGAGCGGCGGCATGCACTCTCTGGCTGCTGCCATCGTCACCTGCGGCGGGCGCGGGAGGGCAAAGGCATCGGCCACGGCATTGAAATAGTCGGTCATCGTTGAGGTCTCGCCGTCGCAGATATTGATAATCTCGCCGTCCTCCCCGCACTCGGCGGCGGCCAGGCAAAGCCGGGCCAGGTCGTCAGCGTGAATGCGGTTGCTGTAAGGGGACTCTTCGCTGCGCAGTACCGGCGCCCCCTCGCGGAGGCGATTGAGCGGGAGTCGACTGGCGCCGTAAATCCCGGCAACGCGAAGGATGACGATCTTGACGCCGCGATCCCGCCCCCAGGCAAGGAGGAGCTTTTCGGCGTCGAGGCGGCGACGGGCGCGACTGGTGGTCGCCTGGGTCGGCGTTGCTTCGTTGACCAGTCCCCCCTGCTGATCGCCGTAGACGCCGGTGGTGCTGAGATAAACAAGCTGCGCCGGCTCGCTCCCCGGTTCGATCGAACCGAGAAAGACGCGCAGGCGGGTATCGTATTCACCGCCGCCCGGCGGCGGAACCGTGTAAAGGATCGTTGTCCCGGCGGGGTGCAGCTCCCGGACCGGCGTGGTGGCATCGTCAAGATCGCCAAGAATCGGACGAATACCGCCAGCGGTCAGCGCCGTTGCCTTTTCGTCGGAACGGACCAGGGCCGAGACCGTCTGCCCCGCCGCCAAAGCGAGGCGGGCGACGCGTTGGCCAATATCCCCGTAACCGGCAATCAGCAACGCCATGCTCATAAATTCTCCTTGAGACTCTTGCTCACCAACTCGCCCAGGTCACGGGAGAGATGCCCGGCCCGGGCCAGACGCTGCAAAGCCTGGTGCATGGCGCTGCCATACGGTTCGGCGAGGGTGCGCCAGCGGCTCAAAGAACTCGCCAGGCGCGTGGCTATCTGCGGATTCAAGGGGTCGAGAGTGAGGACTTCGCTGGCGATAAAATCATAGCCCTGGCCGTCACTGCGATGGAAGCGGCCGGGGTTGCTGTGGGCAAAGGCGCCGAGGAGGGAACGCACCCGGTTGGGGTTACGCAGGGTAAAGTCGGGATGGGCGCGCAGGCGCAGGAGATCACTGAAGACCGCTTCGCTGCCGGCGGTCGCCTGCAAAGTAAACCATTTGTCGAGGACCAAAGGATCATGCTGCCAGCGTTGGTGAAACTCGGCGAGAGCGTCTTCGTGGCCGGGGAGATCCTCATCGACGAGAATCGTCAAGGCCGCAAGGCGATCGGTCATATTCCCTGCCGTCAAAAACTGGGTATGGCAGGCTTGCGCCGCTCCCTGGCGATCACAGCGGGCGAGGAGGGCCAGCGTCGTATTCTTCAGGCTGCGCCGTCCCACCGCCGCCCCTTCCGGCGCGTAAGGACCGTGCTCCTGCAGCCCGTCGTAAAGGCTCCACAACTCCGCCGGCAACGATTCGACCAGCGCGCTGCGCAAGCCCTGGCGGGCGTCATGCAACGCCGGCGGATCGGCCGGCAGCTGCAGATCGAGCAGGGTGGTGACCGTCGGCAGTGTCAGAGCCAGGGCCCGCAACGCCGGATCGCCGTGGTGATCGAGGAGGAGGCGCTGATAAGCACTGGCATGCGTCTGCGGCAGAACCCGCAAAGCTGGATCAGCTTCCGCGGCATGGCGCAGCAGCAGATCGGTAAAGAGTTGCTGCCCGGCTTCCCAGCGACAGAAGCTGTCGCTGTCGTGCGCCAGCAGGAAAGCGCGCTCGCTTTCATGAAGATCATCGTGCAGCCGTACCGGCGCCGAAAAACTCCGCAGCAGGGAAGGGAGGCTCCCCGCCGGCACATCGACCAGTTCGAGAGTCGCTTCTGCCGTCCGCAACTCAATGACCCGGCTTCCCGCCGGACGGGGCTCTTCACCGGCGCAGCGCACCGGCAGCTCTTCCCCCTGGGGACCGATGAGGCCGATGCTGATCGGCAGATGGAGCAGCTCCTTTTCGGGTTGACCCGGAGTCGGCGCCAGGGACTGCCGCAAGGTCAGGGACAAGGTTGAACGCTGTGGATCATACCTTCGCGTTACCGTCAGCTGCGGCGTGCCGGCCTGGCTGTACCAGCGGCTGAACTGCTGCAGGTCGCGGCCCGAGACCTCTTCCATTGCCCGGAGAAAATCGTTGATCGTCGCCGCTTCGCCGTCATGGCGGGAAAGATACAGGGTCACGCCGGCGTGAAAAAGTTCCGCGCCGAGGAGGGTGCGGTACATGCCGATCACTTCGGCGCCCTTGTTGTAGACCGTCGCCGTGTAAAAATTGTTGATCTCTTCGTACGACTCCGGTCGCACCGGATGAGCCATCGGCCCGCCGTCTTCGAGGAACTGGGAAGCGCGCAGGGTGCGGACATCCTGAATCCGCTTGACCGCCCGTGAACCGAGGTCGGCCGAGAAGTTCTGATCGCGAAAGACGGTCAGCCCTTCCTTGAGGGAGAGTTGAAACCAGTCGCGGCAGGTGACGCGGTTACCGGTCCAGTTGTGGAAATATTCGTGGCCGATGACTTCGCGAATCGACTGGTAATCGGCATCGGTGGCGGTCTCGGGGCAAGCGAGCACATAACGGGCGTTGAAGATATTCAGCCCTTTGTTCTCCATCGCTCCCATGTTGAAGTCACCGACCGCGACGATCATGTAGATATCGAGGTCGTATTCGAGGCCATAAACCGCTTCATCCCAGGCCATCGCCTCCTTGAGGCTGGCCATGGCATGAGCGCATTTGTCGAGGTTTCCGGCTTCCGTGTAGATGCGCAGAGCGACACTGCGCCCGCTCCGGGTCACGTAGCGGTCATCAAGAAGAGCGAGATCGCCGGCGACCAGGGCAAAGAGATAGGAAGGCTTGGGGAAAGGGTCGACCCAGCGGGCAAAGTGCAGCCCGTCGCTGAGCTCGCCGCTCTCCAGAAGATTGCCGTTACTGAGCAGGACCGGATAGCGCAGACGGTCGGCAATCAGGGTCACAGAGTAACGGGACAGGACGTCAGGACGATCGGGGAAGTAGGTGATGCGGCGGAAGCCTTCGGCTTCGCACTGGGTACAAAAACGGCCGCTCGACAGATAAAGGCCCTCCAGAGCGGTATTGGCTTGCGGGTAAATCGCCGTCTCGATCTCGAGGGTGAAGGCGGCGGGACAGTCGGTAAGGATCAGACTCTCGTCGTCGCGCTGATAGCTGGCCTGGCTCAGGTCGCTGCCATCGCGGCGCAGAGCGAGAAGTTCAAGGTTGCGGCCGAGCAGGGTGAGCGTCGTCGTGGTTGCCTGCGGCGCGCGCTGCAGTCGCAGACGCGACACCACCCGTGTCTTTTCCTCGTTGAGGGTAAAGGTCAGCTCAACGCTCTCCACCCGATAGTTCGGGGGGAGATAGTCACAACGACGGATGATGGGGTTAATCCTTCCATTCATGCTCGAACCTCGGGAATGCGCTGATCGGACGTTGAACTATTAACATATATCAACAATGCAATACAATTTTTCTTGTTGGTAAGGAAGAAATCTCCCCGGTTCAAAAAGAGTTGATGCGGCGGATAAAGGCGATCAGCAGGCCGAAATTACGATGATTAAAGGGGACGATCAAGCGCGGGTAAAGGAGGAGATCCGGCTGGTCGCTCTCCTTGGCCAAGGCCACCGGTGAAGTGGTGATGCGTTGCCCCGGCGACAGGATTTCGCTGAATTCGTTCTGGAGAATATCGACCTCTTCGGCGGACAACTCCTTGCTGGTACGGATGACGAGATCTTCGCCGATATAGCGACTGGAGTGGTAGACCCGGTAAAAATCGTCGATCACCTGCACCGCTTCTTCCGGGCTGCGGGTCAAGGTAAAGAGACCGAAATCTTCGCCGGAGATCAGGCCGCGCTTGAGCAGGGTGTTGCGCATGAAGATGAAGAGGTTCTCCCAGTAACCGCCGTGATCATCGTCGACCAGGACCAGCGGGATCGGCGGGTTCTTGCCGGTCTGAATCAGGGTGAGGGTCTCCATCGCTTCATCAAGGGTGCCGAAACCGCCGGGGAAGAGGGCGACCGCATCCGCTTCCTTGAGAAAGGCGATCTTGCGGTTAAAGAAGTATTTGTAGGTGATGACGTTCGGGCTGTCGACCATGACCGGATTGGTACTTTGTTCGAAGGGGAGGGAAATATTGATGGCAAAGGAGTTTTCCGCCCCGGCCCCCTCGTTGCCGGCCTGCATGATGCCGCCCCCGCCGCCGGTAATGACCATGTAGTTGCGCTCGACCAGGAGCCGGGCAAATTCCACACACTTCTGATAGATCGGCTCGTTCTCTTCGGTACGCGCCGAGCCGAAGATCGTCACTTTACGGCGACTGCGATGCGGCCCGAAGATCTTCGCGGTAAAGCGCATCTCCTTCATCGTTGTGCGCATCAACTTGAGATCGGCAGGATAAGAGATCTCCTGTCCCGCCTTCAGCGCCGAAAGGATCATCTCGCGCACCAGGCGACCCGACTGGGCAGCCGTGCCGGCGAGGCCGACCTGGGCGATCAGCGCGTCGATCTGCTCATCAACCACCCCATTACTTCGATCAAAACGGATTTCCATCAGCTCTCCTTGCTGGAAATTTTATCGCAACGCTAAAAAAGATGGCCGGAGAAGGCCGTAAGCCGGGTTCTGTTCTCCGTCGCAGTTACCTGCAACGCAGTGACGATCATTCCTCTAGGACCATCGTTGCCGATGGCCTCAAGCAACCGTACCCGGGAGCTTCGGACGGGCCGTCCTCAAGCGCTCCCCTATTTGGTCTTGCTCCGGATGGGGTTTACCGAGCTTTCGACGTCGCCGCCGAAACTGGTGAGCTCTTACCTCACCCTTTCACCCTTACCCGCGGACCGGAGTCGGGCGGGCGGTCTTCTCTCTGTGGCACTTTCCCTGGGGTCGCCCCCGGTCCCCGTTAAGGACCATCCTGCCCTGTGGAGCCCGGACTTTCCTCCCGTCCCTTGCGGAACCAGCGATCGTCTGTCCTTCTCCAGCCATCTTATTTTGTAACTACTCAGAATTCAGAATACAGAAGCCAGAATTCTGAAGAAAGTATTATGCACCTGAATTTCTAGTGAAATTTTGCTGTTTAGTCCGATTTAGTCTGACTCCTGAATTCTGGCTCCTGACTCCTGAGCGTAGGAAGAAACTAAATTTCTCCGAGATACAGGAGGCGGCTGCACAGCGGGCAGGTAAGAATCTCGCGGGTGGTGTAGAGATTATTGTAGAGCTGCGGCGGCAACAGCATATTGCAGCCGGTGCAGGCACCCTTTTGGGCGAGGACGACGGCAACGCCGTGGCGGCGCTCGATCAGCACCTGGTAACGCTTGGCGAGCTGCGGCGGGATCTGGGCAAAGAGGTTATTGCGCTCCGTTTCACGGGCACTGGTATTCGCCTTGATTTCGTCAATTTTCGCCTGGATCAGGGCAGCGCGCTCGGCGGTGCGGCCACTGACCTCGGCGAGTTCGGCATCCTTCTCCGCTTTTTCGGCGGCGAGGGCGGCAATCTCTTCATTTTTATGTTTAATCTTGTCCTGAATCTCTTTATTGACCTTCTTGGCGGTGTCGATCTCTTTGAGGACCGCGACATACTCTTTCTGCGTCTTGATCGCCGGCAGCCGGCCTTCGGCCTTGACGACATTATCCTGCTCAATGGAGAGGGAGCAGTCGAGTTCGGACAGTTGCGCTTCCAACCCGGCGAGTTCCTCGCCCAGGGTCGCGACCATCCCTTCGACCCGCACGCGCTCAGCGGTCAAGTCGTCGGCTTCGCTTTCAAGGGTCCCGAGTTGACGGCGGACATCGTTCAATTCCTGATCGATGTCCTGAAGATTTTTGAGAATTTTCAATTTGTCTTGCACATGTTCCTCCTCGGCTGGTGTTCGTAGCGTGTACCCTGTTCAGGGTGAGATAAATAAAAACGGATCTTGTCCGGATGTGGATTCGATAACTTCCAGGGGGAGCTGGCGCGCACCAGCGGCCGCCCGTAATTTTTTTGCCAGCCCCGCCACCATCAACACTTCGGTGGCAAAGTGTCCGGCATCGACCAGAGCCAGACCAAGGTCGAGGGCGTTGCGGGCATCATGGTATTTGATATCGCCGGTCACCAGCAGATCAGCGCCCTGCCGCTGCGCATCAAAGATCAGGGACGCGCCGCTGCCGCCGCAACACGCCACTTTGCGGACCAGCCGCTGCGGATCGCCGACCAGACGGAGGGCGTCGGTCCCCAGTGCCGCAGCGATCTGCCGGGCATAATCTTGCAAAGGCAGCGTTTGCGGCAAGTGGCCGATACGACCGAGGCCGAGATCGTTACGTCGGTTTTGCAGCAGCAACAGGTCGTAAGCCGGCTCTTCATAAGGATGGGTTTTGCGCAGTTTATCGAGAACTTTAGTGACACGCTCGGCCGGGACGATGGTCTCAAGGCGGATCTCCGCCGGCGTACTCTCTTCCCCCGGATTGCCGATAAAGGGGGTGCTGGCGGCGCCGGCGCGAAAGCGGCCGGTGCCGGCGCTGGTAAAAGCGCAGTGATCGTAAGCGCCGATCGTCCCGGCGCCGGCGGCAAAGAGGGCACTCTCGACAACCTCCTCGTAGCCGAGGGGAACATAAACGACCAGTTTATACAGGGGGAGAGTTGCTCCCTGCAACGGCTGCGCGTCTTCAATCCCGAGCCGGGCGGCAAGCCAGTCATTCAGCCCGTCAGCGCCGCAATCAAGATTGGTGTGAGCCGCAATGATGGCAATCTTGGCAGAAATTGCCCGCATCAACAGGCGGCTGTTCGGATCGAGGGCGGTGAGACTCTTGAGGGGACGGAAGATCAGGGGATGGTGGCTGACGATCGCCTGGACGTTGCAGGATTCAGCTTCCGCCAGAGTCGCTGCGGTGACATCGAGAGCGATGAGGACCCGTTCGAGGGGGGCGGCGGGATCGCCGACCTGGAGTCCGACATTGTCCCAGTCTTCAGCCAGCGAAGGCGGGTAATCGGTGTGGATGAGGCCGATGAGGTCTTGGATGCGGGCGGGATTTCGTCGTTTCATGCTGCCCAAAAAGAGAAAGTGCAACTTGCCGGTAGCAGTTGCACTCTCTTTTATGACTAGGTTAAATATGTCTTCTGCAGCGGTACAGTTCGACTCATGAGTTACCTTGGGTGAAGATGGTGGGCCCACCAGGGCTCGAACCTGGGACAAACCGGTTATGAGCCGGTGGCTCTACCAACTGAGCTATAGGCCCAAAAATTGAATGGTCAGTCTATGTAGAGAGCTGGAGCCTGTCAAGGAGAAATTATTGTTTCAGCTTTTTTTCATCCTGCGCAGCAATCCGCAAAGACTTCTTTTTCCTCAATCTTCTCGACGGGAAGATCGAAAAGTTCGGCAAAGATCTCGGCGACCGTGCTGATGTGGTCGGCGCGCCAGGCATTAGTGCCACAAAAGACCAGGCCGGTCTCGACGTCACCGCGCTGGGCGCGATCGAGGGCGTGAACGATGCAGAAACGCTCCCGCGTCTCTTTGTAGGTGCACTTTTTCAGACAGCCGGAAGGGCAGCGCTGTCCCAGCGCCACGTCGCGCTCCCGCACCTTGTGAAAGTTGGGGATGATCGCCCGCCCCGGCAGGCCGGCCGGACTCATGATCAGCCCGATATCTTCCTGCTTGCAATTGATGTAAGCCTGTTTGAAGGCATCGGCGGCATCACATTCGACGGTCGTCACAAAGCGGCTCGCCATCTGCACGCCGTCCGCCCCTTCTGCCAGGGCATGCAGGAGATCGGCCCGGTCCCAGATACCGCCGGCAGCGATGACCGGCATTTCCAACTGCCACTCGCTGCGGAAGTAGTCCTTGACGCCGCGGACCGTGGCATACTGATCGTATTCGCCGCTGCCGATCTTCTCCATCTTTTCGCCGAGGTGGCCGCCAGCGGTATCGGGATCTTCGACAACCACCGCATCGGGCAATCGGTTATAAGCTTTGTGCCATTTACGGGCGATCAGTTCGGCCGCCTTGACCGAAGAGACGATCGGCACCAGCGCCACCTGGGGAAAATCGGCGGTGAGGGCAGGGAGGTTCAGAGGGAGTCCGGCGCCACTGACGATCACCTTGGCGCCGGCTTCACACGCCGTACGCACCATGGTGTCGTAGTTGGTCACCGCCACCATGCAGTTGGCGCCGACGATCCCGTCCGGGGCGATGGCGTAGGCTTTAGCGAACTCATCGCGCAGGGCGGCGGGGTCGGAGGTAAAGAAGTTGCGGCCGTCAAAGTGACGGCTGTTCAGACCGAGGCCGGCGGTGGCGATGAGACCGACGCCGCCGCAGCGGGCCACATGGCCGGCGAGACTGCCACCGGAAACGCGCACCCCCATCCCGCCCTGGATCAAAGGGAAACGCAAGGTATATGAACCGATTTTCAATGCTTTCATCCGCAGCTCATCCTCATAAGGGTTTGTGAATTAACCTCGTCAGATTACCACGGGACTTTTCTCCTTAATGTAATAGTTCTGTAAAACTTCTTACTTGCCGGGCAAGGATTACAATGGTAAAAAGCCCTATGAAGAGCCTCTTTCGCTCCCGCTATACGCCGCTGATGATGATTGTTGCCATCCAGATTGTCTGGGTCGGGCTGGTCGCCTCCTGGATTATCTGGTTTGTCCGCAATCAGCGCCGCCTCGGCAAACTCGCGCAGAAATACGGTCCGGTCGTCCTCCCTTCCGGGGCCGACTGGTTTATTCTCGTCGAAGGACTTGTCCTCCTTGCCCTCCTTTTGGTCAGCGTCTACGTCATCCATCATCTCTGGCGACGCCAGGTCGCCCTCAATCAGGCCCAGAAGGATTTTGTCGCCCAGGTCACCCACGAGCTCAAATCCCCCCTGGCTTCGTTGCGGCTCCACCTGGAAACGATCCGTTTGCGCCGCCCGCCGGCGGAGAAACTTGATATCTTCATCGATACCATGCTCAGCGATACCGAACGCCTCGGCGGGCTCATCGACAACCTCCTCGCCACCAACCGACTCGAACAGCGCGATACCCGGCTCCACCTCGTCCCCATCGATCTCTCCGCCCTGGTCAGCGGCTACCTCCGCCTTCGCCAGTATTCGCTGCCGCGCGCCGGGGTGATGACTCTCGACATCGAGCACAACTTGCAGATTCTCGGCGAAACCGAAGCGCTGGAGACGACCCTGCGCAATCTGGTCGAGAATGCCGTCCTTTACTCCGACGATGCCCCGGATATCAGGATCAGCCTCAAAAGGGAGAACCACTTTGCCCATCTGGCCGTGGCTGACTCCGGACGCGGACTGGAGCGCAAAGAGATCAGCAAGGTCTTCGATATGTTCTATCGGGCCCGGCGCAAGAATGAAAATATCCGCGGCAACGGTCTCGGGCTCTTTATTGTTCAGACCGTGGTACGCCATCATCAAGGCAAAGTCTGGATGGAGAGCGCCGGGGTCGGCCAGGGCTGCACTGTCCATATCCTCCTCCCCCTGACGACACAGGAGAATCACGCATGAATCGACCCCGGATCCTTTTGGTGGAGGATGAAACCCATATTGCCCAGGGGATCATCTTCAACCTCGAAGCCGACGATTACGAGGTGATCCACGTCGAGACCGGCACCGCCGCGCTGGCGGCACTGGAAAAGAACTCCTTCTCCCTGGTCGTCCTTGATCTCATGCTTCCGGATATGGATGGCCTGCACATCTGCCAACGCATCCGCGCCGAGAACAAGCGCCTGCCGATTCTCATCCTCACCGCCCGCGACAACGAAGAGGACCGGGTGCGCGGCCTCGAGCTCGGCGCCGACGACTACATGACCAAACCCTTCAACCTCTCCGAATTCCTGCTGCGCGTACAGGGGATGCTGCGCCGCTCCGAATGGTATCGCCCCGACGCCGGATCGACCGAGCGCTATGTCTTTGGCGTCAATGAAGTCGATTTTCGCGGCCGCCGCGCCAAAACCGCGCACGGGGTCGTCGAACTGACCGAACTCGAAGTGCGGATGCTGCAGGTCTTCTTCAACCGCGAAGATGAAACCCTGTCCCGCCCCGAACTCCTCGAATCGGTCTGGGGCGTCTCCCCGGAGAGTGAAACCCGCACCCTCGACAACTTTATTGTCCGTTTGCGCAAATATTTTGAACTCGACCCGTCGCGGCCGGTCCACTTTCTCACCGAG
>JAXMLA010000385.1:0-22897 GCA_034370465.1 Desulfuromonadales bacterium
GTCGCCAATCGGCGACGTAACGACAACCATGCTCTGGATCGGCGGACAGATCACGACGCTGGCGATCATGAAGGGAGTCTTTCTTGCTGCCCTCGTCAATCTGCTGGTGCCGCTGACGATTACCAGCTACCTGCTACGCGGCAAAATCGTCGTCAGTCCGAACAAAGCGGATGACGATAACGGTTTTCATTCCAAGCCGACTCCCTTCGAGCAGAACCTCATGCTTATCCTGGGCATCGGTATCCTCATCGCCGTACCGATCTTCAAGACGGTCACTCATCTCCCCCCTTTCATGGGGATCCTTTTCGGTCTCGGCATTCTTTGGCTTGTCGGTGAATTGCTGCACAGCAACAAGGAAGAGGAACACAAGGAGCAATTGACTTTGGTGCGGGCTCTGCACCAGGTCGACTTGAGCTCTATTGTCTTCTTTGTCGGTATCCTCCTGGCGGTGGCGACGCTCGAACATACCCACATCCTTACCAACCTCGCGGGCTGGCTGAACAAGGTCGTGGGCCGCGAAGATCTTATTGTCACTGTCATCGGCATGGTCAGCGCCATCGTCGATAACGTGCCGCTGGTGGCGGCTTCGATGGGGATGTACAATCTGACGCAATATCCGCCCGACAGTTTCCTTTGGGAGTTCATGGCCTACTGCGCCGGGACCGGCGGCTCGATCCTGATTATCGGTTCGGCTGCCGGCGTCGCGGCGATGGGGCTGGAGAAGATACACTTTTTCTGGTATGTCAAAAGGATCAGCGGCCTCGCTCTGGTCGGCTACTTTTGCGGCATTGCTGTTTATATGGCTCAGTACCGCATCCTTCGCTAATCTCTTCGATCATGCACTCACACGCGCTGGACAATGTTTGACCTCTACGGCCCGCCTCTTCTCGGCGGGCCGTTTTTTATGTGGGTTTTGGATTTTGTAGAGGTAATTCGCGACTTGCCCGAGAGTAAATTAGAGTAACAATGTTCTAATAAATTTTCTTGGCTAAACCACTGTTTGTGGTTATAGTCGCCACGCTTTGTATCAGACGTGGGAAACTATCTCTTATATGGACATTTTCGAGCTGAAAATATCAAAAATCTCTGCTTTTCTGCTTATCCCGATAAATACCCGCCAGATAAACCCGCGCTAAAAAGATATTATTAGAAGTAAAATGAGCGTTGTTTTTTTTCACTATGAATTACGACGTTCTACAATAAAACAAAATTAGAGAAAAAAATTGTTTACAAAAAATAGAACACGTATTACAAAGCGGCGTACAAAAAAGGTAAAAAAGAACGATTTTATATCGGGGCATTGCAGCAAATCCCGTATATGGCAATTTGTCCTTTACGGGGAGAGCTTATTTTCCCGTCATTTCCGCAAGGAGGATGCCGCTTAACGCAGAGAGGTCGCCAGTCAAGCACCTTGGGCTGGCAAAGTTGTTGGTGAACCCGTTTCCGTCTCAGAGTTGATCGCCGCGATCAGCTTTGAGGCATTTATCCTCAGAAAGGACTCACAGCTATGGCACAGAAAACTTACGATTGGGCCGCCATTGCCAAAGACCCGCGGTTCGTCGAACTGCACCACAAGAAATCCCGCTTTCTCTTCGGTTGGTGGATTTTCTCGTCGATTTACTACTTCCTGCTGCCGATCGGCGCGGCGTATGCTCCGGATCTCTTCAAGATCCAGGTGCTCGGCCGGATCAATTTTGGCTACGTCTTTGCGCTGTCGCAGTTCTTCGTATCGTGGGGGATCGCGCTCTATTATGCGAAGGTCGCCAACCGCGACTTCGACCGCATGACCCGTGAACTCGTCCAGGAACTTGGTTAAGGAGGTATCGACCCGATGAATAAATTATTATTGTCTCTGACCGCGGCACTTCTGGCCCTTCCGGGCGTTGCTCTCGCTGCTGATGCAGCTTCGAGCATCAAGGCCAATCCCTACGTCACGATTCCGATCTTCCTGATCATTATCGGCATTACTCTGGCCGTTGTCGTCAATTCGGCGCGCAAGACCAAGTCGGCTTCCGATTTCTACACCGCCGGCGGCGGCATCACCGGCACCCAGAACGGCTGGGCGATCGCCGGCGATTACATGTCGGCTGCTTCCTTCCTCGGGATTTCCGGGATGATCTCCCTCTACGGCTATGACGGATTCATGTACTCGGTCGGCTGGCTGGTCGCTTACATCACCGTGCTGCTGATCATCGCCGAACCGTGCCGCAACGCCGGCAAGTACACTCTCGGTGATATCCTCTCTTTCCGGACCAATCCGAAACCGGTGCGCGCTGTGGCGGCGATTGCGACCGTCTCGGTCACCACCTTCTACCTCACCGCGCAGATGGTCGGCGCCGGCAAGTTGATGCAGCTCCTTTTGGACATCCCTTATGTTGTTGCCATCGTCGGCGTCGGCATCCTCATGGTCGGCTATGTTGTCTTCGGCGGCATGACCGCCACCACCTGGGTGCAGATCATCAAGGCCGGCCTGCTCATGACCGGCGCCGGTGTCCTTTCGCTGTTGGTCGGGATCAAGTCGGGGATGAACCCATTCCAGTTCTTCAACGACATCGCCGGCAGCACGGCTATCCAGGATCACGTCAAGCTCTTGCCGATCTACCTCTCCGAAGTCAAGGCCGGGACGGCAACCATCGATGTCGGTCAGCGTTTCCTGGAGCCGGGCCTCTTCCTCACCAACCCCCTCGACCAGATTTCCCTGGGGATGGCGCTGGTCCTTGGCACCGCCGGGATGCCGCATATCCTTATGCGTTTCTTCACCGTGCCGACCGCGATCGAAGCCCGTAAATCGGTTATCGTCGCAATGTTCATCATCGGCACCTTCTACATCCTGACGACTCTTCTCGGCTTCGGCGCGGCGATTCACGTCACCCCGCAAGGCATCCAGGCCATCGACAAGGGCGGCAACATGGCGGCGATGATCCTGGCTCAGAAGCTGGGTGGCGACATCTCCCCCTTTGTCGGCGATCTCCTCCTCGCCTTCCTCTGCGCCGTCGCTTTTGCCACCATCCTCGCGGTCGTCTCCGGTCTGGTCCTGGCGGCTTCCGCCGCCATCGCCCACGACATCTGGGTCAACGTCGTCAAAGACGGTCACGCTGACCAGCACGAGCAGGTCATGGCGGCGCGGGTCACCTCTTTGGTGGTCGGCGTTATGGGGATCGTCATCGGCATCGCCGCCGAGAAGCAGAACGTCGCGCATCTCGTCGCCCTCGCCTTTGCCGTCGCCTCTTCCGGCAACCTGCCGGTCGTCGCCCTGTCGCTCTTCTGGCGCAAGATGAATACCGCCGGGGTTATTGCCGGTTTGACCGTCGGCACCCTCCTTTCCATCGGTCTGGTGATGGTCTCTCCGAACATGACCTATCCGGACAAGGTCGCAGATGGCGCCAAGGCTGCCTACACCAAGCTGGAGGCGGATATCGCTGCCGGCAAGATTGCCCCCGAAGCGATGGAGAAGACCCAGGCAACGATCGCTGCCAAGCGAGCTGAAGAGATTACAAACCGTGGCGGTACTTCGATGCTCGGTCTGAGCTCGGCCCTCTTCCCGCTCAAGAACCCTGGTCTCGTTTCGATCCCGGCCGGCTTCCTCGCCGCGATCCTCGCTGCCCTTCTCTTCCCGAATCGTCGTTCGGAAGAGATGTTCGACGAAGTCTACGTCCGCCAGAACACCGGTCTCGGCATGGCTAAGGCAATTGATCACTGATTTTATTTGAACTTAATGTTATAAGATGGGGAAGGAGCTTGCTCCTTCCCCATCTTTTTTTTCAATTCTTTTCCTGATGGATTCGTCTCATGCCCGAACGCCATCCTCCTCTACCGGAGAAATCAGCCGACTTTATCGCAGAGATCGCTCGACAGGTGCGCGAGTACATGCTCCATCTCGATCGCGCTGAAGCCGAAACTCTCCTTGTGCAGTTGCTGCATCGGATGGAAGAGGAAAGTTCCGCTCTCGATCTGGTGCAGGAGACCTACGCCGTTCTCCTGGACCGCATCGCGGTCAGTCGTGATTACCAGGAGTTGGCGCAGATTCACGCCCAACTGAATGAACTGGAAATTGTCCGTTTTGAGGCAGTCCCCTCTGTCCCGGCACTCCATTATGCTTGCACCCACTACCGCGATCTCCTCGCCGCCCGCACTTTAATTCTGGTCGAGAGTGAAATGGCGGCAAAAGGGGATGGGCCCGCGCCCTTGCCCTACGCGCTCCTGAGTATGGGGAGTGACGGTCGTCTCGAACAGACATTGATTACCGACCAGGATTACCTCCTCGTGTATGCCAATGGCGGCGATGAAGAGAGCGATAACTACTTTGCCACCTTCTCCTGCCAACTTGTCGATCGCCTTGCCGAAGTCGGTTTTAAAAAGTGCACCGGCGAGATTATGCCGTCAAATCCGACCTGGCGGGGATCGGTGCAGCAGTGGAACCGTCGGATTCTCGCGATCGTCCGTTATGAATTTGATGAATATGCCAAGAATCTCATGGATCTGATCGTCCTCTCCGATGCCCGTTATGTCGCCGGGGAGAGGACGCTGGCGGATGCTCTGGTCGAGGTGATTCGTGATTTTGAGCGGAGTTATTTCCAGGTGATCTATGGAATGGCGAAGGCTGCGACCGAGATGAAGGTCGGCCTCGGCTGGTTCGGGCGGCTCTGGACCGAGCCGAAGGGAGCGCATAAGGGTGAATTAAATATCAAACTGCTCGGCTGGGCGCCGCTGGTGATGAATGTGCGCATCCTCGCGGTTAACAGCAACATTCTCGAAACCTCGACGTTGCAGCGGATTAACAAGCTCGAACAGGCGCGCAGTTTCTCCGCTGAATTTGCCGCCGGTTTGCGCCATGCCTATCTCTTTTTGACCCGGCAGCGCATCCTTTTGCAAATCCGCGAGCTGCGCGGCTTACAGCACGATGCCTATTTCCTTGATCCGCAGACCCTGACCGTGCAACAACAGGATGAATTAAAGCAGGCTCTGCGCCGGATTGAAGAGTTACAGAAGATTATTCATACCAACTTCACCATTGTTTAAAACAAGGAGTCCCATGTCGGAAACTCGTCGCAAATTCAGAATCCTTTCCCTCGAAGGCGGCATTCTCGCCTTTTCTCTCTTTGCCTTAAGCTCCGGTTTTATGCGTGGCGATCTGTTGTCGATCTTCTGGGGCGGGATTTGTGCTCTGGGACTCGTCGCTCTGCACTTTATCCGTCGGAAAGACTGGGCACAGCATTGGGCGGCGATGGATGAAAAGACCGGCCGGCGCGAGTAAGGCTTTTGTTTTGAATATTTATTCCAAGGAGTTGTTTTTATGAGTAGTACGGGAATCGTGCGGATCAAGCGCCAGATGATGATTTATACGGTGTTGCAGGTGGCTTTGACTGCGCTCCTGCTCCTGGTCTCCTGGAAATTTCAGGAAGTTTATGCCGGGAAGGGGGCGTTGAATGCTTTTTTCAATAGCATCTTCATGACCATCGGGCTGCAAGTCCTCCTGCTTTATCCGATCTTCCGCTTTGCCGGCAAGGAAGCCCGTAATGAGATTGTGGCGCAGCAGACGACAAATCCGGACGAATTAAAAGCCCTGCGGTCGAAGCGGATCTTCGGCGATTATCTCAAGACGGCGATCTTCATCTTTTATGGGACGTTTATGTTCATGGCGCCGGCTTTCACCTTCATCTTGAGCACCGCCTTCTTCTCCTTTATCGCCACGACTTTGACCTATCTGAAATCGTACAACTTCGCCGCTAAAAAGATTCTGGCCGAAAAATAGTGATCAGCAAGAGCGCAAAGTGTGGTTAATGGCAATTTTCAGGATTAACCATCCCCCCGTTTCCGTCCCCGCCAATCGTTAAGACTCCAGGCAATCTGCGTCCACAGGCCGCGCAGCAGCGCCACCTCTTCCTGGTCGGGCCTCGCCCGGTTCAGGAGTTGGTGTAATCTATTCCTGACCCCGGCCGGGGAACTTTGATTCACAAACGCGATCCTTTCGAGAATGGTATCCATCTGCCCGAGCATGGCCTGCAGCTCTGCTTGTGGCGGCAGCGTCCTTTCCTCGCCGGGGAGGGCAGGGGATGTCTGCGTCTGCGCCCGGAAAATTTCGTAAAGGAAGAGGAGGACGGCCTGGGCGAGATTGAGGGAGCCGAGTTCATTGGTCGTCGCCACCGTGGCGGCGTGGGAGCAGAGGGCGACCTCTTCGCTGCTGAGGCCGCTATCCTCGCGGCCAAAGACCAAGGCCACTTTGGTCCCGGCGGGGAGGGTCGCCAGGACTCCCGGCAGGGCGGTGCTGTCGAGAAGATCGCCGCGCAACCGGCCGGAGCGGCGCGTAGTGGCGATGGAGAGGTGGCAATCGGCGAGGGCGTCAGGCAGGCTGCTATAAACTTTCGCCGTGCCGAGGAGGGGATGAGCATTAACGGCGAATTTGCGCGCTTCGGGGTGAAGATGCGCACAGGGATTGACCAGACGAAGATCGTCGACGCCGAAGTTGGCCATGGCGCGCACAGTGGCGCCGATATTCCCCGGCTGCTGCGGTGAGCAGAGGATGATGGCAAGACGTTGGGGGGCGAAGTTCATGCGGTCTACTTCTTTTCCTGCGTCCCGGCCGGGGTAAAAGTCAGGGCGGCGGAGTTCATGCAGTAGCGCAGTCCGGTCGGCGCCGGACCGTCGTTAAAGACGTGGCCGAGATGGCCACCACAGCGGGCGCAAAGGACCTCGGTGCGCACCGAGAAGAAGCCGCGATCCTCTTTGGTCTGGACATTTTCCTTGGCGATCGGCGCAAAGTAGCTCGGCCAGCCGGTGCCGGAATCGTATTTATCCGCAGAACGGAAGAGCTCCAGATTGCAGCCGGCGCAGGAATAGATCCCCTCCGCATGATGGTCGTGGAATTGATTGTTGAAGGGTCGCTCGGTTCCGGCTTCGCGCAAAACATGATACTGCTCGGCCGTCAATTGCTTCTTCCACTCTGCCGGACTCTTGCTGATCGTCTCACTCATGATCAATCCTTTACTGCTGGTTGCATAGACCTGAATCGGCGCGGCAAAGGCTGGCGTTATCACCAGCAGCCAGAGAAACCATCCGTAAAAAATCCGTTTTGCCATAGGGACTCCTTTGTTTGGGGTGTCTGCAAAGTATAGCGCATTTTCAAGGATTCAACGACCGGCATTGGCAATGGCGACGCGTTCGCCGTTGGCGGCGCGGATGATGGCGGTCTCCCCGAGTTGTATGATGGCAGAGGGCAACAGCGGCACTTTGCCGCGGCCGCCGGGGAGGTCGATGACGTACTGGGGAATCGCCAACCCCGGCAGGGTGTTGCGCAGCGCCGCGACCAGGCTCAGGCCGGTTTCGATGCTGGTACGCAGATGGGCGGTGCCGGCGACGAGATCGCCGTGGTGGAGATAATAGGGCCGCACTCGCAGCCGCAGCAGGCCGCGGAATAAAGAGCGCAGGGTCCCGGCATCGTCATTGACGCCGCGCAGCAACACACTTTGGTTGCCCAGGGGGATGCCGGCATCGGCCAACTGCCGGCAAGCCTCTGCCGCTTCCGGAGTTAATTCGCGAGGATGGTTGAAGTGGGTATTGAGGTACAAAGGATGATAGCGGCCCAGGAGAGACGCAAGGCGTTGCGTGATCCGCTCCGGGAGGACGACCGGCACGCGGCTGTGGATGCGGATCGTCTCGATATGGGGGATGGCACGCAGCCGACTCAGCAGATCGTCGAGGCGATCGTCGTCCAACAGGAGAGGGTCGCCGCCGGAAAGGATGACTTCATGCAGTGCCGGCGTTTGGGCGATGTAAGCGAGGGCGGCGGCAAAATCCGGGGGATTGTCAGCGTTGCAGCCGATGGCGCGTTTGCGCGTGCAGAAGCGACAGTAGACGGCGCAGGCGGTGGTGGTGAGGAGGAGAGCACGATCCGGATAGCGGTGCACCAGTCCCGGCACCGGACTCAGCCGGGCTTCACTCAGGGGGTCGCTGAGCATGCCGTCCGAATCCAGTTCAGCCGGATCCGGCACGCACTGCCGCCAGAGGGGATCCCCCGGCCCTTGAAGAAGGGCGAGATAATAGGGGGTGATGCGCAGCGGATAACGCTGTGCCACGGCCAGCAGCGGCACCGGGTCGATAGCAAAGCGGCTGGCCAGTTGCGCCGGGTCGGTGAGGGAGTCGCGTAAGGATTGTTGCCAGGGTTCCATTATTAAAAACCAGTGAGAGAATAAAATCGTCGGCTTGGCTGCTTCACTTTCCCCCTCATCCGCCCCTTCGGGGCACCTTCTCCCTCATGGAGAAGGGCTTCAGCTTCCCCTCTCCATGAGGGAGAGGGTGGCCGCAGGCCGGGTGAGGGGGGTAAGCCGGCCCTTCTTTTAGCACACCCGCGCCGGCGGCGGAAAGAAAAAGGCGTGATTCGAGGTCAGCCATGGCGGGGTGCGCTGGAGGATGGCGCGGATAGCCGGTTCGCGTTTGAGCTCGGCAAGGAAGCGGCGCGCTTCGTTCCGACCCCAATCGGTGCTGCTGCTGAAGGAGCGATAAAGGCCGAGGGGGGTGGTGCTGTCGAGGAGGTCGGCGCTAGCGATGGCATAGTCTCCGGCCTGCTCCAGCAGCGATGCATCGCGGGGGAGGTTCATCAGCGCCAGATTGAGAAAGCCGATCTTCTCGGCATGATCGAGAAGGAATCTACGCGTTAACGCCGCATCGGCGGCAGTCTCGCCGGGGATGCCGGTCATGACATAAACGTAGCTGGCAATCCCGGCAACGCGGAGACTTTCGAGGATCTGCGCTGCCTCGGTCAGCTTCGTCCCTTTGTCCATCTGTTCGAGGACGGCCTGTGAGCCGCTCTCCAGGCCGAGCTGCAGCAGGGTGCAGCCACTTTTAGCCAGGCCGGCGACCAAGGCTGGATCGAGGAGGGCGCGTTCAAAGCGGACAAAGCCGTGCCAGCGGATGTCGTGCAGTTCGGCCTGGCGATCGGCGAGGGCCTTGAGGGTCGGGACCGGGATGGCGTTGTCGGTGAGATGGAAATCCCGTACGCCAGTCCTGGCGGCCAGGGCCAGCAAACGGTCCGGGAATCCGACTGCCGCTCCGCTTCGGTAAGGATGGGTCGGGGCGGCGGCTTCCGGGCAGAAGCGGCACTTGCCCCAGTAGCAGCCGCGCGAAGTGGCGATGGGGAGGACCGGCCGCGGCGAGAGATAGTCATGCAGCGGCAGCTCGGAAAAGTCGGGAGAGAAAGCGATCTCCGTGCCGATGAGGAGATAGTCGTGGGCGCCGCCCCCCGCTAATCGGGCCAGCGGTTCTTCTCCCGGTCCGAAGATCAGGTGATCAAAGAGGGGCAAATGGATCTCCCCTGCCGACAACACCCGTTGCCAGGAAGTGATCATGCCGCCGCCGGCGACGAGAATGGCGCTGGGGAGGGCGCGGCGCAGCATTCCGGCGAGCTCGAAAGCCGGGAGGAGCTGATGCCGGTAGTTGATCGAGAAGGCGATAATGCGCGGCGCACGGGAAAGAACGGCCGGCACGATCTCGCCGGCAAAGTGCTGGTGAAAGAGGGTGGTCACGCTCCCCGCCGCGAGTTGCTTCAGGGCCGCCGGGGCAAAGGGGGAGAACGCTTCGTATTCGTAATCGCCGAGGGTGAGGCGCTCCCCCTTGCCGCCATAAAGCCCGAGGAGGGTGTGCAGATGGTGCAGGGCGGTGGCATAGCGGGGAAAAGAAGTGAGAGCCGCTGTGGATCGGACCAGGGCCAGCGATGCTGTCGCCTGTTTCAGGGCGCGGCGCACGTTGGTCGGCGGCTCCGCTCCGGCGGCCCGGGCCGCGCTCTCCGGCGCCAGCAGCGCAAGGGTGGCGCTGAGATTGGCATCGAGCGTCGCCACCGAAAAGCCTTGGGCGCGCAGAGTACCAGCGAGGATGGCGAGACCGAGCGGCGGTTCGACCGCCTTGGTTGCCGGCGGCTGGATGAGGAGAATGTCTGTGGACAAGGGAAAAAGCCTTATTCGTCCGGCGATTCGGGAGTGGAGGGCGCCAGGGAGCTGAGCATCTCGCGGAAGCTGCGATTCTCACGTTCAAGATGGGCGATGCGCCGGCCGAACTCAGCGGCGATGCTGCTGAGTTCTTCGACCAGACGTTCCTGATGGGCGGAGCGAATTTCCAGCTCGATCAATCTTTCTTCAATACTATTCATGTTGGTGCTCCTTTTTGAGTTTTATCCGACTTATCTTTTGTTGCCTGCATTGCAGCACTGTGCTACAAAAACCGCCAGCAAGCGACGAAAGAAGGAGATCGGCCAGCATGTATCAAATCAGTGAAAAGGGGCGGGGTATCCGCGAAATGTTCGACGCCATCGCCCCCCGTTACGATCTGCTCAACCGTCTCCTCTCCTTTGGTGTCGATCGGCGCTGGCGGAAAAATGCCGTCGGTCTCCTGAGTGTCCCCAGCGACGGCATGGTCCTCGATGTCGCCACCGGCACCGGTGATGTTGCTTTGGAAATCGCCAGTCGCACCCCGGCCACGGTGCAGATCATCGGCGCCGACTTTACCCAGGGGATGCTGGTGCATGGCCTCGACAAAATCGCCGCCTCCCCTTATGCGCAGCGGATTCAGCTGGTCAATGCTCCCTGCGAGGAGCTCCCCTTTCCGACGGCCCTCTTTGCCGCCGTGACCATCGCCTTCGGGATCCGTAACGTCGTCGATCGACCCGCCGGCTTACGGGAGATGTGCCGGGTGCTCAAGCCGGGTGGCCGGGTGGTCATCCTCGAATTCTCCAACCCCAAGAGTCGCGTCTTCAAGGCCCTCTACGATTTCTATTTTCTTCAGGTCCTCCCCCGGATCGGCGGGCTCATCTCCCGGCGCAGCGCTTATCAATACCTCCCCGATTCCGTTCAAGCCTTCCCCCCCCGCGAAGAATTCATGCAGATGATGCAGACCGCCGGTTTTCGTTCTGTCACCTATCGAGATCAAACCTTCGGCATTGCCACGATCTATACCGGAATTAAATAATCCCCTACTTGAACAACTCCTTGACGTCATCCACGATCTTGCTTGGCAGGCCGAAGGTCCGTTTGAAGATGCCGACCGCCATATCGGAAAGGGACGAGAAGGGGATTGCCTCGACCACAGGATCCTGACTGCTGCCGGTGACGTGGAAGTTGGCAACGATGAAGGCCTTCTTCTCCCCGGTTAAGATCCATCCCGCCAGCGGAATGTGGGAAAGGACCTTGTCGACGGTCTGCAACGGTTTGACGCCGATAATAAAATCGAGACGGTCCTTGACGAGATCCGCCTTGCCGACAAAAGCCATGTCAAAGGCGGGGCTGCTGACCGCGAGATCTTCGCTGTGCAACACCCCGTCAGTCAAGGTCAGGTTCCCTTTGATCCGGTCGAAGAGGAGACCGTCCTTGTCGACATCGGGAAAATTAAAGGTGAGAATTTTGCCGACATTAAAGAGGGCGAGGGCGCGGCTGATACTGGTAAATCCCCGCATCAGGCCTTGATTGAGGCGAAGGTTGATGTTGCCGTTGCAGGTCGGCAGAAAGCGGCCGATCTCGCCTTGCAGGGTAAAGCTGCTCGACAGGGTGCCGGAGATGCTGCCGCGCTTCCCTAAAAGTTGTTTCTGGACCTGGGCGGCATCGATCTTCTCCGCCTGCCCGGAAATTTTCAAGAGGGGATGCCCTTGCCGCAGCGGACCGGTGCTAATGACGACGTTGGCATGGCCGGCGCCGATCTCCAGACGCAGCGGCTCAATCTGCAGAGCCCCGTTGCGCAGCGCGACGGTGCCGGCGGCATTTTTAAAGCTGACTCCGAAAAGATCGCCGTTGGCAATCGCCACCGAAATGTCGGCGCTCAGGGGGTGGGCGGTGTCGGCGGTTGGCGTTGATCGCGGCGCCGCTTTTTCACCCTTCTGCCAAAGGGCGATGATGCCGGCGATATTCCCGTGGCTGGCGACGATGTCGAGAACCAGGCTGGCCGGCGTGTAGGTCAGATGACCATTGATCAACGCTTTGGTTTCATTGGCGATCTCGGCGGCGATCTGTTCAAAGAGAATCCCATCGCCGGAGATGACCAGGCGGCCCTGAATGGAGGAAAAGATCTTCTGCGGCGAGTTGAAGACGAGGTCGGCCGCCCGGGTTTTAGCGAGATCGAGGTCGAGAGTGAGCTGGAACTTCGGCAGCCATTTCAGCTCAGCGCTGGCCCGCACCGGCGAAATGCCGAGGATGCCGGTGATCGCCGGGAATTCGATCCCCTCGCGATGGACGATCATCCGTCCGCTGGCGCCGCGCAGATTGGCGATGCTGGCCCAAAGGTGCATGCCGAGTTTCCGGAATTCTCCGCTCCCCTGCAAAGTCCTCAGCCCCTTGCGATCCCCGCTTAAATCGAGGCGCAGATCGACTTCGCCGTGCCCCTGCAGCTTCTGCTGCACCGCCAGGAAGGGAGGGAGTTTTTCGAGGAGGAGATCATTGATGTCGCAGGCGAGGGTGTAATCGCCGCTGCTGTCGAGGGCAAGGTAACCATTGGCGCGGGCTTCGGCAAAGGGGAGGAGGAGGCGGGCATGGCTGAGTTCGAGCCTGCCAGCCTGCACGGCGCCGAGGATCAGCAGCTCCCCCCGCTCGCCCGGCCGTTTCAGCGGAATATGGTTAAAGAGCACCTCCGCTCCTTCGAAGCGCGATTGCAGATCGAGGAGGAGGCGGGACGGGGAGCCGCCGATTTTGCCGGAAAAGGAGATCGGTCCCCTGGCTTGCAGCTTCTCCTGCCACACCGCCGGGAGGAGGGGGCTCAGCGCTTCGGCCTGCGCCGTGCTGGCGAGTTGGAGGTTAAAGATCGCTTCCTTGCCGGGGGGGAAGGCGATCGTCCCTGTCCCTTGGCTACGGCCGCCAAGGAGGCTGGCTTTGACGCTATTGATCGTCAGGAGGTCCTCCGTCAAGGCGCCGTCCGCGCCGAGATTCTTGACCAGACCGGTCTCCTTGAGGGTGAATTGCCCGTCGCGGAGGTGGAAACGGGCCTGATCGAGGTGCAGCCCTTCGCTCTTTGACCAGCGCAGGTTAATCTCGTCGAGGGCGGCACTGCCGCTGACGTCCGGGTTGCGCAGGGCCGTTGCCAATCGGGGCAGAGTGCGATCCGGCACCCAGGGGCCGAGGAGTTGCAGGGGGGTCTCCGGGACAGAAAAGGCCGCGGTCAAGGGGGTCGTTTCGGTCGGCAGCGCTAGCGCGCCGTGCAGGTTCAGGCTGTCGACGCGGAGGCGGAGATCGCGAATCTTGCCGGGGGCGCCGCTCTGCCAGATACCGCCCAGGACGATTTCACCCACATGCAACGGCGTCGCGTACCGGGTCGGCAGGGTTAAAGTTGCATCCGGGCTTTCCGCGCGGAGTTCAAAGGAAAGACCGCTGGCCAAGTCGCCCTGCGCATGCAGCTGCAATTTGGCTATACCGGCGAGTCGAAGGTCCTTGGCGGCGTTGCCGGCGACAAGGGGGAGTTGCGCCAGATCGAGTTCTTTCATCCCGAGGGAGAGATCGACGCGCGTTTCCTGCCAGGGAGCATCAGCACTCGCGGCTTCGATCTTTCCCGATAATCGCCAGGGGGTTCGCAACTCTCCGGAATGGATCTCTCCGGTAGCAGTGACTGCGACGGGCGACTGGAAGGCGATGTTGTGCAGTTTTAGATTGATCTTGTCCAGAGCATAGCGCTCCACGCCGTTCATGACCGACACGTGGCCGTTGTGCAGAATCAGCGTGCTGATGTTGGTGCGACGTAACAGATCGAGGAAGGTTTTCATCCGCTCCGGCGCTGTCTTCTCCGCTTCCGTGGCCGTTGTTCCGGCCGGGACGTTGATACGAAGTTGTGCCCCATCGAGGAGGACGCTGGAGAAACTCAGCTGGCGCTGCAACAGCGGGGTGATTCGCAGGCGCAGCCGCAGATGGTCGGCAACCAGAAAGGTCGCTTCCTCCGGGGTACCGATGGCGGTATCGCTCAGTTCAAGGCTGAGGCCGTGGCGCAGGGTAAAGTGGATCGCGCCGATCTGCACCGGGCGCTGCAGGGCTTCTTGCAGGCCGGCCTGGAGTTGGCTGCGGTAATCGTTGAGATTAAAAGAATAAAGGAAGAGGGTCAGCGCCACCGCGGCCGCGCCAAGCAGGAGGGTCAGCAGGGTGATAACGGGATGGCGGCGCAGGGGTTGCAGCACTGGGGAGATCTCCTTGAAAGCAATGGGGCGACAGTATAGCGCGCTCACCGGTGTTGGGGAAGAAGCAAGTCGAAAATTGCCGGAAATCTTTACTCGCAGGGGAACGTCATGCTAAAAAGGAACGCTTCAGCTCCCCTTTGTCGAAAGGTTCTCCCATGCTTGGCCACCGACCTACTTACGTTGAGATCGATCTTGCCGCCATCCGCCATAACCTGCTGGAGGTGCGCCGGCGTCTCGGCCCGGCGGGAAAGATTCTGGCGGTGGTCAAGGCCGACGCTTACGGCCATGGCGCGCAACGGGTGGCCCCCGCTCTCGCGGCCGCCGGGGCCGATCTCTTTGGCGTGGCGATCGTCGAAGAAGGGATCGAACTGCGCAACGCCGGGGTGCGGCAGCCGATTATCGTCCTCGGCGGCTTCTATCCGGGGCAGGAGCTGAGCCTCCTCCAGCACGAACTGATCCCCTGCCTCTTCGATCTTGACAGTGCGCGCCGACTGGCAACGATCGCTGCCGCTGCCGGGGTGGTCTGGCCTTATCATCTCAAAATCGATACCGGCATGGGGCGCATCGGCTTTCTGCCCGCCGAACTCGCCGTCGTTCTCCCCGAGCTCGCCGCCCTGAGCCATCTCCGCCTCGACGGCGTGCTGTCCCACCTTGCCCTGGCCGATGATCCGCCCCATCCCCTGACCGCCCAGCAGATTGATCTGTTCCGCACCATCCTCAGCCAGGTGCGGGCGGCCGGCTTTACCCCGGCAGAAATCCATCTTGGCAACAGCGCTACCATCTTCTCCCGCGATATCCCCGAATGTAACGTCGTCCGCCCCGGCATCGCCCTGTACGGTGCGGCGCCATCGGACTACTTTGCCGGCCAGCTCGATCTCCGGCCGGTGATGAGTTTTCGTTCGCGCATCGCCCTGCTCAAGAGCATCCCGGCCGGCACCGGCATTTCCTACGGGCACCGTTATCGGGCCGAGCGCCCCAGTACCATCGCCGCAGTGCCGGTCGGTTATGCCGACGGTTACAGCCGTCAGCTCAGCAATCGCGGTGAGGTGCTGATCCGCGGTCAGCGCGCCCCGGTCGCCGGGACGGTCTGCATGGACTGGGTCATGGTCGATGTCACCGCAATCCCCGGCGTCAGCGTCGGCGACGAAGTCACTCTCCTCGGCCGCGACCAGAACACCGCCATCAGTGCCGAAGAGTGGGCGAGCAAGGTCGGGACGATCTCCTATGAAATCTTCTGCAATATCAGCAAGCGCGTGCCGCGCATCTATCGCGACTGAAGGCTGGTCCATGCGCCCCCTTCTCCTCGCTCTTGATCTCGGCACCACCACCCTCGCCGGCCGGATTCTCGACGCGCAGGGGCAGGTGCTGGCCGAAGGCAAGGTGGCCAATCCGCAGCGTCTCCTCGGTGCCGATATTGTCCGGCGTCTCGAAGCGGCGCTGGCCGGGGAGGGGGAACGGTTGCAGTCGCTGCTGGTCGACGGCATCGTCGCCCTGCTCGACGATCTCCTGCGCAGTGCCGGCGCCCGACGCGCATCGATCGGCGCTGCGGCGGCGGCCGCCAATCCGGGAGTGACCGCCCTCCTTTGCGGTGACAATGTCCGTCCGATCCTCTTCCCGCCGCACCGGCCGCGCCATCTTTCGTTACGCTCCCTTGACCTGCCCGCTCTCCAGCTCCCCGTCCCCCTCACTGTCTTCCCTTTGCTCAGTGGTTATGTCGGCGGCGATCTGATTGCCTGTCTTTACGGCCTTGCTTCTGTTGCCGGTCGCACTCTGGTCATCGATCTCGGCACCAACGGTGAAATTGCCGTCGGCGACGCCGACGGCTGGCTTGCCACCTCGGTGCCGGCCGGGCCGGCCTTTGAGGGCGGGGAGATCAGCTGCGGCCAGCTGGCGACGACCGGAGCGATCAGCAATGTCACTCGCGTCGGCGATCGCTTGCAGCTGGAGGTCATCGGCGGTGGTGTTCCGACCGGACTCGCCGGCAGCGGCCTCTTTGCTGTCATTGCGGTCGGGATCGACAGCGGCCTGATCGACCGCAGCGGCCGGATTGTAACGCCGGCCGAGGTCGACTCGAACCTGTCCCGCTATCTGCAGCCGGACGGCCGTGCGCATGCTCTCTGCCTTTATCGCGATGCGAAAAACGAGATTGTCGTCACCCAGGGAGATGTTCGCGCTTTCCAGTTGGCCAAAGGGGCGGTGCGCGCCGGAATCGACGCCCTGTTGTCCCGCGCCGACATTCCGGTTGCGGCGGTTGAACAGGTGATTGTCACCGGTGCTTTCGGCCTTTCTCTCGACCGGCAAAGTTTGAAAAGCGTTGCCATCCTCCCCGCCGTCATGGTAGAAAAAGCGCTCTTTATTCCCGGTGGCGCCCTCGCCGGGGCGCAGCGTTTTCTTCGGCAAAAAGACGGATGCACGCAGTTGCAGGCGCTGACCGAAAAGATGCGCAGTTACCCCCTTTCCGGGACCCCTTCATTTGAGCGCGCCTTTCTGGCGGCGTTGAATTTTTAGATTTTTCTCCATCACACAATATTGAAAAGGATTCGCCATGTCCGTCATCAAACGCGCCCTCATCAGTCTCTCCGACAAGACCGGCATCGTCGATTTTGCCCGGGAACTCGCCGGCTTCGGTGTTGAAATCCTTTCGACCGGCGGCACGGCCAAACTGCTGCGTGACGCCGGCTTGATCGTCAAGGATGTGGCCGACTTTACCGGTTTTCCCGAGATGCTCGACGGTCGGGTCAAGACCCTCCATCCCAAAGTCCACGGCGGCATCCTTGGCATGCGCGACAACCCGGCGCATGTTGCCAAGATGCAGGAATACGGCATCGAAAATATCGACATGGTGGTGGTTAATCTTTATCCCTTCGAAGCGACGGTCGCTAAAGATGGCTGTAGCCTCGAAGACGCCATCGAAAATATCGACATCGGCGGCCCGACCATGCTCCGTTCCGCCGCCAAGAATAATCGCGACGTTACCGTTATTGTCGATCACCGCGATTATTCGGGGGTTCTGGAAGAGATGCGCAGCAGTGGCGGCGCGGTCAGCCGCGAGCGCAACTTTGCCCTGGCGGTCAAAGTTTATCAGCACACCGCTGCCTACGACGGTGCGATCTCCAACTGGCTCGGCAAAAAACTCAACACCGAAGACAGCGAGTATCCGCCGACCCTGACCTTGCAGTTCAGCAAGGCGCAAGGCCTGCGTTACGGCGAGAATTCCCACCAAAGCGGCGCTTTTTATGTTGAGAAAGAGATCAGCGAATCCTGTATCGCCACGGCTCGTCAATTGCAGGGCAAGGAGCTCTCTTACAACAATATCGGCGACACCGATGCCGCCCTCGAATGTGTCAAACAGTTCAGCGAAGGGCCGGCCTGCGTCATCGTCAAGCATGCCAATCCCTGTGGCGTCGCCATCGGCGAGAATCTCCTCGAAGCCTACAATCGCGCCTACAGCACCGATCCCGAATCGGCTTTTGGCGGGATTATTGCCGTCAACTGCGAACTCGATGCCGCTACCGCCCAGGCGATTGTCGACCGTCAGTTTGTCGAAGTCATCATCGCCCCGCAGGTTTCGGCTGAGGCGAGTGCGATTGTCGCCGCCAAGAAGAATGTCCGTCTCCTCGAATGCGGCAACTGGTCAGCGGAGTCGACGGTGCGGCTCGATTTCAAGCGGGTCAACGGCGGACTGTTGGTGCAGCAGGCCGATCTGGCTCTGTATGAAGACCTCAAAGTGGTCAGCAAGCGTCAGCCGACCGCCGCCGAGTTGGAAGATCTCCTCTTTGCCTGGCGGGTCGCAAAATTCGTCAAAAGTAACGCCATTGTCTACGGCAAAGACAAGATGACGATCGGCGTCGGCGCCGGCCAGATGAGCCGGGTCAACTCGGCACGCATCGCCGCGATCAAGGCCGAACACGCCGGCCTTCCCGTCACCGGCGCGGTTATGGCTTCCGATGCTTTCTTCCCCTTCCGCGACGGCATCGACAACGCTGCTGCTGCCGGCATTGTCGCCGTCATTCAGCCCGGCGGCTCGATGCGCGATGCTGAAGTCATCGCCGCCGCTGATGAGCACGACATGACCATGGTCTTTACCGGCATGCGTCATTTCCGGCATTGATGCGATTTAAAAAATCCCCCTCACCCGGCCTATGGCCACCCTCTCCCCAAGGGAGAGGGGAAGCAATGAGGGTATCCCTTCTCCCTTGGGGAGAAGGTGCCCCGCAGGGGCGGATGAGGGGTGTTTAGGATGGCCGCCAATAGTTTTTATCGGAGGGCCGGAGATGGAACTGACCAAGGCAGAGGAAGAGAAGGTAGTCATCCTTCTCACAGATTTTAATCGCAAGCTTGATCTTATTCTTGCCGCGCAAGCGGCACTCATAAATAAAGTTGAACACATGTCTACAGCAAAGAATGCCACGAAGGAATCACACTAAATGAAAATACTCGTCGTTGGCGGCGGTGGCCGCGAACATGCTTTGGTCTGGAAGATTGCCCAGTCGCCGCTGGTCAGTAAAATTTACTGCGCGCCGGGGAATCCCGGCATGGCTGGCCTCGCCGAAAATGTGCCGTTGGCGGTCGATGATCTCGACGGCCTTTTGACTTTTGCGTTGCGCAAAAAGATCGATCTCACCGTCGTCGGCCCCGAGCTCCCCCTCTCCCTCGGCATTGTCGATCGCTTTGAAGCCGCCGGCCTCAAGGCCTTCGGACCGTACCAGAATGCGGCGATCATCGAGGCGAGCAAGGCTTTCTCCAAGGATTTGATGGCGAATTACGGCATCCCGACGGCCGCTTATGAGGTCTTTACCGAGATCAAACCGGCTCTGGCCTTTATCCGCCAGCTCGGCACGCCGATCGTCATCAAGGCCGACGGTCTCGCTGCCGGTAAAGGGGTGATCATCGCGCAAACTTTCGCCGAAGCCGAAGCGACCGTGCACGATATGCTCGGCGGTAATGCTTTTGGCGCCGCCGGTTCGCGGGTGGTGATCGAAGAATTCCTCCGTGGTGAAGAAGCCTCCTTCCTTGCCCTCACCGACGGCAAAAAGATCGTGCCGTTGGCGAGCGCTCAGGACCACAAAGCAATCTTTGACAACGATCTCGGCCCCAATACCGGCGGCATGGGCGCTTACTCCCCGGCCCCGGTGGTGACGGAGAAGATTCATCAGCTCGCCATGGAGCAGGTCATGCGCCGCGCCGTCGATGGCATGGCCGCCGAGGGGCGTCCCTATCGCGGTGTCCTTTACGCCGGGCTGATGATCGATAACGGCAAGGTCAAGACCCTCGAATTCAATGCCCGTTTCGGTGATCCCGAATGTCAGCCGCTGCTGATGCGGATGAAGTCGGATCTGGTCCCTCTGCTCGTCGCCATTGCCGCCGGTGATCTCGGCAATCTCAGCATCGACTGGCACGACCAGGCCGCGGTCTGTGTGGTGATGGCCGCCGGCGGTTATCCCGGCGACTATGGCAAGGGGGACGAAATCCACGGCCTCGACACCGCCGCCGCGATCAACGATCTCATTGTCTTCCATGCCGGCACCGCCGATCAGGATGGCAAGATCGTCACCAACGGCGGCCGGGTCCTCGGTGTCACCGGTCGGGGTGATTCGGTCAAGGCGGCGATAAACAAAGCCTACCAAGGGGTGCGCGTGATTCGTTGGAAGGGCGCGCAATACCGGACGGATATCGGCAAAAAAGCACTTTAAAGGAGTCTCTCACATATGACCACCATTGCACCGCAAGTCGGCATCCTTATGGGGAGCGACAACGATTACGAGATCATGCTTGAAGCCGGCCGCGCCCTGCACGGTTTTGGCATCCCTTTTGAAATGACTGTGGCCAGTGCCCACCGCTCGCCACAACGGACCAGCAGTTATGTCCGGGGTGCCCGGACGCGCGGCATCAAGGTGCTGATCGCCGGGGCCGGGGCCGCCGCCCATCTCGCCGGAGTCGTCGCCGCCGAGACGACCCTGCCGGTCATCGCTGTGCCGATCGATGCTTCCGCCCTGCAAGGGCTCGACGCCCTCCTCGCCATGGTGCAGATGCCGGCGGGGATTCCGGTGGCGACAATGGCGATCGGCAAGGCCGGCGCCCGCAATGCCGGCATTCTCGCCGCCCAGATCATCGCCCTGGGCGACCCGGTCATTGCCCAGCGTCTTGACGATTTTAAGGTCGAACTCGCCAGCGGCGTCGAAAAACGCGCCAAGGTTTTGGAAGAAAGATTGCAGTCAGAGAAATTTTAACCTTGTGTCTGCCCCCCTCCTTGACAGTCGTCAAAGGGGTATATTACCGTCAGCCAGCAGAGTGTTGACGGCAAAAAACTGTCGGCAGGGATGGGCCCATGCCATTTAAACTCACCCAGGAGACGCGGATTTGAACGACAACAAGCAAAACCCCATCGATGCGATTTGGGATTTTTTCTGTTCCCTCAAACTCTCCATCACGACGCTCATCCTCCTCGCCACCACCTCGATTATCGGTACGGTTATCGAGCAGGGTTCAACCCCGGAAGCGATGGCGCAGAAGCACGGCTGGAGCCTCGGCTTGATGCAGTTCCTCGACACCTACCTTGATGCCTTCAACATGTATCACTCCTGGTGGTTCATCGGGCTGCTCGGCCTCTTTGCCGTCAACCTCATCTGCTGTTCAATCAAACGCTTACCGCGGGTCTGGTATACGGTGAAAACCCCGGTTCTGGTCCCGGAAGAGAAGATGCTTCAGTCCTTCTCCAACAGCGAAGAGTTGACCGTCAAGGGGGACGAAAGCGCGATCAAAGAGAAGATCAGCGCCTTCCTCGCCACTCATTTCGCGGCGGCCACGGTCAGTGAAAAGGATGGCAAGACTTATTATTACGCCGAGAAAGGGGCCTGGTCCCGGTTCGGTGTCTACATCACTCACCTGTCGATCCTGATTATCTTTATCGGCGCCCTGATGGGGAGCTTCTGGGGTTACAAAGGTTACGTCAGTATCCCCGAAGGCGGCGAGACTGACCGGGTCTACCGGCGCGACAAGCAGGCCGAAGTCCCCCTGGGCTTCACGGTTCGCTGTGAATCGTTCAGCGTCAGTTACTATGAAGGGACGCGTCGGCCGCGCGAGTTCAAGAGTGTTCTCACCGTCAGCGAAAACGGCCAGGTCGTCATCAAGGATCGTAATGTCATCGTCAACGAGCCCTTGACCTACAACGGCATCGTCTTTTACCAGTCGAGCTACAACCCGATCGGCGATCCGAGTTTCGGTCTGCAGGTCAAAGAGCGCGCCAGCGGTCGGATCATCGATCTCAACGTCCCCTTTGGCGCCACCCGTCCCCTCCCCGGAGGCGGATCAGTGCGCGTCGAAAATTACGGCGACAACGGTATGATCGTCCGTCTCGGTGTCACCGGCACGGACGGCCAGCGCCGCGTCGTCGACATCTATGACCCCAGTACCAATATCAGCGACGAGCGCCGCGGCGGCGAGTATATCTTCAATCTCACCGGCTTCTATCAGCGTTACGCCACCGGTCTGCAAGTGGCCAAAGATCCCGGCGTCGAAGTCGTCTGGCTCGGCTGCTTCCTGATGGTGATCGGCACCATGGTCGCCTTCTTCATGTCGCACCGCCGTATCTGGGTCGTCCTGACCCCCGGCAGCAAAGGGATGAATCTGCGCATTGCCGGTAACGCCAACCGCAACCAACCCGGTTTTGAGATCGGATTTGACGAACTCAAAAAGACCTTTAAAAACGAAATGTCGTCCTAGCCCTTACGCCTCACGGGAGAAGAGAAAATTATGGATAGCTCAATGCTCTTTAATATCGTGACCATCGCCTTCTTCGCATCCATGGTCGCCTTCATTATCTACCTTGCCACTCGCAGTGAGGTCGTCGCCCTGGTCGGCAATATCGGCGCGTGGGTCGGTTTCATCGCCTCGACCGCCGCCATGGGATTGCGCTGGTACGAGTCGTACCAGATCCCCGGCGGTTACGGCCGTGTCCCCCTCACCAACCTGTATGAGTCGGTCGTCTTCTTCGCCTGGTCGATCATCCTCATCTACCTGATTGTCGATATCAAGTACAAGCAGCGTGCTATCGGCGCCTTCATTATCCCCTTCGCCTTTTTGGGGATGATCTGGGCCCAGCTCGGTCTGGACAAGACCATCGAGCCCCTCGTCCCCGCCCTGCAAAGCAACTGGCTGACCTACCACGTCATCACCTGCTTCCTCGGCTACGGCGCTTTCGCCGTTGCTTGCGGCGTTTCGATCATGTACCTGATCAAGGTCGGCCCGGAAGAGCGCAGTAAAGGCGGGGCGCCCCTGACCGGCCTCCTCGGCATGTTCCCGCCGTGCCGGGTCCTGGACGACATCAACTACAAATCGATCATGATCGGCTTCCCCCTCCTCACCCTCGGCATCATCACCGGCGCCGCCTGGGCCAACTACGCCTGGGGCACCTACTGGAGCTGGGACCCGAAAGAGACCTGGAGCCTGATCGTCTGGTTCGTTTATGCCGCCTTTTTGCACGCCCGCTTCACCCGCGGCTGGGTCGGCCGCCGCGCTGCCTGGCTGTCGATCATCGGCTTTGCCGCGACGATCTTCTGTTACCTCGGCGTGAACCTGCTCCTTTCGGGCTTGCATTCTTACGGGAGTTAAAGTTAATCTTGCCCCTCCCCCGCCGGCGGCGGGGGAGGGGCAACGAAGTTTTTGAGAAATAATGTAGGGGGGCCATCCAGCCGGGGCCCCCCTACACCTGTATCAAAATTTCTTTGATTTGATTTCATGTTGCAAATGTTTACCGGGAGACGAGTTGGC
>JAXMLA010000386.1:0-5799 GCA_034370465.1 Desulfuromonadales bacterium
GCCTTGAACTCGGCGAGGCCCTTGGATGCCATAACCTTGGTAATGGCTGCGGTCAGGGTCGTCTTGCCGTGGTCAACATGACCGATCGTTCCGATATTGACGTGTGGCTTGTTTCTTTCGAATTTTGCTTTACCCATGATCAGTACCTCCCTTTTCAGAACTCTCTTTTTATTCAGCGCTTGAGTGTGTGATTGGTGAACCCTACCGTCACGAATCGAAGTCAAGAAAACGCGAAAAACCCCGCAAGAATGCATGGAGCCCACAACCGGATTTGAACCGGTGACCTCTTCCTTACCAAGGAAGTGCTCTACCTACTGAGCTATGTGGGCTCATCACTCTGATCGGGACTCTTATTTGTTTTGGAGCGGGAAACGGGGCTCGAACCCGCGACCCTCAGCTTGGAAGGCTGATGCTCTAGCCAACTGAGCTACTCCCGCCAAAACAAACCTTTTTTGGACTCAACTTCATCGTCATGCCCAGTCCGTACGGCTTTTCGCCTCCTGGAAGATGACAACGCTCTTCATCCGGCAAGTAAATTATGGTGGAGGGGGAAGGGTTCGAACCTTCGAAGTCTACGACGGCAGATTTACAGTCTGCTCCCTTTGGCCGCTCGGGAACCCCTCCAATGGGGTTCATTATTAAATTGTGTCCCTCGGTTATCCCTGTTGCTAATGGAGCTGGCGACAGGAATCGAACCCGCGACCTGCTGATTACAAGTCAGCTGCTCTACCTACTGAGCTACGCCAGCACAGGTCGGCACTTATACACCCGAGAAAAGTAAATTGCAAGGGCAAAATCAGTCCGGGTCACCAACTAAACAGAACCGGTCTTATAGCCGATCCACTTTCGACTGTCAACAAATCTTTAGCTGCCGGCGATTTTTTATTGGGAGGCGATGCACACAACGGCACAAAGTCTTTTGGATTTTGGGCACATGTGCAGTATGCTTTTTATTCAAAAATAACCATCAGCCTTCAAGGAGTAGATTTTATGATTTTTTTCGCCTATTTTGGCATCCTTGCCATCATCCTTCTGGCCGGCTACATTTGCCTCCCCTTCTTGCCGGCCTTTGCCTGGGCACTGATTATCTACCAAGCGGGACTCCCTTTGCAGCAAAAGTTGCGGCGGCACTTCTCACCTCTGCAAACCTCCCTACTCATGCTCCTGATTGTTATCCTCACGATCATCATCCCGCTCGCTCTGCTCGGCGGTCAAATTGTCATCGAAGCGTCCGCGGCCTACCAACGCCTTGACGCGCAAGGGTACACCACTCCCTCGGCAGAATCGTTACGGCAAATGCTCCTTAGTTTCCCTCTCCCTGCACCACTGCTTGATTACCTGGCCGGGGACAGCCTTGAAAAAGCCCTGCTGGTGCATGCAGCCGAACTTGGCAAAGTCATCGTCACCTTCTCCTCCGCCTTCTTTACCCAGGCGGCCATCAAAGTCGGCTCATTCTTCTTCAGCACCATAGCCTTTCTTTTTCTTTACTTCTGCGTTTGTTCCACAGGGACAATATGGTACAGAAAGATCATCAGTGCCGCTCCAATTGAGTACGGTATGGAATCACTGCTCTCCCGACTGGCGGCCGCCTCTTCCGGCCTCTTTTGGGGGGTCGCCGGCACCTGCCTTGTCCAGGGGATAATCGGGGGCACGATCTTTCTGCTTCTGGGTCTCCCCTCGCCGCTCCTCATCGCTGCCTTAATCAGTTTTTGCGCTCTGGTGCCGGTCATCGGCACCGCCATCGTCTGGGTCCCCTTTGTTTTGTGGCTGGCAATCAACGGCGCCTGGGTCAAAGCTCTCATCCTCGCTCTCTGCGGCATCTTCGTCATCGGCTCAATCGACAACATTACCCGCCCACTCTTGACAAAAATCAGCGGAGCACACATTTCCACCTTCACCGTCACACTTGGCGCCATCGGCGGACTCACTGTCTTCGGCCTAACCGGCCTGGTTATCGGCCCCCTGGTCTTGGAAAGTTTCTCCTGGCTGCTCGACCGCTTGAGTAAAGGATCATCAGAGGCCGCTGCCCCTCAATAGTTCCTCCGATATTGAGCAGACGCAGCGCCTTTGTTTGAAGGGTTGAAAGTACGTTTTTGCCTGTTCAAACCATCCTTGCTGGCAGGAGATTATTTTTACTGAAAATGAAAAGGTCGTCTGGGAGAAGTTGCCGCACAAGGGGAGAAAAGTCATATAAAAACATCTTTCTACTTGGAAAGATGAGACGATCTATGTATAGTTTGACGGTAAATTTTTGGGGTTGAGCAACGAACTGTTGTGCTGCCTTTATGCTTATCGTGGAGATTCTGCGGAATGTCCGACCATTCGGAAGGAGACAAGAGGGATGAGTAACGCATTTACCAAGAACGAGGCATTGATGAACTGGGTCGCCGAGGTTGCGGGGCTATGTGAGCCGGAGCGGATTCACTGGTGCGATGGTTCTCAGGCTGAGTACGATGACATGTGTGCGCAGCTGGTCAAGAGCGGGACCTTTATCAAGCTGAATGAGCAGAAGCGCCCGAACAGCTACCTCGCCTGTTCTGATCCCGGTGATGTGGCGCGCGTAGAAGATCGTACCTTTATCTGTAGTCTTTCCAAACAGGATGCCGGCCCGACCAACAACTGGGTCCACCCGAAAGAGATGAAAGAGACCCTGGCCAAACTCTTTAAAGGCTGCATGCAGGGTCGCACCATGTATGTCATCCCCTTCAGCATGGGACCTCTCGGTTCCCCGATCGCCAAGATCGGCATTGAGATTACCGACTCCCCTTATGTTGTCGTCAACATGAAGATCATGACCCGGATGGGCAAAGCCGTCCTCGACGTGCTCGGCAATGGTGAATTCATCCCCTGCCTGCACTCGGTCGGCGCCCCTCTCGCAGCCGGCCAGAAAGATGTCCCCTGGCCCTGCAACAAAGAGAAATATATCGTCCACTTCCCGGAAGAACGCGCCATCTGGTCCTACGGCAGCGGCTACGGCGGCAACGCCCTCCTCGGCAAAAAGTGCCTGGCCCTGCGCATCGCCTCCAAGCTGGCCAAAGATGAAGGGTGGCTGGCCGAGCATATGCTTATCCTCGGCATCGAATCGCCGCAAGGGGAGAAGACCTACCTCGGGGCCGCCTTCCCCAGCGCTTGCGGCAAGACCAACCTGTCGATGCTCGTCCCGCCAGAGGTCTTCAACAAGAATGGCTGGAAGATTACCACCGTCGGTGACGATATCGCCTGGATCAAACCGGGTCAGGATGGTCGCCTCTACGCCATCAACCCCGAATATGGCTTCTTCGGCGTCGCCCCGGGCACCTCGGTCAAGACCAACCCAAATGCCATGGCTTCCTGTGCCAGCAATTCGATCTTTACCAATGTCGCCCTGACCCCGGATGGAGATATCTGGTGGGAAGGGATGACCGACGAAGCTCCGGCCGAACTGACCGACTGGCAGGGGAATCCCTGGACTCGCGGCTGCGGTCGCAATGCCGCCCACCCCAACTCCCGCTTCACTTCGCCGGCAAGCCAGTGCCCCTCCATCGACGCCGACTGGGAGAATCCCAAGGGCGTACCGATGGCCGCTTTTGTCTTCGGCGGCCGCCGTAACAATGTTGTCCCCCTGGTCTACCAATCCTTCAACTGGAGCTTTGGCGTCTACCTCGCCGCCACCATGGGTTCAGAGACGACCGCCGCCGCGGTCGGCGCCGTCGGCAATGTCCGTCGCGACCCCTTTGCCATGCTCCCCTTCTGCGGCTATCACATGGCCGATTACTTCGGTCACTGGCTGCAGGTTGGTCGCACGACGCCAAAACCGCCGCGCATCTTCAGTGTCAACTGGTTCCGTAAAGATGATCAGGGGAAATTCCTTTGGCCCGGCTTTGGCGACAACATGCGCATCCTCAAGTGGATTGTCGAGCGGGTCAACGGCAATGCCGCTGCGGTCGAAAGCCCCCTCGGCTGGATGCCGCGCTACGAAGATATCGACTGGACAGGTCTGGAAAGTGTCAGCCGCGAGCAGTTCTATGAACTGATGTCCGTTGACCGGGGGCTCTGGAAAGAGGAGCTCGTTTCCCACGAAGATCTTTTCGTTAAAATGTATGACCGGCTGCCCAAAGAATTCCTGCACATGCGGCAGCTGATCCTCTCCGGCCTGTGGCGCTCACCGGAGCACTGGGAACAGACCGACACGAGTGTCATTCCGGATTAATCTCACCTTCAATCAGACCAAAGAAAAAAGGCGGGCAATGCAGCTACAAGCATCGCCCGCCTTTTTTTTGTAGAACTGAGGTGCAAAGACCATCACTCCAGCTTTACGGCAATATAGAGGAGACTGTCGCCGCGCCGCACGAGCAGCCGCACAAAGGCACCCTTCTTGTCCACGGCCAGGGCTTTATTGTAATCGTCAAGAGAAGTGATCTTGCGGCCGTTGACCTCCTTGATGATGTCGTTAAGCTGAATCCCGGCTTCGGCAGCCAGACCCGCGTCATCCAGTTCGACCACCACCACACCGGCCGTCTCCTTGCTACGCAACTGCCTGGCGAGTTCGGCAGTTAACTCGCGGACCTTGATACCGAGCGGGACATTGCCAGCACTGACCGTGTCAGCCGATTCGCCATCTACGAGGCGATCAATGACGACGGTCGTTTCCACTTCCTTCCCTTCGCGCAGATAGGTCACTTTCACCTTTTTATTCACCGGCGTCGCAGCGACAAGACGGGGCAGGTCATTCATCTCCTGAATCTTCTTCCCCGCAAAGGTCAGAATGATATCTCCGGGCTGAAGGCCGGCCCTCTCAGCCGGGCTTCCCGCCACAACCTCACTGATCAACGCGCCTCTTTCACTCTCCAGGCCGAATGATTTTGCGAGATTGGCGGTCACCGGTTGAATCATCACCCCCAGCCAGCCCCGCGTTACCTTCCCGTCTTCTTTCAGTTGTTCGATGATCGACTTGGCCATATTAACGGGAATCGCAAAGCCGATACCCTGCCCGCCGGCAACGATTGCCGAATTAACCCCGACCACCTCGCCTTTGGCATTAAAGAGGGGGCCACCCGAGTTTCCCGGATTGATCGACGCATCGGTCTGGATAAAATCATCATAAGGTCCGCTGCCGATCACCCGCCCTTTGGCAGAGACAATACCGGCGGTCACCGTCTCAGCCAATCCAAAGGGATTACCGATGGCCAAAACCCACTCACCGACCTCAATGGCATCGCTGTCGCCGAGTCGAACTGCCGGCAAGGAGGTCTTACTCTCAATCTTGACCAGGGCGAGATCGAGTTTTTCGTCACTCCCCTTCACCACCGCCTTGAATTCACGCCCATCCGAGAGTTTGACACTGATCTCATCAGCATTCGCTACTACATGGTAATTGGTCAAGATATAGCCGTCACTGCTGATCAGAAATCCTGAGCCGAGACTCCGCTTTTTCATCCCTCTTTGTTGCCGGGGCTCCTCAAAAAAACGCCCGAAAAATTCATCGAAGGGACTCGGCCCAAAGGGGCTTTGCATAAAGGGAGAAGACGGCAAGCGCGGCGCTTTGACCCTGGTTGTGGTGCCGATATTGACGACTGTCGGCTTCAGCTCTTTGACCAGTGGAACAAAGTCGGGAAGCAGGGCTTTGGCTAGTATTGGACTTGCGACAAAAAACAGGAGACCCAGAACCATCAAGAATGGAAAATGCCGCACCGTAACTCTTCGCATTGACAACCTCCGCTGAATTTTTTTTGTAAAAAAATAAGAACGGGACCTCTGTTTGTCAAGGGCACAACATCAATCGAAAGGAGCAAGAAATCCTTTCCGTTCGACGTAATAATT
>JAXMLA010000387.1:0-13325 GCA_034370465.1 Desulfuromonadales bacterium
TAACAGGAAAAAAGCGCGGGATGCAAAGCGCGACGGAGGACATCATGAAACGAATGACGAGCATGATCATGACCATGGTTTTGGCGACCATGTTGAGCGCCTGCGGTGGCGGTGGTGGCAGCGAAAGTCCGGCAAACCCGACAGAGACCAGCCGTTTTGCCGCGACCTCGGCAGCGGCGGTTATCGACGGACCCGACACCGCGCTGTATACGGTGAGCCTTCTTGCCATCGCTTCAAGCAGCTATGCTGTTGCCCTCAACGATTCAGGACAGGTCATCGGCCATTACCTCGATGCCGAGCAGCAGATCAATGCTTTCCAGTGGCAGGATAAAACCGTCAAAACCGTGGTAAGCGGTGGAGAAGTCCGCCGGATTAACAACCGCGGCCAGATTGTCGGATGGCAGAAGCTTGACCAATCAGAAGCGTTTCTTTATGAAGCCGATGGCGAAATGATTCGACTCAACAAGCTGGGCGGAGCCAGTCAGGCCATGGCCATCAACGATTCCGGCCAGACCGCCGGCCGGATTACTCGCGGCGGCGATAAAGCTTATGCCGATCAGAGCGGGGTGATGCAGCTTATTGCCAATGAAATCGACGGTTACGCGATTGCGATGAACAATCTCGGCGATGTGCTTATCCAGGCGGTCAGCGGCAGCGGTTGTCGAACCCTGATCTGGCGCCACGGAGTCCTTACTGATCTCGGTGATTTCGGTGGAGAGTTGACGGTCGGGCGCGACATGAACGATGCCGGTCAGGTTGTCGGCTGGGCGCAGACCGCCAGTGGCGATTATCATCCCTTCTTGTGGGAGAATGGGGTGCTGCACGACCTTTCGATCTACACCGGGAACTTCGGCGCAGCAGTTGCCATCAACGAAGCCGGCGTCATTCTGCTCAAAGCCTCGGATGTAACCGGCGAGCGCAATCTCTTGCTGAATCATGGGGTGGTGACGGATCTGGCTAATTTCGGCAGCACTTACGCCGTTGTCAATGATCTGAACAGCCAGGGGCAGATAGTTGGCTGGATGGCCGATGCTGCCGGTGTCATGCATGCTTTTCTGGCCACGCCGAAGAGCTGAGCAGGGGAAAATAATCCTCCCTCACTCCGGCAACGGCGCAAACTCGGTCTCGCCGGGAATCGGCGCAAAGCGCCCCTCCTTCCACGCCGCCTTGGCTTCCTCAATCAACTCACGACGCGTTGCCGCCAAATTCCACCAAACCGTCCGCTTCCCCAAAGGCTGACCGCCGATCACCACCAGCCGACACTCCGCCGTCGCCACCAGCTCAATCTCCGCCCCCACTTCGAAAACGGCGAGGGAGTGCGTGGCAATCGCCGTCCCCCCCACCCACACGCTGCCGGCGACGATATAGATCCCCCGCTCCTCGACATCATTCGGCAGCTTGAAGGTGGCGCCCGCCTCCAGCACCACCTCGAGATAGAGAGTCGGTGAAAAGGTTTTGACCGGCGAGGTCGCGCCGCAGACAGAGCCGATCAGCACTCGCACTTTGGCGCCGTTCTCGGTCACCAACGGGATCGTTTCGGCCGGGTAATGGTGAAAGGCCGGCTCCGTCTCTTCGTCCGCTGCCGGGAGGGCCACCCACAACTGCAGAGCATGCAGGGTGTGGCGCTGGCGGCGCCGCTGCGGCGGGGTGCGCTCGGAATGGGCAATGCCGCGGCCGGCGGTCATCCAGTTGATGGCGCCTGGCTCGATGAGTTGCACGCAGCCGAGATTGTCGCGATGAAGGATCTCGCCGTCGAAGAGATAGGTAATGGTGGCGAGGCCGATGTGCGGGTGGGGTTTAACGTCGATGCCGGTGCCGGGCTCAAAAGTCGCCGGGCCAAGGTGGTCAAAGAAGATGAAGGGGCCGAGCGCACGGAGTTCGGCGGCAGGGAGGAGGCGGCGGACAAAGAAACCGCCGCCGATGTCGCTGTCCCGCGGGGTGACGATGATCCTGATGCCGGAGCAGGGGTGGGCCAGGGCGGCGCAGTCGGGGGGCGTGTTGAGGAGATCGCTCATGGGATTTTCTCCTGGTTACGAGGAATCGACAGAAACGCGTTCAATCGTACTCGCGGCAGTACATCATCGTCAAACGGCCGCGGTTAGCGAGGCACTGCGGGCAGAGCTCGCCGCGGTCGTGATAGATCTCGCCGGCCATAAAATCCCCCATTTCGGCGGCCGGGTCGTTAAGAGGGGCGGTCGGATCGAACTCGCTGGCGCAGATCCGGCAGTTCATGTTTGCGTCTCCAGTTCGTGCCGGACCAGCGCCGCCATGGCTGCAATGAAGTCCGGATGATCGTTCAAAGAGGCGGTGCGGCCGAACTCGGTGATGCCGTGGCTGTGCGCGTGGCGGGCAAACTCGTCATCGATCTCGACCAGGGTTTCGATATGGTCCGAGACAAAGGAGACCGGAACCAGGAGGACGGCGCGGTGTCCTGCGGCGGCGAGATTGTCGAGAGTCTCTAACGTCCCCGGTTCCATCCACTGCACCGGACCGCTGCGGCTCTGGAAGGCGAGCTGCCAGGGGCGTTCGCCGACCCGTTCCATAACGCCGCGCACCGTGGCCAGGACATGGTCGAGGTAGGGGTCGCCGCGGTCGATGAACTTCTGCGGCAGGGCATGAGCGGAGAAGAGGATCTGAACTTCATCGCGCATCAGCTCGTGATAGGTCTCCAGACTCTCCTGCACCCGATGGGCGAGGGCGTCGAGGTAGCCGGGCCAGTCGTACCACTGGCTGATGATCGTCAACTGCAAAGTCGGGTGATATTTGGCGACGGCGCGCCGGAAGTCGGCAATACTGCTGCCGCTGGTGGCGCCGGTGTAGTGCGGGTAGAGGGAGAGGACGACCGCATGTTGAATACCGTCTTTGGCCATTTGCTGCACGGTGGCGTCGGCGCGGGGGTGCCAGTAACGCATCGCCACATAAGGGCGCACCTGCGGCCCAAGGGCCGTGGCAATCCCCTCCGCCTGCAGCATTGTCCAGCGCAGCTGCGGCGTCTTGCCGCCGATCATCCGGTAGTTCTCCCGTACCTTCGGGGCGCGCAGCCGAGAGATCAGCCAGGCAAAGGGCTTTTGCAGCAGCCTTCCGGCCGGCAGCTGGATCAGCTCGCGGTCGGAGAAGAGATTGTATAGGAAGGGCTGGATGGCTGCGAGGGAGTCAGGGCCGCCCATGTTGAGGACGACGAGGCCGGTCGATTGTTTAGTATCCATACATCAAACCTTTTTCAACGCAAAGCCGCCAATTAAAAACAAAGCGCAAAGAAAAGATTCCCTTTGCGCCTTGCTCTCACTTTGCGCCTTTGCGTTAAGGCTGTTCGAATCTATTTCTTGCCGCTCAGGCGGTGGACGCATTCGACCATATGAATGGCGTTCTCCGGCGGTACTGTCGGCAGGATGCCGTGGCCGAGATTGAAGATGAAACCGGGGCGGCCGGCGTTCTCGTCGAGAATGCGCTGCACCTCTTTTTCGATATACGCCTTCGGCGCGTACAGGACGGTGGGGTCAAGATTTCCCTGCACTGCAACCTCGGGGCCGAGGATGTCGCGGGCCTTGCCGAGATTGACGTGCCAGTCGAGACCGACGACATCGGCGCCGGCTTCCTTGACGAGTTCGAGCATGGTGCCGCCGTTCTTGACAAAGTAGATCACCGGGATACCATCGCGCTTGAGGCCATTGATCAGCTGCTTGACATAGGGGAGGATATAGCGCTCGAAGTCGTGCGGCGCCAGCAGTCCGCCCCAGGTGTCGAAGATCTGGATCGCCTCGGCGCCGGCATCGATCTGCATGTTGAGATAGCGCCGATCCATCTCGGTGATCTTCTGCATCAGGGCGTCATAAAGGGGGAAATCGGCGTACATCATCTGCTTGAGGGCGGCAAAATCCTTGCTGCCGTGCCCTTCGACCATGTAGCAGGCGAGGGTAAAGGGGGCGCCGCCAAAGCCGATAAGGGGGACGCGGCCTGCAAAGGCGGTGCGCAGGCGCTGGATGATCGCCGGCACATAAGGAACGGCCTGCGACATGTCGGCCGGGACGATCAGGGCCTCGACATCGGCGGCAGTGCGGATCGGTTTCTCGAAGATCGGCCCGGGGGTGAAGTCGAGAGCCATCCCCATCGGCTCGATCGGGGTGAGGATGTCGGAGAAGAGGATCGCCGCGTCGACGTTGAGAATATCGATCGGCTGAATGGTGACCTCGGCGGCGCGCTCGGGATCCTTGCAGAGGTCGAGAAAGGTACCGCCGCCCTTGGCGCGGACATCCTTGTAGCACTGCAGATAACGGCCGGCCTGGCGCATCAGCCAAACAGGGACGTAGTCGGTCGGCTGGCCCCAGCAGGCCTTGATGAAGGTGTATTCTTTGGACATGGGGGTAGATCCTCCTGTGGAATTGAATTATTTCGGCGCCAGCTCGGCAGCTTCTTTTTCCAGCCGCTTGCGGGTACGCAGCGGCGTGTAGTTGCAGAACGGCTCTTCAGCCATGTAGTCGCCGTAGACGGCGTCAGCGCGGGCGCGGCAGCCGCCGCAGACGTTGATGAATTCGCACTCTCCGCACTTGCCTTTATAAGCCTTGAAGTTGCGCAGGTCGTTGAAGACCTTGCTGTTGAACCACAACTCGCGGAAAGGAACCTGCTTGACATTGCCGACCGAGGAGTGGAAGTAGGAGCAGGGCTTGAGATTACCGAAGCAGTCGATCAGGCAGATGGTCTGGGCGGCGATGCAGCCCTTGCCGCCGCCGGTGGAGAAGGTCAGGGAGCGGCGCTGAAAATCGACCCCTTCGGCTTTGGCCATCTGCGGGACGATGCGGTAGTAGTGAGGGGCGCAGGTCGGGCGCATGAGGATATCGTCCTCCCCCTTCTCCTGCTGATAATGCCAGGCCAGGATCTCTTCGTAATCCTCCGCCGAGATCAGCTCGTTCATGATCTCTTCGCCGCGGCCGGTCGGAACGATCATGAACATGTACCAGGCGGTAGCGCCGAGCCCCTTGGCGACCTTGAAGGTGGCGGCGATATCGTGCTGATTGCGCTTGGTAAAGGAGGAGTTGACGAGAAATTTGATGCCGTGTTTTTTAAAGAGTTCGCTGGCGCGGACAACACCGTCGAAAGCACCGGGGCAGGAGCGGAAGTCGTCATGGATCGCCGCGGTCGAACCGTCGAGGGAGAGGGAGACCATCTTGATATCGGCCTCTTTCATCTTCAGACAGACCTCGTCGGTGACCAGGGTGCCGTTGGTCGCCATGCACATGCGCAGCCCTTTGCTGGTGCCGTACCTGGCAATATCGAAGATGTCGGCGCGCAGCAGCGGTTCGCCGCCGGAAAGGACCATCACCGGTTTGCTGACTTCACAGATGTCATCGATCAGCTTGTAGGCTTCCTCGGTATTGAAGTCGCCGATTGCGGAATCCATGTCCGAAGAACAGCGACAGTGGACACAGCTGAGGTTGCAACGCTGGGTGGTCTCCCAGGCGATCCACTTGGGAATAAACTCTTCACTGCTCATTGCTCAGTCCTTTTCTTGGCGTCCACATTCGCGATTTAAATCTCCTCAAATAAACGGGGAATTTTTGCATATTAACGCCCATACAGTCAAGGAAAGGATTGTCAAACCGTCCTGCTGATCGGGACTTAAGACCCTTGCGTCTTGCTCTTTTCAATCAGCGTCCGCAGCTCGGTAAGGAGTTCACGGATCAGATCGTACCCTTCCTGCCAGAAGTCGGGATTGTTAAGGTCAATGCCGAAGGGGCGCAAGGCCTCGACCGGGGATTGACTCCCCCCCGCAGCAAGGAGGGCGAAATATTTCGGGACAAAGCTTTCTCCTTCCTGCTGATAACGCCGGTAAAGGGCAAGGGTGACGAGTTCGCCGAAGATGTAGGAATAACAGTAAAAACGCGATTGAATGAAGTGACTGATGTAACTCCAGCCCCAGCGGTAGGGTTCGATCATCTCCACCGCGCTGCCGAAAAGTTTGCCATTCTCGCTGAGCCACAGAGCACAGAGATCGTCGCTGGAGAGGAGCCCCTTGCCCCGTTTTTGATGGGCGGCGAATTCGAAACGGGTGAGGACATTCTGCCGCAGGGTGGTGGCGATGATCTCCTCGATCTTGCTGCAGAGCAGGGCGATCTTGAGCTGCGGATCGGTCTCGACGGCAAGGAGATGACGGGTGAGGAGGATCTCGGCAAAGACGCTGGCGGTCTCGGCGAGGGGGAGCGGAGCATTGTAGTTGTAAAGATTCTGCCTGCCGGCCAGGGCAAAGTGGACGCCGTGCCCGAGTTCGTGGGCCAGGGTCGAAAGATCACGCAGGGTGCCGGTATAGTTGGTGAGGATATAAGGAGCAATCCCCGGCGCCATGCCATGACAGAAAGCGCCGCCACTCTTCCCCGGCGTCGGAAAGACGTCGATGCGCTGCTCGGCAAAGAAGCTCTGCGCCAACTCCGCCAGCTGCGGCGAAAAGGACGCGAAGGCGGCGAGGACGGTGGCGCGCGCTTCGGCAAATTCGATAGTGCGCACTTTTGTGCTCAAGGGGGCATAAAGGTCGGTGTTCTTCATCCGCTCCAGGCCAAGGAGCTGACGTTTGAGAGCAAAATACTCCTGACCAAGACCATAATTCGCTGCACTGACTTCCATCATCTTTTCGACCATCGCCGGCGCGGTCTCGCTGTCAAGATGGGTCGGGGTCATCAGATGCGGATAACCGCGCAGCTCCGCTTCCTTGCCGTGATCAAGAAGGATGTTGTTGAAGCAGGCAACCAGCACCGTGCCGGCGGCGGCATGACCCTGGAGGAAAGTGCTGAAGGCTGCTTCGCGCACGTTGCCGTCGGGATGATAAAGGAGGGCAAGGAGCTCTTCGCCGCTCGCTTCCCGCGGAGACTCTTCACCGGGGAAGGTGAAGGTAAAGCGCATCTCACCGGTGATCTCCTCGAAGAGCTGGGCAAAGGCTTCCTTCCCCGAGAGATCCTTGCGCTTGAGGGCCTGCTCGACCGCCTCGCTCAGGGTGTAGGGGGCGTGTGCACGCAGCTGTTTCAGATAATGCTTATACTCCTGCAGTTCCGGCGCGCTCAAAAGAGGAGCAAAGATCTCGTGACTGAGGCGCAGCAGGTCGAGCTCAAAGAAGAGGGTGATCTCCATGACGTCGTGCCACACTTCACGGGCCCGGGCAAAGAGGGCTTTGTGGCAATCATCGTCACTCTTGGCGCTGAACAGGAGCTGCGCATAAAAGTACGGCCGCAATCCTTGTTTCTGCAGTTCCCCATAACGCTGCAACGCGGTGGCCAACGCCGGTGGATTGATCCTCGCGGCATCAAAAGCACCGCGCCAATCGGCCGCAAAGGCGTGCGCGGCGCGCAGTGCGCCTTGCAGGTCCCTTTCCCAGGCAGGATCGTCCGGCGCAAGGTAAAGGGGGGTCAAGTCCCAACAGTTTTCCGGGGATGGAGTTTTCGTCATGTTGCACCTCATCGAAATAGGGTCGCGCCAGGAAAATTACTCCCTCGCCTTGCTGCTGTCAATGGTGCGACATGGTGCGGCATTGACAGCAACAAGGCGGCTCGGCTAGGCTGGCAACACTCTCCGCTTTGAAAGGACCACCATGCGCCGCCTCCCCCCGCAACTCCCCCGCCACCTCGTTCAAGGCGGCTTTATCCTCTTCTTTCTCTGGATCGGTATCCGCTTTTATCAGTGGACAACGGCGATCGTGACCACCGGAATCGCCCCCTTCCCCCGCCCGGATGCCGTCGACGGCTTTCTGCCGATCAGCGGCTTGATGAATCTGCGCTACTGGCTGCAGACCGGCGAGCTCTTCCCGGTCCATCCCGCTGCCGCCCTGATCCTCCTCGCTGCCCTGCTGACCGGACTTCTCCTCAAACGCGGCTTCTGTGCGTGGATCTGCCCGGTCTTTTCCCTCGGCGAAGTCCTGTGGCGTCTCGGTCATAAACTCTTCGGGCGCAACTTCATCCCCCCCTTCTGGATCGATCTGCCGCTGCGCAGCCTCAAATATCTCCTCCTCGCCTTCTTCCTCTTTGCCGCCACCCTCGCCATGCCCTTGCCGGCCCTGCAGGATTTTCTCGCCTCGCCCTACCATCAAATCGTCGATGTGCGCATGCTCCACTTCTTCACCGACCCGTCGGCGACCGTCCTGATCTTCGTCGCGATCACCATCATCCTGTCGGTCTTCGTCAAGCTCCCTTGGTGTCGTTACCTCTGTCCTTACGGCGCTCTCCTCGGTCTCGTCTCTTTGGCCTCGATCGGCAAGATCCACCGCAATCCGGAAAAGTGCGTGCGCTGCAATGCCTGCTCGCATCGCTGCCCGGCCTCTTTGCCGGTGATGCTCAAGACGACAGTCCGCTCCGCGGAATGTTTTGCCTGTTATCGCTGTGTCGCCGGCTGTCCGGCGCCGGGAGCCCTGAGCTTTACCTGGGCACGGCGCTGGGTCATCCCTCCCCTCCTCTTTGCCGTCCTGCTCTTGACCCTCTTTATCGGCGTCGATCTCTACGGCCGCAGCATCAATCGCTGGCACTCCGGCGTTGCCGATCAACAGGTCTGGCTCCTGCTGCAACCCGTGGAAAGACCGTGATTTTCTTTGACCTGTCCAAGTGGCTGTGTTAAAAAATACGGCTCTTGACGCAAGCTAATTTCTTATCCGGAGGCAAAATAAAACGATGAGTGTCGATACCAAGATTATTTACACGATGGTCGGGGTCAACAAGTTTTACGACAAAAAACCGGTCTTCAAGGATATTTACCTTTCCTACTATTACGGCGCCAAGATCGGCGTCCTCGGCCTCAACGGCTCGGGCAAGAGCTCGCTGCTGCGCATCCTCGCCGGCGTTGACAAAGACTTCACCGGCCAGACCATCCTCTCCCCCGGCTACACGGTCGGCTATCTCGAACAGGAGCCGCTCGTCGATTGCTCCAAGACCGTGCGCGAAGTCGTCGAAGAAGGGGTGCAGGAGACCGTCGATCTCCTCAAAGAATTCGAAGCGATCAACGCCGCCTTTGCCGACCCTGATGCCGACATGGAGAAGCTCTGCGACCGCCAGGCGGTGGTGCAGGAGAAGCTCGACCACCTTGACGCCTGGGATCTCGATTCCCGCTTGGAGCTGGCGATGGATGCCCTGCGCTGCCCGCCGGGCGATGCGCAGGTTGGAGTCCTCTCCGGCGGCGAAAAGCGCCGCGTCGCCCTGTGCCGCCTGCTGTTGCAAAAGCCCGACATCCTCCTTTTGGACGAGCCGACCAACCATCTCGACGCCGAATCGGTCGCCTGGCTCGAACTCCACCTCCAGCAGTATAGCGGCACGGTTATCGCCGTCACCCATGACCGCTACTTCCTTGACAATGTCGCCGGCTGGATCCTCGAACTCGACCGCGGCGCCGGCATCCCCTGGAAAGGGAACTATTCGTCGTGGCTGGAGCAGAAACAGGATCGCCTGCGGCTGGAGGACAAATCCGAAGGACAGCGCCAGAAGACTTTGGAACGGGAGCTCGAATGGATCCGCATGAGTCCGAAGGGGCGCCACGCCAAGAGTCAGGCGCGCATCTCCTCCTATGAAAAACTCCTCGGCCAGGAGAGCGAAAAACAGGAGAAGGAGCTCGAACTCTTTATCCCCCCCGGCCCCCGTCTCGGCAATATCGTTATCGAAGCCGAGGGGGTAAGCAAGGCTTATGGCGACAAACTCCTCGTCGAAGGGATGACCTTCCGCCTCCCCCCTGGCGGCATCGTCGGCGTTATCGGCCCGAACGGCGCCGGTAAATCGACCCTCTTTCGGATGATTGCCGGCCAGGAGCAGCCGGACAGTGGCACCATCCGCGTCGGCGAGACCGTCAAACTCGCGTATCTCGACCAGAGCCGCGACCTCGATCCTAACAAAAGTATCTGGGAAGAGATCACCGGCGGCCAGGAGCAGATAGAACTTGGGAAACAATTGGTCAACTCCCGTGCCTACGTCTCGCGCTTCAACTTCTCCGGCTCCGACCAGCAGAAGAAGGTCGGCCTCCTCTCCGGCGGCATGCGCAATCGTGTCCACCTTGCCAAGATGCTCAAAGAGGGGGCGAACGTCATCCTCCTCGACGAACCGACCAACGACCTCGACGTCAATACCATGCGGGCGCTGGAAGAAGCGCTGGAGAACTTCGGCGGCTGCGCCGTCGTCATCAGCCATGACCGCTGGTTCCTCGACCGCATCGCCACCCACATCCTCGCCTTTGAAGGGGAGAGCCGGGTCACCTGGTTCGAAGGAAACTTCTCCGAGTACGAAGAGGACAAGAAGAAGCGCCTCGGCGCCGAAGCCGACCGTCCGCACCGCATCAAGTACCGTCAGTTGACCCGGTAAGCGACGATTTTTTGATTCAAAAGGAAACGGGGCGCGGCCATTCGGTCGCGCCCCGCTCTATTCAAGGGTAAAGGTTATAAGCTAATGCCAAATCAGTCCTCGGTACTTGTCAGCAATGTGTGCAGCTCTACCGGCAGTGCCCCCTTGAGCTCCTCCCGCTCTCCATGGGAAAGGAAAGGGAAAATCCTATGTAACGAGGCCATCACAATCATTTGATTTTGATCGGTAGCCTCAGCAAGAAATTCAAATACACGCAGGTAACAATCCCCCCTTGGCTTCCAGCTCCGGTCGGTCGTATTCGTGCAGGGGGCGAATCCACGGGTAAGGTTCGACGGTATGCCATTGCGGGGGGATCGAAATCAAGTCTTCAGAGATGTTACCGGCGGGAAAGGTGATGATACGGCGGTACTCTTCTCCCTGCGCCTCAAAGCGGATGTTTAACAAGATGGCCCTCCAATTTCATTCAAAAATTCATTCCTTGGCGACCTATGCCAAGGTGCTTGACGAAGGCAACGCACCGGTCATCAACTGCCCCCACTCATGCTGACGCAGATCGGCGTAGGTCTTGACGATTTCACCATTTCTAGTCCGGAAGAGTTTCCTCGGATCGCGGTCATCAACCGAGTTATCGTAGCAATAACCGCGATCGACCATAGACATGGCGACCGCGCCATTAGCAACGGAGCGGTAGAAACGGGTGATGATCTTTTCGATCGGAACGGTGTGCCCTCCATCCATCACCCGGCGAGTGACGCGAGCGGCGTTGATCTCCGGACCGTCGGTGCCGATAAAGAAAAAGCGGATGAAAAAATCCGCTTCACGCGCCTGTCGTATAAAATCGAGCTTATCCGGGGCAGAAAAGACTGTCTCCACCAGCAGGCTTTTGCGTTCGCGCAAACACTCTTCCCGCAGTTCCTGAGCGCGTACCACCGCCTTCATGACCGCCCCTGGAGAATTCCAGTCGCCAAACTCGTTGCGGGCGATCTCGTCGGGATTGATGAAGACGCAGCCCTCGGACCAGTCGTGCCGTAGCACCTGTTGGGTGAAGGTCGTCTTGCCTGAGCCGTTTGGGCCGGCGAGGACGATGAGTTTAGGCTTTTGCATGTTTGCGTTCATGGGCAGCGAATGCGGCGCGAACCGCCGTCAGCTCCTGTTGCAGATTCGACTTCAAGCGTTCCTTTTGCGCGATGGTCTGGGCACGCGCCTGGTCGCCAACCCCCTTGGTGATCGCGTTCAGATCCCGGTCGGTCAGTTCTCGAAGCGGCGTTGACTCACTAACTGCTTTTTTTCCGGACTTCATGGTTTCCTCCATCCTTGGCTGAACGGCAGTTTAGCGGAATGCATAAACATTAGCAATCGCCACGTTACCGGGAATTTGGCGACAGTCGGCCGCTAGTTCGTGACCGTGTCTCTCCTGAGAGGACAATTCTGGTCATCTATGCTGTTCCTCGGCAAACAAAATCCTCCCAATGACAATTTTCTCTTCAAAAAGCCGATTTTGTCAGATAATTGTAAGAACTCGCCGCTATCTTCATCCTACCGAATGCGCTTTACCCGATGTCCGGAGGAGTACTACGGAGGGTGTGATCTACTTTATTTTATGAAGTGGTGAGCTTGGGGGGATGACGTGTTGCCAACAGTAGCTCGGCAATACCGCAAATCGAACAGACTCCGGGATTGTTTAAATATTTTTCTCTTTTTTGGCGGACCTTGCTGGTCCGCTTTTTTTGTCTTCTTCTCGACTCCTGCAACTTTTTCCTTTAATACCACTGCGTTCTCTGCTAGTCTGCGCCAACTTCACGGAGCCACGCCGATTATGACCAACCTGCCCGTTATCCTCCCCCGCGCCGAACACCACATCTCCCGCAAACAGTTTGACGAAATGACCCTGAAAGTTTTGTACCGCCTGCGCGGCCAGAACTTCAAAGCCTACCTTGTCGGCGGCTGCGTGCGCGATCTCCTCCTGCATCGCACCCCAAAAGATTTCGATGTGGCGACCGATGCCACCCCGGGCCAGGTCAAGAAGCTCTTCCGTAACTGCTTCCTGGTCGGTCGCCGCTTTCGTCTCGCCCATATCCGTTTTGGCAGCGAAGTCGTCGAGGTCGCCACCTTTCGTCGTCATGCCGAAGTTGACGATCTCCCCGAAGATCCCGCTGACCACCATCATTTTCGCGAGAATGTCTTCGGCACCCCGGAGGAAGACGCTTCCCGCCGCGACTTTACGATCAACGCCCTTTACTACGATATCGATTCCTTTGCCATTATCGATTATGTCGGTGGCCTGCGCGATCTGGCCGAACGTCGCATCCGCATGATCGGCGATCCCCAGATCCGCTATCAGGAAGATCCGGTGCGGATGTTGCGCGCCCTGGAATTTGCCGCGCGCCTCGACTTCACCCTCGATCCCGCCACTTATGACGGGATTCTGCACTGCGCCCCGCTGATCGCGACGGCAGCGCCGGCCCGGGTGCGGGAAGAATTACAGAATCTCTTTCGCTACGGCATCGCCGGAGCGGTGCTGCGCAGTGCCAGCGCGACGCAACTTCTCGCGCCGCTGCTGTGCGGTTATCAAGCGGATGAAACGACTCTGCGCCTGCTCGACGCCAGCGATCAACGCACCGCGCAGGGGGAACCGGCGGTCAGCGAAGGCTTTGCCCTTGCCCTCCTCTTTGCCTCGGCCTTTGTGCAAAAGAGCAACAAATGCGAGGCCCTCAGCGAAGCCCTCCCCATCTCTTCAGCTCTCCTCGCCGGCCACTGCGAACATTTTCATATCGCCTGCGGCATTCGCCATCAAGCGCGCGAACTCCTTTTGTCCCTCTTCCGTTACCTGCGCGGGCCGGGACAGCGCGGCGAAAAGCGGTTTCTCGTCCATGCCGCGGCGCGGCCCGGCTTTGAGCTCTTCCGCCTTTATCTCGCCGCCAGCGGCGTAGGGGACGAGCTGCTCAACCGCTGGCAACAGCACCTGGAACGGCATCGACAACCGGACGCGACACTGGCCGACGGCGCAGAACCGTC
>JAXMLA010000388.1:0-1353 GCA_034370465.1 Desulfuromonadales bacterium
GATGGCCGCCATGATGTGCGCCCTTCTGCTGGTCCTCGTTCGACACCACCTCCTCAGTCCCGCAATCGTCGTAGCGGCGGTGATCGCAGGGGGGGCGCTGGGCTATGCCATCGCCATAAGGGTCAACATGATTCAGATTCCGGCGCTGATCGCGTTTCAGCACGGCGCCGGCGGGGTTGCGGCGTTTCTCGTTTCGTACGTAGAGCTGACCAGGGAAACGGGAAATATGGCCACGCTCAACGAGTTGTCCGGCATCATCGGGATTGTGATCGGAGCCGCCACGTTTAGCGGCAGCATGATCGCCGGCGGCAAGCTCGCAAACCTGATCCGACAGACCCCGCAATATGTCTCCGGGCACGGATCATGGCTGCTGGCCCATGTCGCCGCAATCATCATCCTGGGACTTTTCAGCATGGATTCAAGCGCCGCCGCAATCCGATATGACCTCGTCGGGCTGATCGCCCTGTCCATATCGCTGGGAGTCCTGTTTTCCATGCGGATCGGCGGCGCCGACATGCCGGTGCTCATCTCTTTCCTGAATGCCACGGCGGGGCTGGCCGCTGCATTCTGCGGGATTATTATCGAAAACAGGCTTCTCATCGCCTGTGGAGCGACCGTTGCGGCGTCCGGATCGATTCTTACCCACGTCATGTGTCAGGCTATGAACCGGTCATTGTTGAAGGTTTTTTTTGGGTCGGCGATAAAATCCGCAAGAATGGTCCCCATGGAAAAGACGCAAGACGCCCATTCCAGCGCATCCCCTCCACTGATCGCACCGGCATCCGCAGAAATCTCACTAGACGAGAATCTGGAAAGAGTGATTTCCGCAGCAAAGAGCGCAGAGAAAGTTGTAATCATCCCCGGCTACGGAATGGCGATAGCCCAGGCGCAGTTTGAAGTGGTTTCCCTTGCCAAAAAGCTGATTGAGATGGGCAAGGAGGTTAAATATGCCATCCATCCTGTTGCGGGCAGGATGCCCGGCCACATGAACGTACTGCTTGCCGAAGCGGATGTGGACTATGAAATGCTTTATGAAATGGATGATGTGAATCCGGAATTCCGCCGAACAGATTTTGTCCTGATCGTCGGCGCCTGCGATGTGGTCAATCCGGCAGCCATTCATAAGGAAGGGACACTCCTATCGGGGATGCCGATTCTGCTCGCGCACGAGGCAAAAAACGTCGTGGTTTGCAATCTGGATAGACGACCCGGATATTCTGGCGTGGAGAATCCTCTTTATAATAACGAGAACACCATTCTGATGCTGGGAGATGCAAAAAAATCGATTGGCCTGATCATCAAGAAAATGGCATAATCGCCATGGCGGGCTTCAAGTTATCTGCGGGCCTTAGA
>JAXMLA010000389.1:0-9115 GCA_034370465.1 Desulfuromonadales bacterium
GGGGTAGGTCTCGTCAGCTCTCCAGTCGATCGAGGAAATCGACGATATGGTGGGTGAACTTCTCCGGCTCAACCAGGAAGGAGTCATGGCCGTAATCGGAAGCGACGAGGTGATACTCAACCCTCTTGCCGAGTCGCTGCAGGATGGTGACACACTCTTCAGTGTCGGCGGGGACGTACAGCCAGTCGGAGGTAAAGGCGAACCACAGTGACGGACAGGTCAGCTGCGAAAAGGCTTCTTCGCGGCTGTCGAAGTTCCAGGCGACATCGTAAAGGTCGAGGGCTTTGGCGAGATAAAGGAAGGAGTTGGTGTCGAAGCGCTCGACAAAGTTCTTGCCGTTGTATTCGAGGTAACGCTCGATTTCGTACTGACCGAAGAAGTCGAAGAGGCCGTCGCGCGCCGAAAATTTGCGGTTGAACTTCATCCGCATCGAGAGATCGGAGAGGAAGGAGATATGGCCGACCGCCCGCGCCAGCGCCAATCCATCCGCCGGCGGGTGCTCGGGCTTGTAGTTCCCTTTCTTCCACATCGGATCGTTGAAGACCGCCTGCCGCGCCAGGGCATTGAGGGCAATCGCCATCGGCGAAGTCCGGCCGGTGCCGGCGATCGGCACGATCGACTGCACCATCTGCGGATAATGAATCCCCCATTCGACCGCCTGCATCGCCCCCATGCTGCCGCCGATCACGCAGCGTAACGTCGGAATAGCAAGGCGGTCGAGGAGGAGTTTTTGCGCCCGCACCATGTCCCGCACCATCAGCACCGGAAAGGTGAGATTGTAGGGTTTACTCGTGCGGGGGTTGATGCTGGTCGGCCCGGTTGAGCCTTTGCAAGAGCCGATGACATTGGAACAGATGACAAAATAACGATTCGTGTCGAGAACCTTCCCCGGCCCGATCATGTCGTCCCACCACCCGCCCTTGCGGTCCTCAGTGCTGTGCTTGCCGGCAGCGTGGGCGTCGCCGGTCCAGGCGTGGCAGACGAGGATAGTGTTCGAGCGCGCGGCGTTGAGGGCACCGTAGGTTTCGTAAGCGAGACGCAGTCCACCGAGGAGACGACCGCTTTCGAGCTGCAGTTCTCCGTCAAAGTCGGCAAATTCTGTGGTAACGATCCCGATCGCTGTGCTCACCTGTGAACCCCGTTCTTTCGCTCCGCAAGAAAAAAGCCCCTTCTCCGGGGATGAGAAGGGGCCAAAGATAACGTTTGAGAGCGGTATCGTCCGGCTCCGTCCTCATTTCTCCCCGCTGGGCGGAGAAGGAATTAGCACCTGACGTCCCAAATGGACCGGTTGCTGTGGTTTCGTCGGGCCTTGTCCCTCCACCACTCTGAATAAAGACGATGCTGTCTTAAATTGTGTCGACAAATTTAATGGAATCGTCCGGCAATGTCAAACAGTTTGAACGCAGCGTTGACAGGCGCTCCTTCATCGGCTAGATTGCTAATATTCTTAAGAAGAAAGGATCAGACGATGCTCAGTGTCGGCAAGAAGATTCTCGTACCGATCGACGGTTCTCCCCAGTCCGACAAAGCGGCGGAAGAAGCTGTGCGTCTGGCCCTGTCCGGTGACTCCACCTTTAAAAGCACCCTGCACGCCATCCTTGTTTTGCCGGGGATGCGCGCTCCCTCCTTTACCGATTTCTTCCCGGCCTTGCCGGCGACCGAGCGGCCGGATTGGGAAGAGAATCGCAAACGGATCTTCTATGTTGTCGAGAAGGCGGCCACGGAGACCGCCGTGCCGATCATCAGCCAGGTGGTTTATGGTGATGCCGCCGAAGAGATCCTCGCCTACGCTGACCAGGAAGAGATCGACGTCATCGTTATCGGTTCCTCCGGCGCCGGCCGGGTCAAGCGCACCCTCCTCGGCAGCGTCTCGACCAAGGTGGCCCTGCACGCCAAGCAATCGGTTTATATTGTGCGCTAAGGGTTGAGAGAAACAGATGACAAGGAAAAGCGGGCCGAGCAATATTTGCTCGGCCCGCTTTTCCTTTTAACGCAGCCCCAAACGACTGAGCAGGATACCGAGATAACGATTAAGCGGGTTATTACGGTGCAGCGCCGGGATGACCGAACGATTGCGCATTCCGAGACGCTCCAACTGCTGCAGCAATTCCGGGCATCCCCCCTTGGCCATCCCCTCACGCCAGATTCGCAAGGCCTCGGCCTTCTCGCCTTTGATCAGGTGGACTCTCCCGAGGTTAAGGAAATGCATCGGATTATCCGGCTCCAGCGCCAGCGAGACCTGACAAAGTTCCAGCCCTTTCCGGTGCTGTCCGCGCTGTCTGGCGACGCAATAGCCGAGATAGGAATACCATTCCGGAGTGTCCTGCAAGCGCAGCGCCTTCTCAATAAAAGCAAGTGCTGCCTGGGTATCTTCAGCGGCCAGGGCGGCCTGCGCCCGCGCAAATTCACTTTCCGCGCTTGATTTTACACTCTCCTGCTCCATCGGATCCTCCCGGTTTAGCGGCAATGACTGCATTTTCACATTGCAGGCCGTCGCCAAAATCGATCAAGCGACTATACACCGTTTATTCTGAAAAACAACTTTTTCGGCCGGAGTTCACAGTGTCTAAGGCTCTTTTGTCGCTTTCCCCATCGCCCAGTGAAAGTTCGCCTCGGCGGCCCGATAATCCCGCTCCCCCTGCGCCAGTGAAGTTTGTGCCTGCAGCAGATTCAGCTGTGCATCATCGACATCCAGCCGCGTCTTGACCCCGTACTCGAAGCCCTGCTCTGCCATTCGCAATAACCGCTCCGCCTGCCCGACCGTCCCCTGCAACGCCGTGACGATCGCCCCGGCTTCGGCCATGGCATTACGGGCCGTGCGTACCTCCAGGGCAATAGCATCAAGGAGCGCGCGCTCATTGATGGCCAGGCCGCGGAGATCACTTTGCGCCTGCGCCACCTTGCCGGAGGTGCGCAAACCGTCAAAGAAAGGCCAGGTCAGATAGACGCCAGCGTTCCAGGCCGATCCGCTCCATTGATCTCCGGCGGCATTGTCGAGTTCGAGCGTCTGCCAGCCCGCCCCGCCGCGCAGATCAAGTCGCGGTTTGTTCTCGGCCCCGTAGATGCGGCTGATCTCCCTCTGCACCTGCTGGCGGAGACGGAGGTCGGCAAGCTCGGGGCGATTCGCCACCGCAACCTGCAACGCCTCGGCAAAAGTGATCGGTTCAGCGACGGCAACTGCCAGTTCCCCCTCGGCAATCACTTCCTCAGGAAGGGCAAGGAGATAAGCGAGACGCTGCTGCCCTGTCCTCACCCGGTTAGCGGAACGAATCGTCTCCGGACGGGCATTCTCTGTCGCCACCGTGGCAGCGAGGAGATCGTAATCGGTGGCAACCCCGAGGGCGTAGCGGCGCTCCGCCTCCTGTTGATGGCGCTCCTTCTGCAGCAGATTCTCAGCGGCGAGGCGTTGCAATTCGACGGCGAGAAGGAGATCGACAAAGGCAACCGTGACATCGCGATGCGCTCCCTGGCGGGCGCTGCGAATTCGTTGATCGCCGCTTTGCTGCGCGACTTTCGCCGCCCGGATCCCGGCGCCGATCTTCCCCCAGGTAAAGAGGGGCTGGGTCAGGGAGATCTCTGCACTTTCACTCTGCTGACGCGCGCCGGCGCCGAAGACTTCCTGGCTGGCATCACGTGACAGCCCGATCCCGGCGCTCGCTGTCAACTGCGGCAGAGCGGCGGCGCGTTCTTCGACATAGCGGCCATCAAGACCGACCCGGCTCTCCTGCGCCTGCCTGACCGCATAATTCTGTTCGGCGGCGAGGGCGAGGGCTTCTTTCAGGGTCAGATGACGCGGTTCGGCCTGGGCGGTGGTGACGAGCAGGAGAATTATCAGAAAGATCATCACGTTGCGTGGCATAAGAGTCCCTCTGTTCATCTTCTTTTTGATTCCCCTCTCCCTGAGGGAGAGGGTCAGGGTGAGGGGGGAAGGTCGAATATTGTACAAATTTCTAACTTTCCCCCTCATCCGGCCTGCGGCCACCTTCTCCCTCAGGGAGAAGGGCTGCTATTCTTGCCGCCGCTATGAACATACCAATAGGCCGACGCGACAAAGATCACTCCGCCGACGATATTGCCGAGAGTCACCGGAATCAGGTTGGCGAGGAGGAAATTCGCCCAGGTAAGACCGGGATCGACGCCCGGAAAGGCCCCCTTGATCAGCAGCCCGTTGGGAATAAAGTACATGTTGGCAACGGAGTGTTCAAAGCCGCTGGCGACAAAGGTCATGATCGGCACATAGCAGGCCAGGATTTTTCCGGGGATATCGCGGGCCGCCGTCGCCATGAAGACCGCCAGGCAGACCAGCCAGTTACAAAGGAGACCGCGGATAAAGGCGACCCAGAAGGACAGGTTGCATTTGGCCGCCGCGATATTCACAGCGTGGGCCCCGACGTTACCGCTTTCCCAGAGACGACTCTCCGCCATCATCCAGGCAAAAAAGATTGCGCCGAGGAGATTGCCGATGATCACCACCCCCCAGTTCTCGAGCATCTTGATCAAGCGGATCTCACCGTCAAGGACCGAGGAGGCAAGGAAGCTGTTGCCGGTGAAGAGTTCCGCGCCGCAGACCACCACCAGCATCAGGCCGATGGAGAAGACGCTGCCGCCGAGAAGACGAGCCACGCCGCTGCCGAGATGAGCGGCAGCATCACTGGTGACAACCGTCGCCAGTTGGGCGCCGAAGGAGATGTAGAAGCCGGCGAGGAGGCTGAGGACAAAGGTGCGACCGAGGGATTGGGCGAGGACGCGGCGGCCGTTGGCGATAATCGCGCCGATCGTTTCTTGCGGGGTGAGGAAGCGTTTTTCCATGGGGGCCTCGTAAGTGAAAAATCCCCCTCATCCGCCCTGACGGGCACCTTCTCCCCTGGGGAGAAGGGCACCATTGGTTTGGCAGCCCCTCTCCCTACGCTGGGAGAGGGTGGCCGCAGGCCGGGTGAGGGGATAAAGTTAATGCGCCTTTACGCCGCTCCATTTCCGCTTCAACCACAGCGCAAAGTCATCGACAAGGGTATAAACCACCGGCACGACGATCAGCGTCAGCACCGTCGAGGTAATCAGACCGCCGACCACGGCGCGGGCGAGCGGCGCGCGCATCTCGGCGCCGGAACCGATGGCGAGGAAGAGGGGGAGCATGCCGAAGATCATCGCCAGAGTCGTCATGATGATCGGCCGCAGTCGCGTCCGCCCCGCCTGAATCACCGCCTCGCGTCGCGCCAGACCGTCGCGCTGCTGCAGGATCTTGGCGTAATCGACAAGAAGGATGGCATTCTTGGTCACCAGCCCCATGAGCATGATCAAGCCGATGAGGGACATGATGTTAATCGTATCGCCGGTGAGTTTGAGCATCCCCGCCATGCCGACGATGGCAAGGGGGAGGGAGAGCATAATCGCGAAGGGTTCAAAGAACGATTCGAACTGGGCAGCGAGAATCAGGTAGACAAAGATAATGGCGAGGAGGAGGGATTCCCCCATGTAACCGAAGGATTCCGCCATATCTTCCGCTTCGCCGGAAAGGTTGATGGTGTAGCCGGGGGGCATGGCAATCTGCGCCGCCGCCGCTTCGACATGCTTGACCGCCGTGCCGATCGGGAGATTATCGAGGTTGGCTGAGACCGTCACCTGTCGGGACAGGTCGCGGCGGTTGATCTCCGAGGGGGTGGCGGCGACGCTGTAACTGGCAAAGGCTGCCAGCGGGACGAGCGTGCTCCCGCCCTTGCCGTCACTGACCGCAAGCTTGAGCTGCAAAATCTGCTCGGGATTCTCGCGCAATCCGGCCGGCAGACGGACGCGCAGATCGACGGCATCACCGTCTTCATCCTCGAAAGTCGTCACCGCTTCGCCGCCGACCAATCGCGTCAGCGCCGCCACCACCTCCGCCGAGGTGACCCCGGCCGAGAGGGCGCGCTCGCGGTCGATCTGCAGGCGGTATTCGGGGATATCGTGCTCCAGGGTCACGGCAAGATCGACGATCCCCGGCACCTGGTACAACTTCTCCTTGAGCTTGGCGCCGAGCTCCTTGAGAATGATCAGATCATCCCCCTTGAGGTTGACGTTGAGGGGCTTTTGCGCGCCGCCAATCTGGCCGACCTCTTCGATGGAGAAGGTGATGCCGGCAATCTGTTGCAGGCGCTGCCGCACCTCCTGCTGCACGACAAATTGATCGCGCTGCCGTTCGCTGCGCTCTTTGAGTTTGACGTAAAGGAGACCGTCGCGCGCTGTGCCGCTGTCGCCGGCGCCGATGGTGGCGTAGGTGTGATCAATCTCCGCCAGGGGTTGCAATGCCGCGATGACGGCAGCAAGGCGATCTTCCGTCTCGGTCATGCCGGCATCCGGGGCGGTCTTGAAAGAAACCTGAAACTCCCCTTTATCGTACTGAGCCATAAAGGACGATTCGAGGGTACCGAAGATCAGGATGCCGCTGACAAAGGCGGCAACCGCCATGGCGACGATGCTTTTGCGGTGGCCGAGCGCCCAGCTGATCGCAGCGCGGTATCTGTCGGCGCTGACCTCGAACCAGTCGTTGAACCGCTCCAGCAGTTTGGCAATCCCCTTGCGCCGGCCGTGATTATGGATCGATGGATCCTTCCAGCGCGAGGAGAGCATCGGGTCGAGAGTGAAGGAGACAAAGAGGGAGACGAGGACGGCAAAGGCGACGGTCATGCCGAATTCGAAGAAGAAGCGACCGACGATCCCGCGCATGTAAGCGACCGGAATAAAGACGGCAATGATCGACATGGTCGTGGCAAAGACCGCCAGACCGATCTCGTTGGTGCCGAAACGCGCCGCTTCGAGGTGACTCTTCCCCATCTGCAGATGGCGGACGATATTCTCGCGGACGACAATGGCATCATCGATCAAAAGGCCGATGGCGAGGGAGAGGGCCATCAGGGTCATGACGTTGAGGGTCATCCCGAGGGCATTCATGATGATAAAGGAGGAGATGACCGAAATCGGCAGGGTGATGCCGGTGATCACCGTCGAGCGCCAGGAGTTGATAAAGCAGAAGACGATAATCACCGTCAGGATGCCGCCGATAAGGAGTGTCTCCTTGACGTCGGCGAGGGATTCGCGGGTCATGATCGAGCCATCGCGCACCAGGGTCAGGGTGACGCCGGGGGGGAGTTCGCTCTGCACCCGGGCGATGATCTTCTTGACGTTGTCGACCAGCTCCACCTGATTGGCGCCGGACTGCTTGTAGATATCAAGCCCGATCGCCGGGGCGCCATTAACGAGAGCGAGGCGGCGCTGCTCTTCGACGCCGTCGGTCACGGTGGCAATCTCGCTCAGGGGGATGCCGCGGCCGCCCCGCTCCACCACCACCATCTGCTGGTAACCCTGTGCGCTGCCGGGTTTGCCGTCGATGCGCAGGGGGTATTCTCCCCCCGGCTGGGTCAGCCGCCCGAGGGGGGTGTTGGTATTTTCACTCTGCAACCCCGCGACCACCTCGTTGACGCCGAGGCCGAGGCTGTCGAGACGGACCGGATCGAGTTCGATCGTCACTTCCCGCTTCGCCCCGCCGATCAGATCGACCTTGCCGACCCCGGCGACACTTTCGAAGCGCCGCTTGATCTTCTTCTCGACCAGAGTCGTCAATTCGCGCGGCGACAACGTATCGGACTGCACCGCCAGGGCTGCCACCGGCATGGCGTTGAAATCGAGCTTCTGGATAATCGGTTCTTCGACCGCCTCCGGCAGTTCGCCGCGAATCGAAGCGATCTTGGCGCGCGCTTCCTGGGTCACCTCGCCGAGCTTCTCCTCCAGCCGGAATTCGACGACGACGGTGGAGACCCCTTCCCGCGAAAAGGAGAGGACGTGCTTGACCCCGGCGATCTGGTTGACCGCTTCCTCGATGCGTTTGGAGACTTCGCGCTCGACCGTCTCGGGGGCGGCGCCGGGGAACTTGGTGACGATGGAGACGACCGGGATTTCGACGTTGGGGAACATCTCCACCGAGAGTTGCCGGTAGGAGAAGAGACCGAGAGTCACGAGGGCGAGCATCATCACCGCGGCAAAGATCGGCCGCTTGATGGAGAGATCGGAGAGGATCATGGCTGCGGGCTTCCGCTGCTGACCTTGTCGCCATCGCGCAGATTAAAGGCGCCGCGACTGACGTAGCGCTCCCCGGCCTGCAAGCCGGTGACAATCTCCACCTGCTCGCCGCTGAGCGCGCCGATCTGAACAGCGCGGCGTTCTGCTTGATCGCCGGCCACGACAAAGAGGGACGCCGTGCGGTTGGCGAGGTCGAGACCGGAGAGGACGGTGCGGGGAACGAGGAGCACCTTCTCGCGCTGGCCGGTGAGAATCTCCCCTTTGACGAAGAGACCGTCACGGAGACGGCCGTCGGCGTTGTCAATCTCCGCCATCAGCTGCAGCGAGCGATCCGCCGGGTTAATACTGGGATTGAGATACTTGATGATGCCGCGGAAGGTCTCGGGACGGCCGTCGCTGCTGAATTCCAGGGTCTGTCCGACCCGAATCTGCGCCAACTCCCGGGCCGGGACGGTGACGGTCAGATCAAGGAGACGATTATCGACAATGCGGAAGAGGACATTTCCCCCCGAATCGGCGCCGGCCAGGTCGCCGACATTGACAGCGCGCAGCGCCACCACTCCGTCGATCGGTGCCCGCACCAGGCTCTTTTGCAAACGGAGACGGAGCTGAATGACTTCCTCTTCGCTCACCTGCAACTGCGCCCGCGCCGCCGCCACCCGGGCGACCGCAGCGGCAACCGCACTGCCGGCATCGTCGAGCTGCTGCTGCGTCGCCAGCCCCGCACTCTTCAGTTGCGCCATCCGTTCCCCTTCACGCCGGGCGCGGTCAGCTTCGACTTCGGCCTGCAACAGAGCCGCCCGGGCGCTGGCGATCCCCGCTTCACCCCGTTTGACCGCTGTTTCACTTTCGCTCGCCTGGATACGCGCCAGCGGCTGCCCCTGGCGCACGACGGCCCATTCGGTGACATAGACTTCGCGAATCAAACCGGCGAGTTCAGTCTTCACCTCTGCCGTGCGCCGGGCTGTCAATGTCCCGGTGACGGGGATGGTGGCGCGCAGGGGTGCCGGCGTGGCGATTGCCGTCTCGACAGCAATCGCCGGCTTTTCGGTCGGGACAGCAGAAT
>JAXMLA010000390.1:0-4535 GCA_034370465.1 Desulfuromonadales bacterium
TAAAGACCAATCGGGGCGACGCAGGCGTCGCCCCGACAAGAACAACAAACAAGGGCCCGGAAGATCAATTCTTCCGGGCCCTTTGTTATGTGCTTCTACATTCAAAAATTGACTTTTCATGATTATGCGCAATAATAAACCGAATGTTCGGTTTCATGGAGATGGCAATGAAAACAAAAGGTGAAATCACCCGTGAGAAGATCCTTGAGAGCTCCCGGGAACTCTTCAATACCAAGGGCTTTAGTGCCACTACCATCAATGACCTGGTGCAAGCCACGGGGATGAAGAAAGGGAGTCTCTACTTCCACTTTGCCGGGAAGGATGAGATTGCCCGCGCAGTTCTCAGCGAAGCAACTCGCGAGTTTATGGACTTTCTGTGCGCGGCGTTGGGGGGCGACAACCCTGGCGCGAGTCTGGATCGATTTTTCCGCTGCGCACTGGAGAAGCATCTGTCCACCGGATTTGTCGGTGGCTGCCTCTTTGGTAACACCGCTCTGGAGATGAGTGATTCTGATCCGGAATTCGCCTGTGCGATCGCCAGGGTCTTCGATCAATGGAGCGACAAGGTTGCTGTTGCGGTGGCAGGCGCACAGAAAAACGAACAAATCCGTATAGATATTAGCAGTGAAGCTCTGGCCAACCACATTATTGCCACTATCGAGGGGGGGATCATGCTGTCGCGGCTCAAAAAAGATGAACGCCCGATGCGGCAGTGTCTTGAAACGCTAAGGATTACCTTAGAGTTACGGGCCTAGAACCTGAACTCGCAAAATTTACGAAGGAGAATGATATGGCTAGGATCGCAACATACAATGTCAAAGCCGATGACACTGAGGTCAAAGAAATTTTCGCCGAAATCGAAGGATCTTTCGGCATGGTTCCCAACCTCTTTAAAACCTACGCGCAGCATCTCCCTCTGCTGCGGGCCAACTGGAACAAGGTCAAGGCGGTCATGGGCGAAGGGACATTGAGCCATAGTGAACATGTTTTCCTGTTGAAAGAAGGATCCGCACCGCTTCCCCCTCGATGACCATCACACTTTCATTACCGGCAAGCCGATGCTGGTCTGCAGCAATACTGCTGCAATGGTGCAGGAGACCCGCTTTGGTAAACACTTCCGCGTGACCAGCGACCGCTCGGTTTATTTTGGTCCCTTTGCGCACCGGCTTCTTCCAAAGAGGCCGCCTGCGATCCATGCAGCGGCGGAGCGTGTTGTTAACACCCCCCCGCACTTCCCCCCTTATCAGGGGTTTGAATACATGCAATAGGAGTCTTCTATGACTACAAATCACGATGTTTTACCCCATGACACCTACAACCGTACCCTGGTCGCCAATGTCCACCCGTCGAATTGGGTCAATCCAACCCTAAGCGGACGTTACAATCTCGTCGTCATCGGCGGTGGCACCGCCGGACTGATCTCGGCGGCCGGGGCGGCAGGATTGGGAGCAAAAGTCGCCCTCATCGAGCGCCACCTCCTCGGCGGTGACTGCCTCAATGTCGGCTGTGTCCCCTCCAAAGGAGTGATCCGGGCATCGCGGGCGTTTTACGACGCTCGTAACAGCGGCGAATTCGGCGTCCTCGGCGGCGCCGGGCTGCAATTTGATTTCGCCACGGCGATGGAACGGATGAGGCGTCTGCGCGCCGATATCAGTCACCACGATTCCGCCAAACGCTTTCGCGATGAGCTCGGGGTGGATGTCTTTATCGGTCAGGGGAGTTTTGTTGCGGCCGATTGCGTCGAGGTCGATGGCCAGAAGCTCTTCTTTAAAAAAGCCGCCATCTGCACCGGTGCCCGGGCCGCCGCCCCGCCTATCCCCGGCCTGGCGGAGGCCGGCTACCTTACCAACGAAACGGTCTTCTCCCTGACCGAATTGCCCCCCCGTCTGGCGGTGATCGGCGCCGGCCCCATCGGTTGCGAACTGGCGCAATCCTTTGCCCGCTTCGGCAGTCAAGTCACCCTCATCGAGCTCGGTCCTCATATCCTCGGGCGCGAAGACAACGATGCTGCCGAGATCCTTCATGCCGCCTTTGTCCGTGAGGGGGTCGATCTTCAGCTTGGGGTCAAGATCCTTGGCGTGGAGAAGCGGGGGAACGAGAAAATTCTGCGCCTGGAGCGTGATGGTGAAGAAATTGTGGTGGCGGCGGACGAGATTCTCGTCGGGGTTGGTCGTGCTCCGAATACCGAAGGACTCGGACTGGAGAAGGCCGGGATCAAGTTTGACCGCTCCGGCGTCACCGTCAGTGATACTTTGCAGACTTCGAACCCGAATATCTACGCCGCCGGGGATATCTGCTTCCCCTTCAAATTCACCCACACCGCCGATGCCCTGGCGCGGATACTGATCGCCAATGCCCTGTTCATGAGACGACAGAAGACATCGGCACTGACGATCCCCTGGTGTACCTACACCGACCCCGAAATTGCCCATGTCGGTATGTATGAAGCTGATGCCAAGGCAAAAGGTATTGAGGTGACGACCTTGACCGTGCCGCTCGCGGAGATCGACCGGGCGGTGCTCGACGGTGAAGAGGAAGGTTTTGCCCGGATCCATCTGCGCAAAGGGACGGACAAGATCCTCGGCGCAACCATCGTCGCCCGCCATGCCGGGGAGATGATCAATGAATTTTCTCAGGCGATCACCAGTGGCCTTGGCCTATCCGCCATCGGCAAGACCATCCACCCTTATCCGACCCAGACCGAAGTGATCAAGCGCCTCGCCGACGCCCACAACCGGACGCGGCTAACCCCTTTCGTGAAGAATCTCTTTTCCGGCTGGCTCAAATGGCAGCGAGGCTAATCCATGAACATTAAAAAGATCGTTCTGGCCCTCAGCGGTCTGGTTGTCGTGGTCCTCTTCTTTTACTTCGATCTCGGTCGGTTTCTGACCCTGGCGGCCCTCAAGGCCAACCGCCAGGCGCTCCTCGATTACTATGCCGCCCACCAGCTGATCACGGTCGCCGGCTTCATGGCGGTCTATATTCTCACCACCGCCCTCTCCCTGCCGGGCGCCGCCATCCTCTCCCTGGCGGCCGGGGCGATCTTCGGTTCGATCATGGGGACACTCTACGCCAACATCGCCGCCACCATCGGCGCCACCCTCGCCTTTCTTGTCACCCGCTACCTGCTGCGCGATGCGGTCCTCAACAAGTTCGGCAGCAAACTGGAGGGGATGAATCGTGAACTCGAAAGCCGAGGCTTCAGCTACCTCCTCTTTCTCCGCCTGGTGCCGGTCTTCCCCTTCTTCCTGATCAATCTCGCCGCCGGCCTGACCCGTCTGCCGCTGCGCACCTTCTTTCTCGCCACCATGATCGGCATCATCCCCGGCGGTTTTGTCTACGTCAATGCCGGGGCGAGCCTGGCGACCATCGATTCCCTGGCTGGCATCGCCTCACCCCGGGTCCTCGGCTCTTTTGCGCTACTGGGGCTCTTTGCCTTGATCCCGGTCCTTTATAACAAGTTCAAAGCTCGGAAGGAACAATCATCCTCATGAATCCCATCACGAAAGAGCAAGCGCTAACGGCCATCAACCTTGTCCGGTAGGCGCTTGCCAGTGCCTCATAAAAATTGGAGAGAAAGTTAAAACCATGGTCCCAATATTTAAAGATCGTCTACAGGCAATTAATCCGGAATTTGAAACCTTTGCCGGTTTGCAGACCCTGCAAGTCAATCTCGGCAATCTCTGCAATCTGCACTGCCACCACTGTCATGTTGACGCGTCCAGTCGTGGTACGGAAATCATGGGGCTCGAAGTCATCGACGAGATTGCGACCTTCCTTTCCCGGCACCCCCACCTCACCCTCGATATCACCGGCGGCTGCCCGGAGATGAATCCGAACTTCCGGGCGCTGATCGAAAAGACCGAGGGTTTAACACCGCACCGGCTGCTGCGCAGCAATCTGGCGATTATGACCGAACCGGGATGGGAGTGGTTGCCGGAGTTTTGTCGGGAGCAGGAACTGACGATCATCGGCTCCCTCCCCTGTTATCTCGAAGAGAACGTCGACGGGCAGCGCGGTCAGGGAGTCTATCGCAAGAGCATTGAGGTCTTAAAGCAACTGAACGCCCGCGGCTATGGGCGCGAGGTGGAGTTGAATCTCGTTTACAACCCCGGCGGAGATTTTATCCCCGGCCGGCAACATGACCTGGAAGCGGCCTACAAAGAAGAGCTGTTGGTTCGACACGGAATCATCTTCAACCATCTTTTCACCATCACCAACTCGCCGATCGGCCGTTTTCGCGAGCATCTCGAAGCCACCGGTACCTATACAAAATATTTGCAACTGCTGACGGGTCGTTTCAATCCCGATGCCGCCGAAAATATCATGTGCCGCAGCCTGATCAGTGTCGATTGGCAAGGGAAACTCTATAATTGTGATTTCAATCAGGCGTTGGGGATGGCGATCTCTGCCGACGATGGAACAGAGATCACATTGGCCGATCTCGACGAACAGGGGATCGATGGTAAAAAGATCCTCACCTCCGAGCACTGTTATTGCTGCACGGCCGGCGAAGGCTCCAGTTGTACCGGGGT